>JAWUVT010000075.1:0-22647 GCA_034112225.1 Flavobacteriales bacterium | reverse complement strand
AGGTTTATTAAAGATGCTATTTCTTTTTCGTTTCGTTCTTTATCATTACTAATACAAGCACCTACTAAAACTTTTTTATTATTTTTATGAGCTATTTCTGGAATTAGTTCGTTTCCTTTAGTACATGAAAAAGATCGTACCCAGTTTGTGTAAGGTGAAATTATTTTCATTCGACGTCGAATTTGTTCTTCTTCTAATATATCACCCGTATTTTGACCTTCTATATAGGGGCTAAAACACAAACCATGTATAGATTCATCTAATTGTTTGGAAAATAATGTTGCTAGTTCTTTGGTTGTTTTATTCGTTAAATCTATTTCATTATAATCTCTTAATTTTAAATTAGGGATTACGAAAGACATTAAATATCCTGATCCATATGCTGATGAAGTTACATTTACCTTTCTTTTTCTTTTTGCTAGTTCTGCACTAATTTCCAATGCTTTTTCTTCTGTATGATCATAATTACGCATAATCCACATTGCTGTAAGTGTGCCAAATATTGGTAAACCAGAGTAGAATAATCGTATTCCTGTAATGGAAGCTTCAGAATTTACTGTATCAGGTACAAATCCTACCAATGCCATTATAGCTCCTGTTGCTAATCCTGCAATAGCAAAACCAAATTTCACCATCAACCAATAAATAGCACCAAAAACCCCTTCTCTTCTTTTACCTGTATTTAGCTCATCAATATCTATAACATCTGAAGTCATAGACATCATTAAGGTAAATAAACTTCCAATCCCAAAAGAGAAAAAGGGCAATGCAAATAAAAACATATAGGGTTTTCCCGGAATAAATAAGAACCAAAGCATAATATAACCCAAAATAGAAATACCTTGTGAAACTAAAAAAGCGTTCTTTTTACCAATTGTTTTAGACATTTTTGCCACAATAGGAATGACCAAAAAAGTAGTTGCTAAAGCTCCTATACTTCCTAATAATGTAGGCCAAAGACCTGCAGCTCCTACATCACCATTAAATAAATAATAGACCACAATAAAAAATGAAAAACCAGCAACTACATTAAATGCATTAAAAATTAAAAAGGTTGAGTAACATAATTTTCTAAAAACTGGAATCTTGAAAGCTTCTTTAAAGTTTTCAAAAATCTCTTTTAAACTTCCTCCTAAAGTCTTTAAGGTTAAAGGCGTTAAACTTTCATCATCTTTCGTTGACTTACTTTTTATAAAAAAAGCAGGTACCATCGCTAAAAGAGCGCAAATAATAGCAACCCAAACACCTAAAGTTCTTGTGGTATCTGTTGTTGTACCAAACCAACTATCATCATACATTACCACCCAAAACCAAGGTGCAATAACCCAAGCCCATTGCCCTATTGATTGCGCAACAGCCATAATATTTGTACGTTCGTGAAAGTCGTCACTCATTTCATACCCCATAGCTACGTAAGGCACCGAAAAAATAGTAAGTCCTAAATAAAAAAGTAAGGACCATATTAAGAAATATGTAAAATTATAACTTACACCATTTTCTATATATAATTGCCATAAAAAGGAAAACGCTATCCCCATAATCAGAGCTCCTAAAAATACATATTGTCTACGTCTACCCCATACAGATCTTGTGTTGTCTGAAATAAAACCCATTATTGGATCTGTAAAAGAATCAAAAAGACGAGGAAGAAAAAATAAAACACCCCACATCAAAGTTGATAAACCATAGTCTTGAATTAAAACTACCATAAAAATACCCATGGCAGCAGGAAACATTTGATTGGCAAGCATACCCAATCCAAATGCTATTTTTTGTCCCATTGGTATTTTAGAAGAAGATTTTGAGTTTGGCATAGTTTTTTAGTTTTTTAGTTAGTTGATATAATTATTGTTTGAATTGATTGTTCTTTTATATTTATCTCAATACTCTTTTCATTTAGAGTTAAGTTTATTTTTTTATTTATTTTACCTTCATTAAAAACAACTACTGCAATTGTTCCATCAGGATTTTCTGCCGCAGTAACCATTAATTCTTTATCAGCATTTTCTAAAGCAATTATTTTTGCTTCTGGTCTAATAAATTTACTAAAGTGTGCTAGTGTATAATAAATTGGTGTAAAATAGACTTCGTCTTTTTCTGGATCTACAATTACAGGTGCAACACACCAATTCTTAAACCAATTAGGGCCTCCTTGAGTATCTAAAACCATGTTCCAATCTATCCAACCATCCACATAGTTATTTAAGCAACCAATAATATCTCTTGCGTATCTGTTTACTGGAGAATACTTCGGATGCAAATGTTTATCTTTTTCTGGAGCCCAATCCCATCCCCAATCAGTTGCTTCTTTTCTCCAATACCAAGCATCATCTTTCCATTTTGGAACCTCTGAATCTACACAAGCTTCCGACTGAATGATATATTTATTAGGTGCTTTATTGTGAGCATATAGTAATTCTTCTGGAAAATAATCATAAGTACTTGCATACCAATGAACTGCTGTTCCATCAAAATATTTTGAAGTCTCTTCGTTTTTATACATGGAATCTACCCAATGTTTTAACTCTTCTCTATTTTGATCATAACCTAATATTTTAGCTTTATGACCATCTGCTTCTAATTTTGGTCCTAAAAAATTTTGAACAAAATTTGTCATTTCATCAGGTGAAAAATGCATGCTTTCCCAATTATTTCCGTTTCCCAAAGGTTCATTTTCAACTGTAAAACCCCATATATCAATCCCTTCTGCTTTATAAGCATCAATATATTTAGAAAAAAACAATGCCCAAGTATCATAATATTCTGGTAGTAACTTACCTCCTACCCAACTTTTATTATCCTTCATCCAAGGAGGAGCAGTCCAGGGAGAAGACAAGATTTTAAAGCCGTTTTTAGATACTTTCATCGCATCTTTAATCATCGGAATTATATCATCTTTGTCTTCTTCTACCGTAAAATGTTTTAACTCATTATCGTCTGCAACAGGGGCATAAGAATATTGACTGATAGAAAAATCACATGAATTCATATGTGTTCTAGTCAAAGAATATTTTGCACCACTTTCACCAAAATAGGCTTCAATAATAAGCTCTCTATTTTCTTTACTTAACTTATTTAATAAATAAGCAGAAGATTCTGTAAATGAGCCACCAAAACCAGTAATTGTTTGACGTTTTTGTGCTGGTAATAGTTTTATTTTAATGGTAGCTTGTTTCGTTTCATTAGAAGAAAAATTATCTATTTTTGTTAAATTATTTCCACTAGCAGAAGTTTCGTAAACTTCTACGACTAATTTATCTTCTTTAATATCGCAACTTAAAATCATAAATGACAGTAATAAATATAAAAAATATTTTATTTTTTTCATAGGTAATTAATTATCTATGGTAATCTGTATTCGGCACTAGAATCTCTTTCATTAAAGCTTCTTTATTTCCATTATAAGTTTTAATAACTGGCTGACCATTTCTTTTTAAATCTTTAAAAACTCCTGTATCAACTAAATCCCAAATTGAATATTTAGCTTCTCCTTTTAAAGTGAATAATCCAAAGTGATTTTCTGATGCTTTGGCATTGTGGGCATCTTTCCATTGTTCATCAAAAGCTTCAAAATTGAAACAGGCAATACCTTCTTTTTTTGTCCAATCTCGCAGAAGTTTATAGTATACCCCTTGTTTATATTCATCTGTAGCTCTAGACCCATGTATTCCATAATGTCCACTAGAAACAGTTGCCCATCCCGTTTCTCCAATATGAATTGTTTTTGTAGCATCTATACTTTTCACATAGTCAGAAACCTCATTATATTGAGTTTTTGCGAAATTTAACGCTCGTAACATTGAATTATCTATTTTTTCTTTGTCCGATAAACCTCTTTCATGGTTTGGAACTTTCCAAAATTCTGGGTTATAATGAGTATTATGGTATGCATAGGTATGCATAGAAACATAATCTACAGCTTTAATAATATCTTCTAATTCTTTAACTCTATAGCTTCGTTCTCCACCACCCCAAGAAGCAAAATCATCTGAACAGGTTACCCATAAATCTTTAGAAAGCTTTCCTTCTTTCTTTAAATCTTGCAAATGGTTTACCCATTTTAAAATTACCTTAGGTCTAACAAAATAACTTGTTGCCCATCTGATCATGGCCTCATTACCAACGGCAATAACTTTAACGATGTCTGGGTATTTGTTTGCCAAAGCAACCGCTCTTGCTATTTCCCCTTCATTTTGATCGCTTTCTATTTCATGATTTGGGTCTTTACCTGTCCAAGCATTTAAACAATCTATCCAAGCACCTAACATAACATACATTTCGAAACTTGAATCTTCTTTTTTAAGCTGTCTAATTGCTTCTAAAATATTTGATGCATGTGGTAATTTTGGTTGCACATTATAAGTCCTTAAAATACGGATCCCTATAGCATGCATTAATTTTATATCTTCTTTTAGTTCTGAAATTGTGGGTTGCTTTTCTCTAGATTCTTCTCGATATCCTCCATAAGAAATGGCTAAATAATCTGGATTTGATAAAATTTTGGATGCTGTCATTTCTTTAATAGGTTGCTTTACTTCTTTTTTATTTTCTATTTTAGAACTACATCCAAAAACAATATGCAATATTAAAAACGCTACTATAACTTTTAAGTTTAATTTCATATTTTTTTTTAAATGATCGTTCTTATTTCTTTTCCTTATTTAATATTTTAAACCATATCCAAAAGGATATAATGATTGTATAGAATTGTCCCAAAAATTTGGTCCATATTTTCCTTTGTAATCTTCTTCAGATCTTGGCCAAGAATGAGGCAGTTTTCCAGAGAAATTAAAATCTCCAAAAAGTACTTCTGCAACTCCATCACCCTCTGAACCTAATAACCAAGCTGCAATAAACGCATCAGCTTTTTCTATTTGGTCGGTTACAACCAGAGGCCTCCCTGAGACTAAAATCACAACTGTCTTTATCCCTTTTTCTGAATATGTTTTTATATATTTTTGATGCTCTGGTGTTAAGGTTAGTTTTCTTGTATTAGATTCATGACCGATATCACCGAAAAATTCTGCATAAGGGGTTTCTCCAACAACAATAATAGCGACATCTGCATCAAAATGATCTTCAGTTGCTTCTTTATCATACACAACCATACCTTTTGCCTGTTTTTTAATCCCTTCTAAAATAGTTGTTGCACCTTTATAGTTCTCTTTAGTTCCTTGCCAATTCACAGTCCATCCTCCAGATTGTAATCCACTACTATTTGCATGCTCTCCAACCACTACAATTTTAATTGTTTCTTTAGATAAAGGCAAAAATTCGTTCTTATTTTTCAACAAAACTAAAGATTCTCTAACAGCTTGTTTTGCCACATTTCGGTGTTCTTTAATTCCTATTTTCGAAACTAAAGTTGCATCTGGAAATGGGTTATCAAATAGACCTAATCTAAATTTTTGACGCAAAATTCTTTTCACTGCATCATCGATTCTAGACATCGCAATTACATCCGTTTCTACAGCTATTTTTACTCCTTTTTGAAAATCCTCTAAATCACCATCAACAGCCATAACCATGTCTATCCCTGCATTTATGATCTCATTTTCCCCAAAACGAGAATATCCTTTCCAATCAGAAACGACAATACCGTCAAACTTCATCTCTGCTTTTAAAACATCTGTAATCAATGCTTTATGTGCATGCATAGAAACCCCAGAAATAGTATTAAATGATGCCATAACTGCCCCAACATTTTCTTTTACAGCTGTTTTATAAGGCGCTAGTAATCGTTCGTTAATTTCTTTTGAAGAGAGAGAAGTATTGCCACCCTCAACGCCATAATCTGTTGCTCCATCTCCAACAAAATGCTTGGCTGTCGCCATTACCGTTCTTGGATCAGATAAATTTCCTTGATAGCCTTTAACAGAAGCTCTTGTAAGCTTTTCTGTGAGTTCTGTACTTTCTGAAAATGCTTCGTATACTCTTCCCCATTTTTCATTATAGGAAATTGCAACGCAAGGTGAAAATACCCAGTTAAAACCTGTTGCCTGACTTTCTATAGCTGTAATTGATGTAATATCTTGAACCAATTTCTCATTACCTGTTGCTCCTAAACCAATATTGTGCGGAAAAATGGTTGCACCTTCAAAAGTATTTTGACCATGAACAGCATCTACAGCAAATAATAAAGGAATACCTAATCTTGTAGAAAGGGCTTTCTTTTGAAGTTCTACAAACCTATTTTGCCAATCTAAAGCCGTTTTTCCAGGGTTTGGTCCTTGAGTGTGAATAATTGAACCTATAAATTTTTTAGTAACATGCAAATCTACAGCTTCTTCAAAATGTCTTATTTGAGACATTTGTCCGATTTTCTCTTCTAAAGTCATCGACTTTAGAAGAGCATCTACTTTTTGTTCTATTATAGCTATACTACTTAACTTCATTTGATTATTACAGCCAATTACTATTAACAAAAAACAACAAATCAGGCATATTATATTGAGGTTTTTCATCTACTTTACTTAATAATTGATACTTTTATATGGTTAATTTTATTTGATCTATCAAAGATTTCTGTGCTTGTACTTACATCTAAACTTAAACTATCAAAAAAGATATTTGAGCCCTCGTTAAAAACAACTTCAACACTGTTTTTGTTTGATAAACTATAAACAATTGGCACTTGACAATACGTAAAACACAACTGATTTTTAGCAATATTTAACTGAAGCTTCTCATCGTTAATAGTGATATATTCAAATACTTTGGGTTTGTCTAAAAACTCAGAATTTTTTAATAAACTTGGTTTGAAAAAAATTTTTCCTTTTTCCACAAAAACACCTAATTCTCCAAACCTACTTAGTAGATCTTCTTTTACTTGACCAGTCATCCCAGGTTGTTGGGCACCTTTTGAAGCTGGAGTATGTGAATATGCATCTGTAGGAAAAGCACCATATAATTCTGGTGATTTATGAACTCCAACTCCTGCATTTATTTCATAATAATGATCAAATAATTTACCAATCACAACCTTACTTTCACCTGCATCTACTGCTAATAAGCAGTTTTCTTGCACTGCTAATAGCAGTTTAGAAACCATGTGCCAATAAATAGAGCCTAAACCTTCATAACCAAAGAAAGTTCCTGAACGTCCTGTAAAAGATTTATGATCGAAAATTTCTTCGAAAATTTCTAAAACAGCATCAGATTCTTTAGCTACTAAATCTGAATAATTTTCTGACAGGCTGGCTAAAGCTTCTTTTACGCTATTTGCATTATTGAAATTTCCATTAAAATGATAGTTTCCTAAAACGTCTTTTTCTATTAATTGTTTGTTTCCTTGACTTACTAATTCTTTTAATAGTTTAGAGTTTTTAACTTTTTCTGATGGAATATTGTTTTTCTTAGTAAATCTAGGTAATTTTTTATTTGGATATAAAATATAACTGTACTGATCAGGTCTAAATAAAGCTGAAGCTTTTAACCCATCTAATAAATCTAAAGCTTGCACTGGTGTTAAGTAACCAGAACTTAACGCTGATACTTGACCTTCTAACATTTCCGACAGGTATGAAATAGATACTTCATCCGTATTTTTAATTGTCATTAAATTATATGCATGATACATATTATCTTGACGTTTGTTTGCTCTAATACTATGTTCTAAATAGCTTTTTGTGATGTCAAAGAAGTGTAATAATGATGTTTTAGTTATTAATGTCTTTTTAGCAGAAAATCCATTTTCATAAATAAGGTCTCTGTATTCACTGGCAGGATTCCCTAGCCCATCTAAAACTATTTTTCTATCTTTATCTGATACTTTACCACTTAAAATAGCCGTATTACTATCTAAAGTTTTTAATATATCATTAAATAAAACTGATACTTCATTAGAAATTTGAATATCATTTAGGTCAGAATTTGCTATAATACCTTCAAAGAAATCAATGAATCTTCTAAGGTAATTTAAAGTTACCATAGAAACACCATTACCCACTAAAGCATTGTTTGCATCATTCCATTCTGGACGCTGTGTATTTAACCAAATTCCACCTTCAGGAATAAAGTTTGATACTTTTGCCAAAACCGTAACTAATAGTTTTTCAATAAGATTTACTTTGTAAACATTTTTATTGTTATCTGTTAATAAAGAACCATCAGCACCAATTGCTGCCCTTCTTTCATCAATTTCTGCATTTAATTTATAATCAAAATCAATAGTATCCTTTGAATTCTTTAAAATATCTGAATATGATTTTATTTTATAAGGCACATTGGCATACACAAAAATGTCATCATTAAATAATTCTGCAAGTTTAGATGGATAATGTTTCTCTATAAACTCTAAAAATTTAAGTAAATAAATGATTTGGTGATCTCCCCAATAGCCAATGTAAGACCAAGGATCATTTTCTTCTATAATCTCCCAATCAAAACCACCTTTTGTAACTCTATAAGGATTATAACCTTCGAAGGTAGTTGCATTCAAAAACTTATGAATCATGCTCTCTATAAACTGAGGATATGAATGTGCAAGCGCTTCCCAGTTTTGAAAAATATCTCTCCAGTTACCTTCGTAATCTAAAATTTTAGACCCATCAATATCACTTTTGGTGTTAATAGAAAACTTGTTCCAAGGCCTACTTGGATCTCCATGTCTCCTGCTAAATTTTAATGGTAAATATTCTAAGCACAGTCTTTTAAGATCTTTATCAGCATCCTTTTCTGCAAAATCTTTAATAAAATCTAGTGTAAACTTCTCTGGTAAAACCGCTAATAAGTCTTTTTTTGAAACAAATAATTGTTTGTTGGCTTTAGATAAATAGGTAATAAAATCTTTCTTTTCAATAGAATAATTATCATCAAAAATACCACCCCTCATAATATTGAAAAGTGTATTTGAAAAATGTCTTGTATTAATTAATGGATCATTAGAAAGTTGCAATCCATCTGAAGCTGCGGCTAATTTGATTAGCTTTTTTGTTCCTTCTTCTATACTATTCTGTAAAAGTTCTTCTAGGTTAGCATCGTTTTTAATCATTTCTGAAATATAAGTAACATCAGAAACTGATTGATTTACATTAGCAACCTGCAACCACTTTTTTTCTTGGTTGGCTAATAAAGTAATATCAGCATTTAAAAAGTAAGCCCCTTTTTCTGCTTTCATATCCACTTCTTGATCAAGCTGAATACTCCTTCTAAAATTATTTAATTGTAAAGAAGATAATAAGTAAATAGGGTTTTCTAACCCTAGAGACCAAATTAAATTTGCTTTTAAAGCTTCACTTGGTTCAGCTTTATCCACAATTATAGCACTTAAAGCATAAATACCTAGGCCAGAATCTGACTCAAGTTCACACTTTTTGTAAGCATCTACCAAATTGCTTCTAGTCCCTTGCAAATCTGAACTTACACCAAAAGGTAAAATATTTTGAAAACCATCTAAGATTGAAATGTTTAAATCTTGACGAGAATTATTTAACAATGTTGCCTTCCTAACAAAACCAAATTGATCACTAGAATTCCATTGATATTTAAATGTAAGTTCTAAATCTTCATTAATTTCTTCAAAAATTACTTTGTTTCCAAATTCATTTTTATAAATATTTCTTGTTATTGAATAAATACCTGCTTGTCTTTCTGAAAATGGTTCCCAGAGAAGAGTTTTACCATTTTTTTGTATTCTAAATATAGATTTACAACCTGTAGTTTCTGTTAATTCAGTTATTTTATCATCTGTGTAATATGGGAAAATAGCATATTGAGCATTTTTTCGCCCTGCGGTTAAACCTCCATTACTGGAAATAAACATCCAATGATTTGAGTCTGAAATAATACTCATAAAAAAAGGACGCATTTTATGACTGTTAGAAATCTTGTAGTAAGATTCATTTTCATAATTCACTAACTCTCCAATAATATTTTTATTCCTTTTAGACGTTAATTTGTCTTTAGAAAAAGCAATTTTACTCATTTTTTTTTTAATTAAATTAATATTTTATCTTTTATGTAGTTTGGCTAAAAATTTATTTTTACCTTAGGTGACTTATTGCTGCGTATAAGCACAATAATAATAATATGTTATCTTAAAAATTTTTAAACTATTTTTTATTTAAGAATTGAAGAAGATCTTAAATAAAAACTAAAAGCGAAAATATTTTTTAAAAATAGAATGAAGGTGTATTATATTACCCTCATTCTATTCTATATTGATTTTATTGATAAACTCTTACGTAATCTATATACATTGTTTGTGGAAAAACAGTTTCTGCATTAGGTGATCCAGGAAAATCGCCCCCAATAGCCATATTTAAGATAATAAAAAATGGCTTATTAAACACCCATTCTCCAGAAACGTCTGCTGGTGTAATTTGGTTATATAAAACATTATCTACATAATAATTGATGTAGTTTTCTCCCCATTCTATTCCGAAAACATGAAAGTCAGTATCAAAACGATCATTTTCTAAGGTGTAATCTTTGGTTATTGCTTCTCCAGCAGAATACCCTGGACCATGAACAGAACCAAAAACTGTAGTTGGGCTATTGCCTAGATATTCCATAATATCTATCTCACCTGCCAAAGGCCAAGTGTCGGTAGTTGTATCATCTGGAGTTTCAGTAACATCTTGGAGGTTTGCACCTAACATCCAAAATGCTGGCCAATATCCTTTCCCAAAAGGCAACTTAATACGTGCTTCTATTCGTCCATATTTGGTTTCAAACAATCCTCTTGTTAAAACTCTTCCAGATGTATACCCAGCACCCATATAAGATTCTTGCAAGGCTGTAATCTGTAACATACCATCTTTAAGTTTTACATTTTCTGTGCTATCTCTGTAGTATTGTAATTCATTATTTCCCCAACCATTCTCTCCAGTACCTTTATCATAGGTCCATTTAGTAGCATCTGGTATACTATCTGTAGGAGATAATCTATTAAACTCGTCTGCCCAAACTAAATTAGAGAAGGTGGTTACTGTTTGTGTTTCGCTATTTTCGCAACTACTAAAAACAGCTATTATTAAAAGTGAAAATACTGATATTAATGACTTTATCTTGTCTTTATGTATAAAATTCATGTTTTTACTTTTTAAATTTTAAAAATCTAATTTATTATTTGTAGAAAAAAATATTATCCAAAATAAAGTCAGGCCCGCCAGTTAAAATAATTGCACCTAAATTTCCTTTTTGATTGGCTATATTTCCATTAAGAGGAATATCGAAAGAGTTCCATCCGCTAACAGTTAAATTAGAAGCAGTAAACCTTAAATCTTTATCATCTACTATAGGATTTCCTGTATTCGTATCCGTATCAATTTGTCCATTAGTACCAATATCTCTTATTTGAAACCCAACCACAGTACCTGGTTCGTCTACAAAAACATCTACATGCATAAAAACTAAAGTAGAAGCATCAACTGTGTTTTCAAAAACAATTGCAGTAAAATTGTTATTTGTATAAGCTAAAACAGAATCTGAACCTGTCGAATTCACAGAAACCTGTGTAGTAGATCCACCAAAACCTGGAGAGAGATTACTTGGAGTAGCAGCTGTATATGCATCACTAAATATAGATTTTACATCCGCAGCATTTACCGTAGGCACTGGAGATCCTACAAATACTCCTGTAGATACTACTGTTAAAGAACCAGCAGCAGTAACATCACCAAGCATAGCTGTAATTACTGCAGTGCCTTCTCCTACGACTAATACTTCACCAAATCTATTGACTGTCGCAACAGATACATCTGTTGTAGAAAAAAGAAAATATGGGGCTGCCGTAACAACTGTTTGATCTATACCATTAGATAAATTAAAAGTTTGTGTAAGTCCATCAATCTGAATATTACTATCATTAAAAGTAGCTTCTACTCGGTCTTCACCATTAAATATCTTTGGTCTAGGTTGCGCAATTGTACCAAGTTTTTCATATTTCATTTCATCTATCCAAAAAGTATTTACAACATTATCTGTTGCATCTAATGCTCCTTCTGCATACCAAAACAAACCTGAAACTGCACTTAATTTAGAAGCATCCGGAATTGGAATTACATATTTTACCCATTGTGTAGTTATTGGCATATTATTTCTTGTAACTCTATATCTATTTTTAGTTTCTCCATTAATTCCAAAACCAATTTGATTGATATAACCAGCTATATTAGCTTTTGCATAAAATGTAAGCGCATCATAATCTGTTAAATCTCTTGGAGAACTGACAGGGAAATTTGCCCCTCCATAACCAACACCAAATGCTGGAATATCGAATCGCATGGCACTTGCTCCTGAAAATTTAGTTTCTGTATCTACAGAAAACGCTTCTTGAAAAGAATCTCCAAAAGGTTGATAATCTAAACCTGCACTAAAACCATCGATGTAAACGTCTGGATTGTTAGAAAATGTTGCTGCTACTGCATCGCTAGAAACCTCTCTTTCGCAACTTATTACTGTTATACATAACAGTAATAATAAGAAAAAAGTTTTTGAATATTTATATTTTACGTTTTTCATAATTTCTTTATTTTCCAATATTGATGTGTATGTATGTTCTAATCTCCCATTCCGAACCATTATCAAATCCGACAGGACTTGCTATTGGTGCTGTTGCAAAAGCCGAAGATGTTTGGTTTGGAGTATACCTTGGTGAGTATTGATCCAATGATCTCCATGTTCCTCTTAAACCAACTTTAGTATCAGGTAAAATGAACCAATCTGGTTTCCCTACAGATGTAGAAAAATCTAACATAAACTGTGCAGGATAAGTTAAATTAAAATCTCGATGGTAATCAAAAGGACCCCAATCGTTAAATTTAGCCATTGCAGTAACTTTCAATTTATTATAAACCATTCTAACATCACCTCCTGCTCTCTTAATTAATCTTTCGTCACTACCATTAGCTTGCCCATTTCCATAATATAAATTTGCGATGAAACCGAATTCTGGATTTATTTTAGAAACAATTCTAGAGTTTACTTCCCACAAATCTTCAGCAGGTGCTGAATTTGGAAATGCAAATGAAGAACGATTTGCTAAGAAACCAACCCAGGCATCTTGTGTTGTTGGTAAATGACGATATACAAAACCAAGATTCATGGCAAACTTAGCGTCCTCTGCTCTGTCGTTATCCCATTCATACATCCAAGTTCCTGGTGTTGGATCATAAGTTAATAACAATTCACCCGCAGTAGTTTCTCTGTTTCCTCTTACTGCAAAAGGATCATCTTGAATATTTCTTAATCTTCCCGGAGCCCCAACATCATTTGGCATTGCAGCTACTAATGGTTTTTGCCATAAAAAATTGGGTGCTATTTGAAATTTACCCGTATTATAAGCAAAACCTGTTAAAAAATTAGATTGATTTCCACTTCCAGTATCTTTTAATTTCCAACCTGTAAAGGTCTTTGTTTGATCAAAACCACCATTCGCAACTAAGCCCATTACGGCACTTTGTGCATACCAATTAAAACCTCCTTTTTGGAAAGTGATTTTTGCTTTACCCCCCCAATTATCTTTAGCTTTAATTCTGTCTATAACTACAGATGAAAAACCGTTTTGGTATTTAATATCTTGGTACTCTCTGCCATTTAAAGGTTGACCACCCCAAATACCTCCTAACTGAAAACCAACGTGCTCGTATTTTCTTTCAACAGCAAAAGTTACTCTTCTTGTCTTTGGTATAGGAATAAAACCAGATGTTTGAGCATCTGTATTACTAGCGATATCTTCATGATAAATACCTGTTAGATTATAGTGACCAAATTTTCTTCTGTATTTTAAGAGAACTGCTGGATTTGCTCCCCACCATAATTGTGGTCCAAATGCTGCTTTTAATCCTTCTAACGCACCTTTACCATCAACTTCAACTCCTATAATTTCACCATTATAAATATCTAAATTCGGACCATAATTTGCTTCTGGATACAAACCAAAAAAATCGCCTTCATCTCCCCAATGATAATGACCAGTTCTATAAAAACCTCTCATTTCAAAATCTTCTGCATTCCATTCAAATGAAGCATTATATACTCGTAATCTATTGTTGTCTGTTAAAGTAACATCTCCATTAGGAGTAGAAACATCTATTGGTCTTCCAACATTTTCATAAAAAATATCATCAATTGGATTTCCTGCAATATTTCCTAATATATTAAAGTTTACTTCTGCTCTCATATTTGCACTAGGCTGCCCTTGCACTCCAACAAAATAAGATTGCATGTGATCAAAGCCTGTTTTATTCGGATATACTAGACCCGTAGGATCCACTAAATTTTCGGTAGTCAATAGAGTTCCTCCAGTATTAAAAGTAGTAAATTCTGCTCTTAAATTACTCAATCTAATTTTTTCTGTTCCACCTAAAGCAGCCTTATCTCCTCTTGCTCTTAAAACAGCATCCATTAATTGAATGTTGCTAAAATGATTTGTTACTGATGCAGCTGTAGCTCCTAGCTCGTAAGGATTTATACTATGAGCTTGTTTTAAAGCATAATAGGCAGCTCTTGGGTATAATGTATATAATCCAGAAGAATTTGTTGGCCCCTTTGCACAGATACCAAACCATTCTTCATTCATATTATTACTCCCATCTTTAGTATCTAAGTAATAACCTCCATTAGACCAAGATGCACCATTATCATGAACATCTAAATTTTTGGTTTGACCTAATTTCCACCAACCGTCACTAAATTGAAAAGTAAAACCTCCAATAGAGTTATTCCCTTTTCCTAAACCTGCTGCATTTGCATAGATCTCTTTCCAGTTTTCTACCATAAAGAATGCTTGCATTTTTTGATCTTCTTGATTTGTTAATGCATTAAAAGCGTCTGCACCAAATTCTGTAAACATAATTGGTTTATTCAACTCTTTACTAGCTCTTTCAAAGGCATCTCCAAAAGATTTACCTCTATACATATTGGTTCCATAAATATCTACATCCGGGCATTCTTCAGCAACAATCTCTGAGAACAAAAAATCTCCATTACAAATAGCAACCGGATGAGAACCATCTAAATTTTTAATTAAGATAGCCGCATCATTCATTAATTTGTACATAGGTCTCCCTCTTTTTTCACCTACTGCTCTTTTCTGTTCTTCTCCTTCAGGAAAATCTTCAGTTTCAGCTCCAGACCAAAAAAGACCATAATTATTTTCATTCCCTAATAAGAATAAAAGTAACCCTGGAGTTCCTTTGTAAGTAGTGGCCATTTCCTTTGCATCAGATAATAGCATCTTTATAGTGTCTGCATCTCTATAATCTGTAACTGGTGTCCAAATACCATTAATAGTTAATCCGTAGCGCCCAAAAGAATGATTAAGCATTGTATAAATACCAAAATTTTCATGGATATAAGAAATCCACTTTGGTTGAATACCTGTGTAAACACGAATCGTATTTACGCCCATGTTTTTTAACAAACCCATTTCAGCGTCTAAAGCACTTTTTATAACACTTTCGGGTTGTTTCCATAAACTGTAAGCATAATTTGTACCAATTGGAACATAATCCCAGTTCATACCATTAATCATAAAATCTTTTCCATTAACCACCAATTTCATTCCTTGTTCATTGCTTAAAACAGAAACATTATCTGTTTTTTGAGCAAAGACATTCGTTGCGATTAAGAAAAGTATGCATCTTAAAAAAATGTTCTTCATAATTTTTGTCTTTTTAAAAAAAAACGATCATAACTTCCAACTCACATGAGTATTTGAAAAGTATAATCTATTAAACTTTTTATTATTTTTTAAATTTACTGTTCTTTTATTGTAAACACTCTATTCTACACCTCAACAAAAAACATACGCCAAAAAAAAAACAAAAAACAATTAGTAATAACAACGATTAAAAACAGAATTAAAGTTTCATAAAAACTAAATAATTAATAATGTTGTGGTATTGTATTGTTTTTTTTAACGCAATTTTATGCTATTTTAAAAAAAGTATTACTAAATAATTATGTAATTAAAAATAAAAACCGGCATTACATAAATATAATACCGGCAATTATTTAAACTAATTCAAAAGACTAAATATTATTGTCTTACAAGTTTAAATGACCAAAAGCCACCACCTGCAATTTCAATATCTAATTCTAAAGTATCACCATCTAAAACAGCAAGATAAGTGATTGAGTCTGGTGCAGCTCCTGGAGTTGTTAACTCACCACCATTAAAAGGTTTCGCTAAACCTAAATAAGCACCCTTTCCATCAATCGTTACTGTACCTGCAGATGCATTATAAGTGTAGGTTGCCACTGCACTTCCATCGTGTGGAAATACTGGAGTCCCACAAGCATCTGAAGCAGCACCTTGCCATGCTTCTAACCAAGTAGCTGCTCCTAACACATTACTAAAAGTTCCGTCTGCATTAAATACGTACTCATCATCAAATAAACAATCTCTTACAGTTAAATCAGCAGCAGAATTAGAAAACCAAGAAACATTATCCTTTTCAGGTCCAACTCCAAACGCACCAGCTTCTGGTGCTATTTTCCATGTACCTTCAATAGTCGGAACAGCATCTCTAACTAAGGTATAAGACCAAAAGCCACCACCTGCAATTTCTATATCTAATTCTAAAGTATCTCCTTCTAAAATAGCAAGATAAGTGATTGAATCTGGTGCATCCCCTGGAGTTGTTAACTCACCCCCATTAAAAGGTTTAGCCAATCCTAAATAAGCACCCTTTCCATCAATCGTTACTGTACCTGCAGCTGCATTATAAGTGTAGGTTGCCACTGCACTTCCATCGTGTGGAAATACTGGAGCCCCACAAGCATCTGAAACAGCACCTTGCCATGCTTCTAACCAAGTACTTGCTCCTAACACATTACTAAAAGTTCCGTCTGCATTAAATACATACTCATCATCAAATAAACAATCTCTTACAGTTAAATCAGCAGCAGAATTAGAAAACCAAGAAACATTATCCTTTTCAGGTCCAACTCCAAACGCACCAGATACTGGTGCCAATCTCCAAGTGCCCGCTAAAAGACTTGTTGAAGAATCATCTATAGGAGGGGCAACTATAAATGTAACCGAATGTTCTTTAGTTATAGAAACATCTGCAGTCCCCTTTAAAGAAGCTGTAACAGTAATTGTATAAGTGATTGTTTCTTCTGGGTATTGATAAGTAACCATTGGAGCACTTGTTTGAAATACATCTGTATCTGAATCAGCTGTAGCTCCAAAATCTACAGTATATAAAATATTTCCATTTCCGGAGGCTGAAGTTGGTACTACACCCGTCATTGTTCCAGTCGCATTTAATGTTGCTACTACGAAGTCTAAACCTGTAATTGAAACCAAATCATCATCATTATCTTCACAAGATATAGTGATACCTATTAATACCAGTAATACTAAATAAGATCGTCTTTTTAATAAGTTCATTTTGTTTTGTTTTTTATTTTATATATTTTTAATAATTTTTGTTTTGACCCCATTTTTCTACCGCATTTGCCAATTGTAATTCCACTAAAGGAATTGGAAAAATTTCGTTTTTATCTGCTTTAAAACTGACAGCATTAAATTCTGCTGGCTTACTAGTATTAAATGCATCAAATGCTGCTTTCGCTTTACCAGTTCTAACCAAATCGAAAAAACGATGACCTTCACCTGCTAATTCTTTACGTCTTTCTGTATAAATTGCGTCTAAAAGAGTACCTTCAGAAGGTGTGTAATCTTGAGTGTTATCTCCATATGCTCTCGCTCTAACACGATTTAAATAAGATTCAGCATTTGAACCACCGCTTTGAGACTCTGCTTCTGCAGCCATTAATAATACATCTGCTAAACGAATCGCTCTATAATTATTAGCGTGGTTTAATGGATCAGGACCAACTCTATCATCTGCTTTACGCGGTAAATATTTACGATTAAAAAAACCTGTATCATCTCTACCTTGAGAATAGGTATCCTGATCATTTCTTAAATCTAAGAAAGTAACATCTCTTCTAATATCATTGGCATCAAATAAATCATATAATTGCTGTGTTGGTAAATTGAATCCCCAACCTGATCTATATACCGTGCCATCATATGGAGATCTTGGTCCATTATGTTGAACAAAATAGGACCCTTCACTACAAGTAACACATTCCCATCCTGCAGCCTCCACTCCAGTATATTGAATTTCAAAAACAGTTTCAGAACCATTTTCTCCAACACTTTCAAATAGATTTAGGTAATCATTTCCTTGAACCAAACTATATGCTGCATTATTAGCAACATTACCAAGCATAGTAGCAGCTTCTGCAAATTTAGAATTATCAAATGTACCATGATATAAATATACTTTACCTAATAATGCTTGAGCAGCACCTTTCGTAATTTTATATTTCTCGTTTTGAGAAGCAGGTAAATCAGCAATCGCATCTTTTAAATCTTCTTCGACTAAACTGTAGACATCTGCAATACTACCCACTCTATTAACATCAAACTCTTCTCCAAATAAAATTCTTTTATCAACAATTCTATTGACACCATTTCTTTCTTCAAAATTTAATGGAACATCTCCAAAAAACTTCGCTAATTCAAAGGTAAAGTAAGCTCTTAAAAAATAAGCTTGTGCTATAATTTCATCTCTACCTGCAAATTCTGTTTTGTCTTTAAACTCTAAAAGATAATTAGCTCTATTGATTCCTGCATACATTAATTGCCATACTTCTCTTAACTGATTATTATCAGAAGGAGTATGAATCATTGAATTGATATTCTGTAATGTTGGTTGATCATAATTAAATGCATCTCCACCAGCAATAAAATCGTCTGAAGCAACTACGCCTATTAAAACATTCTGAAATGTAGCTTGCAATAAATCATAGGCTCCAATTAAAGCACTTTGGTATTCTTCTTCAGAATTAAAGTAATCTTCAGCTTCAATACCTAATGGATCAACATCTACAAAATCATCACATGATGAAAATGTTATTAGTATTACTAAAAAGTACTTTATTATTTTTATATTTTTCATTATTTTTTAAAAATTTAAGTTAACACCTAACAAATATGAACTTGCAACTGGATAAAACCCTTTATCTACACCGGCTCCTATTGGAGAATCAGAACTAGCAGAAGGATCATAACCTGTATAATCTGTAATTGTAAAAAGATTATTCCCTGTAAGATATACTCTTATTTTACTGATTCCTGAGCCTTTTAACCCATCTTCTTGAAACGTATACCCTACTTGTATATTCTGTAAACGCACAAAAGAAGCATCTTCTACGAAGAAGTCAGAAAAATTATCTGTGTTTATTGATGCTCCAGCAACTGCTCTTGGAACCGTATTACTAGTACCTGTTCCTTGCCATCTATCTAACATATAAGTTCCTCTATTTGCGAATAAATCATTACGCTCATAATCTCTAACCATTTCATTTCCTATAGATGCAAATGCATTCGCACTAAAATCTAAATTTTTATATGAAAAACCAATATTAAAGCCCATTGTAATATCAGCTATTGGATCTCCTATATCTGTTTTATCATCATCATTGATTGTTCCATCTCCGTTTGTGTCTACAAATTTTAAATCTCCAGGACCTGCTCCTAAATGGTAGGTACCTTCTGCTGCATTTGTATCTAAAGCATCAATTTCTGCTTGTGTTTGATACAATCCATTTGTTTTAAAACCATGAAAATATCCCATTGGAAAACCAGCTTCCATTCTAGAAGTATTAATCCCTAGGCCAACTCCAAAATCTCCTCCAACTTCAAAACCATTATCACTTGAAACAAAAAGTACTTCGTTGTCAATTGTCGTAAAATTAAAACTCATATTAAATTTAAAATCATCTGAAAAACTATCATTATAATCAATCTTAAATTCAAAACCTTTGTTTTCTACGGTTCCTGCATTTTTAACGGGTGTAGATGCACCGGGTGCATATGGACCAATTAAACCTGAAACTTGCGGAGCGAGTAATAAATCTTCTGTTCTCTTAGAAAAAGCATCCATAGAGATTTTAATTTTTCTATCTAAAAAACTAGCATCAAAACCAATATTGGCAGATTTTTGTTTTTCCCATCTTATATCTGGGTTTCCTATTTTACCAATTGCAACACCATACAATAAATCTTCTTGAGTCACTTCATTATTTGATGCATATACTCCTTCTCCATTCAACAACGAAACAAATGCTCCATTTGGTATTCGATCATTACCAATAACACCATAACTTGCTCTAAATTTTAAAGAATTAATCACTTTACTATCTTGTAAAAATGCCTCATCGGAAACATTCCAACCAATCGATGCTGACGGGAAGTAACCAAATTTATTATTTGGACCAAAACGAGTGGAACCGTCTCTACGTAATACTGCAGACAATAAATATTTGCCTTTATAACTGTATTGTAATCTTGTAAACATTGAAGACAAACGTTCATCAAAGAAACCAGCTCCTCTTGCAATATCAAGATCGATAAATCTAGGTATTACTAAATCTCCATCCTGACTAGATCCATGAAATTTCTCTCCTGTAGTTTTAAAGATAGAAGTACCTAATAAAACGGTTATATCGTGAGCATCATTAAATGTTTTTGTATAATTGATATAATTATCCCAAGTGTAATCATCATAGATATCTAAAAAATCTGTAGTAAATTCTTGTGTTCTATTCGCTGACTTTCCTGGACCATAATTAACGATTGGGCTAAAAGAATCTGAAAGAACAGTTGAATGATTTATTTGGAACTTAGAGCTCGCCGTAAAGTTTTTTAAGAATGTATAATCTAAACCAATAGTCGCACTATATTTATCAATTTTTGTCGTATTATTATTATTTGCAATTAGAGCTAGTGGGTTTATGATTTCAATTTGTGAAATATCATCCACAGTTGAAAAATTTCCATTCTCGTCTCTAATCGCTAAATCTGGATTTATATTTACAGCACTATATAGCACAGAACCAATGCCACCTTCAGGTAAATTATTCTTTTCAGAATTTGTAAATAAACCTGTTGTAGAAAGTTTTAAATTATCTAAAATATCATAATTAAAACCTATTCTTGCCGTAGCTCTTGTAAAGTTAGATTTCTCCAATCCAACAATACCATCTTGATCTAAACGAGAGATACCAAAAGTATATGCTGCTTTCTTCGTACCACCACTTGCACTAAAATTAACATTTGAAATAATTGCATCATCAAATACTTCATCTTGCCAATCTGTACCTTTACTTGGATACACAAAAAATCTTGTTTGGTCTCCTGCATCATTTACATAGATTGCAAAATCTTTTGGACTTAATAAATCAATTTTTTTACTCGTAGATTGTATCCCCATATAAGCATCCAATTGAAATTTCAAATCAGACTCTTTCCTTCCCGTTTTGGTTGTAATTAAAACGACACCGTTTGCCGCACGTACACCATAAATACCAGCTGTTGCATCTTTTAAAACATTGATACTTTTAATGTCATTTGGATTTAAAACTGATAAATCTGAAATAACATTACCATCCACCAATATTAATGGACTGCTATCTCCATTTGTAGAAACACCACGTATCCTTATATTAGATCCACTACCTGGAGAACCAGAGACAGTTGTAATATTAACACCAGCAATTTGCCCCTGTAAAGCCTGTTCAATTCTAGTAGGGTTTAGTTTTTCGATAGCTTTAGAATCTATTACAGAGACTGCGCCTGTAACTTCTTTTTTCCTTTGCGTACCGTACCCAATTACTACAATCTCATCTAAAGCTTCTGATGATTCTTCTAGAAAAATATTAATTTCAGCAGAATTAACAACTACTTCTTTAGGTTTCATCCCTAGGTAATTAAATACTAAAATTGATCCTACCTTTACATTAGAAATATTAAAGACACCATCAAAATCAGTTTCGGCACCAACAACTGTACCTTTCATAACAACACTAACCCCTGGCAAAGTCTCGCCAGAATTTTTGTCTTTTACAACACCTTTTACATTTAATGTTTGAGCGGAAAGCCCAAAACCACAAAAGGTAAAAAATAGTAATGCAATCATTTTTCTCATAAACTATGTTTTAATTAATAATACCGTAAACTTATAACTCATTTTTTATTAAATCACTAAAAAGTACCGCTACAAAAAACATACAGTGTTATATAAAAGCGAAAGTGCCTTTATATGACTAATGTTAGGGAAACGTTAAATTTTAAATAATGTATTATAAAATAATATATGTTGTAGTATTGTATGGGCGTTTTTAGCCCTTGTTGTAGAGGTTATACTTCTAAGATGTAGTTTGTTAAATTTGCATCATGAGGTAAATTCATTTTTTTTCGAAGCCTATAACGTTTTACTTCTACACTTCTGGGTGAAATATTTAACAAGGGGGCAATTTCTTTTGATGATAAATTTAATCTAAGATAAGCGCACAATCTTAAATCATTTGGAGTTAAATCTGCATGTTTAGATTTTATTTTCTTTAAGAATCTTTTATCTGCATTATTAAAAGCTTCTTGAAACATTTTCCAATCATCTGTGTTGGTTAGGTTTTTATCAATAATCTTAACAACCTTTGCTAAGCTATTAGCTCCTCCATCAATTAACTCTGTTTTTATTGAACTCAAAAACTCATTTTTCTTAATGATACTCATTGTTGATGTTGCCAACTCTCTGTTTTTACTATCAATATCATTTCTTAACTTCTCATTATTTAACTTAATAATTTCTTGAGAGCTTTCTAATTCTTTTAATTCAG
>JAWUVT010000074.1:0-7837 GCA_034112225.1 Flavobacteriales bacterium | reverse complement strand
AGAAAAAGAGCTGTAAATTCCGCTCAAAATTATTCTATAATAATTAATATTTCACTAAATCTATTAAAAAATGAAACTTAGAAAAAATTATCTATGAGAAGTAAAATGCTTGAGGCTTGATGGAATAACGATTATTTGTTGAAAATATTAAATCTAAAAGTATGATTCTGCCCTGACTAAAAAACGAAAAAGTGTACTAAAAAACGAAAAAGTATACTAAAAAACGAAACAGAGTTCTGAAAAACGAAAGCATCTTTAATGCTAAAATTAAAGCGTTCAGAACACAATTTAGGGACGTTAGGGAGGTGAAATTCTTCCTGTTTAGGTGGACTAAATTACTTGCATCACTAGGGCTGCCCCCAATTTATTGTTTGACCCGTAGTTTGCTTAGCACAAATCTACCGGTCATAAACTCAGTGATGCTATGCGCGTTGAAAATTAAACACGAAAAAACCGAAAAGGAAATCCTCTTCGGTTTTAAATTACTTTTTATGAAAACTCTTAACCTATTTCAGAACCATACAAAATATTAGTGATGAAACAATAATGAGTTGAATTGATCGTGTTGATAAACGAATGCTAATTCTAGCAGCTATTAATCAAGGGTTAATGATAAATTCTTTTCTTCAGCCATTTTTCTAAGGTTGATTAATGCGTAACGCATTCTTCCTAAGGCGGTATTAATACTTGTGTTTGTAGCTTCAGAAATTTCTTTAAAACTCATGTCATAATAAAGTCTCATCATCAGAACTTCTCTTTGATCTGCAGGTAAAAACTTGACTAAAGCTTTAACATCAGAAAGCACTTGATCTCTCTCTATGTCTTCTTGGATATTATTGTCTGGACTTTTAATAACGTCAAAAATATCAAAGTCATCTTTTCCTTTAAAGAAAGACATTCGAGAACTTTTTCGGTAATGATCAATAATAAGGTTGTGAGCAATTCGCATTACCCAAGGTAAAAACTTTCCTTCATCATTATACTTCCCTTTTTTAAGGCTGTTAATTACTTTGATAAAAGTGTCTTGGAAAATATCTTCAGCTAAGGCCTCGTTTCTGATTTTACAAATAATGTAAGTATAAACTCTACTCTTATATCGAATAATAAGTTCTTCAATTGCAAGTTTATTCCCGTTAATATAGGCTTGAATTAATTTTTGATCAGAAATTTTTGAAATTTTCATAATACCCCTCCGTCTTTAATTGTTGTACAATAATTGTAGTCTTAGTGACTTATTATTTAAAGAGTAGATATTATCCTTATAGGCTTTTTTTTATTTAATTTTTAACTGAACAACCATACCAACGATGTTTTCTTTAAGATATTGTATGAATGAACAAAATATTTTTTTGATCACTCAAAACTACTGAAAAAGAAAGTACTTTTGAAATCGTTAACATAATTTAACAGATAACAAACACTATGCCTAAAGTTGCTAAAAAAAATATTGATGCTAAATCGCACATTATTATTAAAGGTGCTAAAGTTCACAATTTAAAAAATATTGATGTTGCTATTCCTCGAAATAAGTTTGTAGTCATTACAGGACTGTCAGGTTCAGGAAAATCTTCTTTGGCTTTTGATACCTTATTTGCAGAAGGACAGAGAAGGTATGTGGAGAGTTTGTCTTCCTATGCCCGTCAGTTTTTAGGGAAAATAGAAAAACCTGATGTTGACCATATTTATGGAATTGCTCCAGCAATTGCTATTGAGCAAAAAGTAAATACAGTGAATAAGAGATCAACTGTTGGTACTTCAACTGAAATTTATGATTACTTAAAACTACTTTATGCCAGAGTAGGTGTTACGTATTCTCCAGTTTCAGGAATAGAAGTAAAAAGAGATCGACCAGAAACTATTGTTACTCAGATTAATGCTTATCCTAATGGAACAAAAGTTGTTTTATTGGCTGAAATTAAAATAGAAACCAAAACAGTTCAAGAACAACTAGACCTATTAACCAAACAAGGTTTTTCAAGAATTTGGGTGGCCGATAAAATCGTTCGATTGGATAAGGTTGACCTAAAAACATTCAAAAATAAATCCCTCGACTTACTCATCGATCGTTTTGTAATTAGTACTGACGAAGATAATGTGAGCAGAATTTACGACAGCGTTGAAACTGCTTTTTTTGAAGGGAAAGGAGAATGTAAGGTGGTGGTCATAACAGCAGATAAAACAACCACTGCATCTTTTAATAATCGTTTTGAGGCAGATGGAATTCAGTTTCAGGAACCGGATGCTCATTTTTTTAGCTTTAACAACCCTATAGGAGCTTGTAAAACTTGCGAAGGTTATGGGAGTGTAATCGGAATAGAGCGAAACTTAGTGATCCCGAATAAGAACTTATCAGTGTATGAAGGAGCTATTGTTTGTTGGAAAGGCGATAAAATGCAGCGGTGGAAGGAGGAGTTGGTCATGAGTGCGATGGAATTTGATTTTCCAATTCACAAACCATTTTACGATTTAACTCCCGAGCAGCAAGAGTTAGTTTGGAAGGGGAATAAACATTTTAAAGGCCTTTATAAGTTCTTTAAAAAAATAGAAGAAAAAAGTTATAAAATTCAGTTTAGAGTAATGTTGTCCAGGTATAGAGGTAAAACTTTGTGCCCAGATTGTAGAGGCACTCGCTTGCGTAAAGACGCTAATTTTGTAAAAGTGGCAGGAAAGTCTATTTCCGATATAGTGCTAGCTCCAGTAAGCGATCTAGGTGATTTTTTTAACGCCATTGAGTTAACAGAACATCAAACTAAAATTGCCAGCCGATTACTAGTTGAAATAAAAAACCGGTTACACTATTTAAACAATGTAGGATTAGGTTACTTAACGTTAAATAGACTGTCTTCAACACTCTCTGGAGGCGAGTCGCAGCGGATTAACCTCGCAACTTCCTTAGGCAGTAGTTTGGTCGGCTCTATGTATATTTTAGATGAACCAAGTATCGGTTTGCACTCTAAAGATACAGAGCGGTTAATTAAAGTACTTCAAGAATTGCAGGCCTTAGGAAACTCAGTAATTGTTGTAGAGCATGATGAGGATATTATTAAAGCTGCCGATGAGATTATTGACATTGGTCCAGAAGCAGGTCATTTAGGTGGCGAAGTAGTTTTTCAAGGCAATTATTCAGAATTATTGACCAGCGGAAAGAGTCTAACCTCGAAATACTTTACAGGACTAGAGCGTATTGAAATTCCAAGTAAAAGAAGAACTTGGAAAAAGAAAATAGTGGTTAAAGGAGCAAGTGAGAATAACTTAAAAGGAGTTGATGTTGAATTTCCATTACATACCTTAACCGTTATTACGGGAGTTAGTGGTTCAGGAAAATCGTCATTGGTTAAAAACTGTTTATTGCCCTCTATCAAAAAAATGTTTGACGGTTATAGCGAACAATCAGGTGTAATTGATAAAATTAGTGGAGATATAGACAGTTTAAAAGGGATAGAGTTTATTAATCAAAACCCTATCGGAAAATCATCAAGATCTAACCCCGTTACCTATGTTAAAGCTTATGATGAAATCAGAACACTTTATGCTGCTCAAGGATTGTCCAAAGCAAGAGGCTATAAGCCGGGTAACTTTTCGTTTAATACCGATGGAGGAAGATGTGATGCCTGTAAGGGAGAAGGAGAAATTACTGTGGAAATGCAGTTTATGGCCGACATTCATTTGGTGTGTGAAGAGTGTAAAGGAAAACGGTTTAAAGAAGAAGTTTTAGAAATTAAATTTAAAGAAAAGAACATTGCCGATTTATTAACAATGACCATTGATGAAGCCGTTCAATTCTTTCAAGAATCAGCTGGTAGAGCAGAGAAGAAAATTTCTGAAAAGTTATTGCCTTTACAAGAAGTAGGCTTAGGATATGTACAATTAGGGCAGTCTTCTAATACCTTATCTGGTGGAGAAGCTCAACGGGTGAAGTTGGCTTCATTTTTAGCTAAAAAAGACAGCTCAACAAATCTATTGTTCATTTTTGATGAACCAACAACAGGATTGCATTTTCATGACATTAAGAAGTTGCTAAAAGCATTTAATGCCTTAATTGCTCAAGGGCATTCCATCATTGTTATTGAGCACAATTTAGACGTGGTAAAATGTGCAGACTGGGTAATTGATTTAGGTCCTGGAGGTGGAGATAATGGTGGTGAACTAGTTTTTGCAGGAACACCAGAAGAGTTGGTAACTGTTAAAGCATCTTTTACCGCTCAGTATTTAAAAGAGAAGTTAAATTAAGGGGAATTCTGAGTGCTAATTTTTCCGATTGGCCACAGCATCGAGAAAAGTAAACCGAAGAATCTAATCAGGAGAAACGCTGAACAGATTCTTCAAGTCCTCTTATTTTATGATAAATTACGGAAGAACGAATGTGATGAACTACTACCTAAACCGTTACGCTTATAGAACGAAAATAATTCAAGAAGAGGTGAACCCTCAAACAGGAATTATTGTAGTCATTCCTTGCCATAATGAGCCTGATCTGGTAAGCGCTTTACTTAGCCTGTATGATTGCAAGCAACCGAATTGTAAGGTCGAAGTTATTGTTGTAATCAATGCTTCAGAAAATGCGGAGGAGGCTGTTTTGAAGCAAAATCAAACCTCATATGATGAGGCAATACAATGGTGCGCTACTAATTTTGGAGAGCTTGCTTCGGCTCTTGAAATGACCTTCCATTTTATTCAAGAAAATAGTCTGCCTAAAAAGCATGCAGGAGTAGGGTTGGCACGTAAAATAGGAATGGATGAAGCCGTAAGAAGGTTTGCTGCCATTGATTGCCACAACGGAGTAATTTCCTGTTATGATGCAGATGCTTCTTGTGAACCCAATTATTTGGTAGAGTTGGAAAAACATTTCAAAGAAAACCCAAAATCTCCAGCCTGTTCCATTCATTTTGAGCATCCGATCTCTGGAGAAGAATTTTCGCCTGAGATCTACAATGGAATCATGCAATACGAGTTGCACCTGCGTTATTATAAAAATGGATTAGCCGATGCTAATTTGCCTTTTGCTTTTCATACCATAGGATCGAGCATGGCCGTTCGAAGTAATGCTTACCAAAAGCAAAACGGAATGAACAAACGTAAAGCAGGAGAGGATTTCTACTTTTTACAAAAGTTAATTCCCTTAGGAAATTTTACAGAATTAAAAACCACTAAAATTATTCCTTCACCACGCGTTTCAGACCGGGTACCTTTTGGAACAGGTAAGGCGATGCAAAGTTGGTTGAATGATGCGCAAGAAGAATTATTAAGTTACCATCCTAAATCGTTTATTGAGTTGAGGTTATTTGCTGCTGCTGTTCCAAAATTGTATGAGGATATCAATGAAATACCAGCAACTATTCAAGCATTTTTGGAAACCATTGATTTTGAAGAGAATCTAATCAACATTAAGAAGAACAGTAAATCTGCAGCTCATTTTTCTGAAGTTTTCTTTAAATGGTTCAATGCCTTTAAAGTCTTAAAATTTATGCACTTTTCTCGGGATCAGTTTTTTCCGGATGTACCCATTTTTGAAGGCGCTAATGAGTTATTGGCATGGCTTACTGAAAATAAAGAAGGAGATTTAAAAGGGTTGCTAGCAAAGTATAGGAAGATAGATTCTGAGTAAAGTATGCCTTTTTGTTTAAGGGATTGAATAAGCGTCACGAACAGTTATAATTAACTTTTTTTAGTAAACCTCGAGCGTTGTTCCTAATAGATTGTCTATGAATTTTGGAAGTTTTGGAATGCCTTCTGACTTTGTATCTTTCCAAAAGGGTGTAGAATAGTTTGTTTTTCTAGGTCCAAAAAAGTAGAGGTGCTGATTGGTTTAAATTGAGCTTTAGAAATATATTTCTTTTCTAACACATAGAACTCATGAAAACTTTCTACTTGAACAGGCTCTTTTTTTAATTTCTTATGACTAAGAAATTGTTTGACATATCTTTTGCAAGAAATTAATTCTGATTTAGCAGGATGTGGAAAATGATTAGAAGCATAACTCTCCGAAACAGAAATATTGACAAATTTAAAAATATAACCAAACAGTGAACGAGAATAACTTCGTTTTGGAGTGGTGATATCAATAGCTGTTTTAATCATATGATTGACGGTGTCAGCAGATATAAATCCTATGGTATCATTACCTTGTGATATTTTATAATTCGTGTCAGTTATCTTTGTTAAATCATAATTTTCTAAAGCCAATATGGTTTTACGCTCTAGATAAGGAGGACCTGTTCTATTTCCGGATTCAACAATTACAGATCCTTTCTCTTTAATCTTTACCTTAAAAAGTATTGGATTCTTAAATGACCTGTTTTCTATTAACTTAAATTTTAGCGACTTATTTTTTTTTATTGAGATATAGTATTCTATTATCCCATCCATATATGCTTTTGGTTCATTATTATCTAATTGATAACTTCTAAAGAACCCTTTCAGTACCAAATAATCCGGAGTCTTTGAATCAATTGTAATTGTACTTAAAGGAATTACGCTTTGATTTAAATACAAGATTTTCTTTTTTAGTAAGTAGTGAAACGTTAGCTTTTTATTTTGGTAAGCAATATGTGACGTTTCAATACTATCAATTTTATTAGTTGAGAGGAGATGATCAACTTCATTCCAATTCATAATGCCATTAAGATTACTCCATCCTAAAATAACTCCTCCCGAAGAAATGATATGTACATATGGTATTGGTTTATTGGTTTCTTTGTCAAGAATTTGTGTTTGACAAAACCCTTGATGATATAAAAAAAACAGCAGTAATATATTTAGGGATATTTTCATTTTCTTTTTTAGTTTAAAAGCCTGAATGTAACTCAATTACATTCAGGCTTTAGTTCCTGTTTAATGATTCCAAGACCAATGTCCTTCCGTGTTTTTTTTCTTTCCATCAAACATACCATGGATATGGTAAATTCCAAAGAGACTAAGGTACCCACCAGATCTCTTAACCGTTTCTAAATCTGTCAATTCTTGTCCTTGAAATGAGTCTAAAATTAAACTATTTTGTTGTTTCTTTTTATGAATTTCACGTTGTGACGACTTCTAATTTAAGGTCTCTTCAGCTTAATTTCGACCGTTTTGAGCATTTGTTTCTTCAAACAGATTGTTGACTTTTTTTATATTCTCAGATTAAACCTGTGGCCTTTGTCATTTCTTGTTTTGTCATTTAATTGCTCACTACTACCAAATATAGTTCCCGTTCACTTTATTTAGAAAGTGTGTACCTGACTAATATACAGTGTTTTAATGTGTAGTGAGCAAGTTCTTTAAATATTTAAGAAGTAGCGGGTAATAAAAAAAATAATGTATGGCTTAAGTGAAGTTTATAGAAATAAAAAATTAGAAAAGTAGGATTAGAAATTGGCGAACCGATTACCGTATTTGAATAATACAGGATGAGGTTTTCTTTAAATGGTTCAATGTCTTTAAAGTCTTAAAATTTATGCACCTTGCTCGTGATAATTTTTATCCTGATGTCTCCATTTTTGAAGGAGCAAACGAATTGTTATCGTTGCTTAATGAAAATAATGAAGACAGTTTGAAAGAACTATTGGAGAAGTATCGATTGCTAGATGCTGAGTAATTATAACTTTTTGTTGAACACTACGTTAAGTTTTCGTAAGACGATTGAAAAGTGACTGTTGTCTTTTAACTAATTACCTCGCAATGGCGATACTCAATACTCATCAGGTGACTTTAAGTCACCCGAAGAGTATCGAACGATGAATTCAATAAAAAGGAAAAAGTAGTTAATGAGCAACTCTTATGGATATTAAAATGACGAATAATCGAAGCGAAATACTAAAGAAAACAATTAAAGAGATCGCTTAAAAAACTGATTAGCAAC
>JAWUVT010000073.1:0-27781 GCA_034112225.1 Flavobacteriales bacterium | reverse complement strand
TTTTGTTTTCCAACAGTATTTTTTCTTTTAAAGGGGTAAAGTCTAGAAACATTAAAAGTAACTTCAGGTAACCTTAAGGTTACTGTTTTGTTCAGTGTATTTTGAGTGTGAGAAGCGTTAATTGTCAAATTGTAAGGCTTTCCTGTCCACGATTTTTTGTAGGAAATATTAGAATTGAATGTTGCGCTTAGGTATTCTGTACCTGTACTGTTAATGTTGTTGGAGTAATTTTCGCTATTTCCAAAATGCACATTTGCCGAAAAGTTACTATTAGGTCTGGCTTTCCGATCTTGAATGTGACTCCATTTTACCAAGAAATTGGTGTTTTTAGTGTAGTCGGAAAATTCTTTAAATCCACGAACCATTTTCGAGTAACTAAAATTGAAGTTGCCTCTATATCGATATTTCTTATTGTAGTTGGTCAACCAGTTTGTTGCCCAGCTGCCTTTAGAATGATAATCACCTGTTAATTGAGTGCTTAAATTGTTGTTGATTAGTAGGTAGTAACCTCCTCTTTGAAGAGAAAAACCAAGATCACTTTCTCCTGGACTAGGAATTAGAATGCCAGATGTAGCTTTGTTTGAATTGGGGAAGAATCCAAAAGGAATAGCAATTGGTGTTGGAGTGCCTTCAATAACTAAGTTTGCAGGTCCAGTAATGATCTTATCTTCGGGGATGATTTTTAACCTTGCGGCACTAAAATAATAGTGAGGATGCTTTAAATTACAGGTCGTATATTTCCCATGTTTTATATACAAGATATCATCTGGAGTTTTGTAAATTTTATTCCCATGGATGTAGTTTTCCCCTTCATGAGTAAGTGCTTCAATAATTATTCCTTTTTTAGTTTCGAAATTGTATTTCATTTCATGAGAATTGACAACAGTTCCATTCTCAGTAAACACAGGTTCGCCATAAAATTTACCAGTTGAATCCTGTTTGCCTCTTGCGGTAACAATGTTCGAATCCATATCAATTTCTATTTCCTCTGCAGTTAATTCGATGCCCTCATAGTAAACTTCCGATTGACCGAATAAGTAAACCATTTTAGTTTTCATATCGATACGGATAGAATCTTTGGCGATGTAAATAATTTTTGATTCTAGTGCATCAGGAGAAGATATAGTATCGACAGCTGCACTTTTGATTGATGTAGAATCGTTTTCAGGAAATAAAGAGTCCGTTTTTAATTGCTCAACTGCTGAAATTGGAGGAATGGATAACTCAGTTTCTTGACTTATAACATCAAGCGAACATAATGACAGTATACATGATACCACCATCCGAAGTAGAAAAATAGGCTTGGTATAGAAGTTGTTGTTCATTCGATTGTTAATTTCTTATCTATAGGTTAACTTTAACTCTTTTATAGCTAAGAATTATTAACATTAAAGTTGTGATAATTAACGTTTTTATAAGCGGTGTCAAAACTAAAAAAAATAACATTTGTAATACTAAAAATAATGTTTTTAACATTAATATAATACGATATATGATCAAACGCATAATTGTTGGTTTTCTTGTTTTGATGATGGTTGTTATCACAACATCAAGTAGGGCACAAACTAAAACAGATTTTTTTGGAGTTAAAACAGTGTGTATTGATGCAGGTCATGGAGGACATGATGGTGGCTGTCAGGGTAGTAGTTCGCAAGAAAAGCATGTTGCTTTATCTATCGCACTTAAATTAGGCGCATACATTGAACAGAATTTCCCTGATGTGAAAGTGGTTTATACACGAGAAACAGATGTTTATTTAAAACTTTGGGAAAGAGCAGCAATTGCAAATAAAGCAAAAGCAGACTTGTTTATTTGTGTACATGCGAACGCCAACAGTAATAAAGCAGCCTTTGGTACTGAAACTTTTGTAATGGGATTGCATAAATCTGAATCCAATTTAAATGTCGCAAAAAGAGAGAATTCCTCTATTTTGTTAGAAGAAGATTATAAAACACAGTATAGTGACTTTGATCCTAATTCTCCGGAATCTTATATTGTTTTAACGATGAGACAAAATGCTTTTTTAGCTCAAAGTTTAAGTTTTGCAGCAAAGGTTCAAACACAGTTTACAGAAAGAGTTGGACGAAAGAATAGAGGCGTAAAACAAGCCGGTTTTTTGGTGTTGCATCAAACAAATATGCCTAGTGTTTTAATAGAAACAGGGTTTCTAACCAATATTACTGAAGAGAAGTTTTTGGTGTCTGATTTAGGTCAAGATTATTTGGCTTCGGCCGTTTTTAGAGCTTTTAAATCCTATAAAGATGAATTAGAAGGGAAGCAGAAGAATGAGATTGTAGAGGGCGATAAAGTCGCTGGTGAAAAGAAAGAAGATAAAGAAGATAAAGAAAATGAAGTCGTAAATGATACGGATAAAGACGAAGTAGAAAAAGGAGTGGTGTACAAAGTTCAAATAGCAACATCTTCTAAAAAAATAGAACTTATCCCTGAAAATTTTAAAGGGGTTAAAGGAATTACTATTTATGAAGCTGGTGGGTTGTATCGATACACTGTAGGTAGGGAAACCAATATGACTGAAGCCAATCGTTTACAAGTTGAATTAAGAACTAAGGGCTTTAAAGATGCATTTGTAGTCGCGTTTTCTGATGGTAAAAGAATTGCGATCAGTAAAGCCTTGCAATTACAATAAACACTTTGTTTTTCGTAGATTTTATCTTACAAACTTCGTTTGTAAGTTTAATTCACTTTAACGATATTTGCACAATAAAATTAATAGATGAAGATATCTAAAGAAGTTAAAGTAGGTTTTGTCGCTATTTTTGCAATAGCAATGTCGGTTTGGGGATTTAATTATCTGAAAGGAACCAATTTGTTTGTTGAAAGTAAAAGTGTTTATGCCATATACCCTAAAGTTCCTGGATTGGCGATTTCTTCTGCTATTATTATCAATGGAGTTCAAAGTGGAGTAGTGGATGATATTTATTTTCATTCAGACAAATCCAGTAGAGTGATTGTTAAATTAAACATTACTGAATCTGGATTGAAGATTTATAAAAATTCTATTGCAGAATTAATAAGTACCGATTTTATGGGCGGGAAAGCCATCGGTTTAAAGTTAGGCGATTCGGGAGTTGATTTAGAGAACGGAGATACACTTCAAACTGAATTTGAGCCCTCAATGTTGGAAGATTTTAGTGAGCAAATGCTTCCCATAAAAGATAGAGCAGAGCATTTAATGATGTCTATGGATACCACAGTTGAAAAGTTGACAACTACTTTAGATCATTTAAATGATATGTTTAGTGCACAAAATAAAAGAAATTTAACATTAGCTTTAAGCAATCTTAAAAATACATTAGCAGGTTTTGAAGAGTTATCAGGAACATTAAATGCTACGGTTAAAAACAAATTAAACCCTGCGATCACTAAATTTAGTCATGTAGCAGATTCTTTAAAGGCCTTAGAACTTAATCAAACGCTAGTTAAAGCTCAAGCTGCTATGGATGGTATGGCTGCTGTTATGGATAAAATGAATCGTGGAGAAGGAACTATGGGGAAATTAATGACCAATGATTCGCTATACAATAATTTAAATGGAGCAACTAAAGAAATGGAAGAGTTGCTATCTGATATTAAACTCCATCCAAAACGTTATTTCAGAATACTCTCTAAAAAAGAAATTCCTTACAAAAAAGATTAATAAAAGTTAGAAACAATGAATATATCTATTGTCGCATTTGCAGTTTTAGTTTTAGTCTCTATAGGGTTATTTGCTAAAAATGTTAAAACTATCATTCGCAATATCAATTTAGGAAAAGATGTAGATCGAAGTGATAATAAAAGTGGGCGTTTTAAATTAATGCTTAAAGTGGCCATGGGGCAATCTAAGATGCAGGCACGACCTGTTGTTGGTATTTTACACTTTGTTGTTTATGCAGGGTTTGTCATCATTAATATTGAAGTCCTAGAAATTGTATTAGATGGTTTATTAGGAACTCATCGTTTATTCTCTCCTTTAGGGAGTATCTATACCTTCTTGATTTCTACGTTTGAAATCTTGGCTTTATTGGTGTTGGTTTCTTGTGTTATCTTTTTAATCAGAAGAAATATTATCAGAATTAAACGATTTCTGAGTCCAGAAATGAAAGGTTGGCCCAAAACAGATGCGAATCTTATTTTGATTACAGAAGTGTTATTGATGTCTGCTTTTTTATTGATGAATATCGTGGATGCTCAGTTACAAGCTTTTGGCACTGAGCACTATACTCAAGTTGGTTCTTTTGCAATTAGCGGTATGTTTGAAGGTGTTTTTTCTAGCTCTTCAGAAGCTGGTTTAGTTCTCTTTGAAAGAGGGTTGTGGTGGTTTCATATTATCGGAATTTTTGCTTTTTTAAATTACTTACCCTATTCAAAGCATTTTCATATTCTTTTAGCATTCCCGAATGTATTTTATTCTAACTTAACCCCTAAAGGGCAGTTGCCCAATATGGAAGCGGTTAAGAAAGAAGTTGAAATGATGTTCGACCCTAATGCAGATCCTTATGCTGCGCCACCAGAACCAGTTGGTGAGCCTGATAGATTTGGAGCTAAAGATGTGCAAGATTTAAACTGGAAACAGTTAATGGATGCCTACACATGTACTGAATGTGGCCGGTGTACAGATGTTTGTCCAGCAAACATTACGGGCAAAGAATTATCGCCACGTAAAATTTTAATGGATACGAGAGATCGATTAGAAGAGGTTGGAAAAGGAATTGATAAGCATGGAAAGGATTATGATGATGGAAAATCATTACTAAGAGATTACATTAAAGAAGAGGAATTATTAGCATGTACAAGTTGTAACGCTTGTACTGAAGCTTGTCCTGTAAATAATGATCCTTTATCGGTTATTGTAGATTTAAGAAGGTATTTAATAATGGAAGAGTCTAAAGCTCCGGCTGAATGGACAGGGATGTTAACGAATATTGAAAACAATGGTGCACCTTGGCAATTTGCTCAAGCAGACCGTTTAAAATGGAAAGACGAAGAATAATAAGAATGCTTTAAGAAGTGAATGATTTAATGAGCGAATACTATTCAATCATAAGAGCATTCTAAGTAATGGAAATACAAAGTATAAATTAATGAGAGCATGTTTAAAGGGAAGAATGATGGAGTTAAAAATTATTCACTCATTTAAACATGATATCATTTAATCATTAAAAAAATGAGTGAATTAAAAGTACCAACAATGGCAGAAATGATGGCTTCAGGTCAGCAGCCAGATGTATTGTTTTGGGTTGGATGTGCAGGGAGTTTTGATGATAGAGCCAAGAAGATTACCCGAGCTTTTGTTAAGATTCTAAATAAAGCAGGAATCAATTTTGCTGTTTTAGGAACAGAAGAAAGTTGCTCAGGCGATCCAGCAAAGCGTGCCGGAAATGAATTTTTGTTTCAGATGCAAGCAATGGGGAATATCCAAATATTGAATGCTTATGAGATTAAGAAGATTGTAACCACTTGTCCGCATTGTTTTAATACGTTAAAAAATGAGTACCCTGAATTAGGGGGAGATTATGAAGTGAAACACCATTCACAGTTTTTGCAAGAGTTAATTAATGAAGGAAAGTTAACTGTTGAAGGTGGGGCTTTTAAAGGAAAAAAAATCACTTTCCATGATCCTTGTTATTTAGGTAGAGCAAATGATGTTTACGAAGCGCCAAGAGTACTCATTGAAAAATTAGATGCCGAATTAGTTGAAATGAAAAGATGTAAATCTAAAGGTTTATGTTGTGGAGCTGGTGGAGCACAAATGTTTAAAGAAGCAGAAAAAGGAGATAAAGAGATTAATGTGGAACGTACTGAAGAAGCATTGGAAATTAAGCCAGATATTATTGCAACTGGCTGTCCTTTTTGTATGACTATGATGACGGATGGTGTGAAGATAAAAGAAAAAGAAACTGAGGTTAAAGTTTACGATTTAGCTGAAATGATTGCTGAAGCTAACGACCTTTAACTAGTATTAACTTCATTCCGAGTGGAGAATAACGAAATCGTGGAATCTTTTTAATTGTTTGTTCAAAATTCAAAAGATACCACAGCTTCGGTCGGTATGACAAAACTGAAAAAAAAATGGAATATTTAGAATATCCTGATAACGCAAAAGCGTGGGTGTATCAAAGTAATAAACACTTAGATAAAGATGACATAGATTATTTAAAAGTTCAATTGGATGATTTTGTATCTGATTGGGTGTCTCATGGGAAAGCATTAAAAGCGACAACAGAAGTTTTTTATGATTTGTTTGTTGTCTTTTTTGTGGATGAGCAAGGCGATAATATGTGCGGTAGAGCACAGGATTCTTCAGTTAATTTAATGAAGAAATTAGAAGAAGAATTAGAAGTTACTTTTTTAGATAGAATGGTTCAATCTTATAAAAAAGGAGATAAAGTTGAAGTGGTAAGGATGGCTGATTATGAAACTTTATTAGACAATAAGGAGATAGATGAGAACACTATTGTTTACAATAATATGATCACCACAAAGGTTGATTTTGAGAACCATTGGGAAGTTCCTATGAAAGATAGTTGGCACAACCAGCTGGTTCCTTTAAAGTGAACTGTTGAAAATGGATTCCGAAATAAATCAGAATAAAGTAATGCTCTATTTTTTGTTTGCGTAACCCTGAACTTGTTTCAGGGGTCCAAGAACAAAAAAAGCTACTTTTGCTCACCAATGTTATATATTGTTTGAGTCGGAAAAGCCATTTCTAAACCGTTTTCTCTAAACTGTTCTAGTATCTTCAAATTAATAGCGGTTTGAGTGTCTAAAATGTCAGCATCTTTTTTGATGTAATAAATAAAAAGGAGCCCCAATGAGAAATCTCCAAAAGCATTAAACGCAACTAAATAATCAGGAGTAACCTTGTTATTTTCTTTTGCTATTCCTTTTAGCAATTCAATTCCTTTTTCTATTTGTTCGGCTTTCATATCATAAGTTAAGCCCAGGTTTAAGATGACTTTCCTTGTAGGTTCTGCAGATACATTCTCCACCATGTCTCCAGTAAATAGAGCGTTAGGTATAGTGACCAATCGTCCTTCTAAAGTTGTCATTCTACTGGTGCGAAGACCTACTTCGGTGATCGTACCATCAAAGCCATTTATTTTAATTCTATCTCCAATTTTAAAAGGCTTGTCGGTAAAGATCATTATCCCTCCAAAAATGTTGGCTACAGAATCTTTGGCAGCCATCGCTAGAGCTAAACCTCCAATCCCTAATCCGGCAATTAATGCCCCAACATCATATCCCGCATTATTTAAGGCGAAAATAACCCCTAAAATCCAAATGACAGACCGTAATCCTTTTCTTACAACTGGTATTATTTGATCATCTAAACTACTTTCTGTTTTTTTCGCTAGTGGAACAATGTATTCTTCAATAATAGCATCAACTAAACGTGCAATCAACCAAGTAATGTTAACGGCAATTAATACGTGGTAAATTTTACTTAGAAATTGGGTGAAGCCATCAGAGAAGTCTAGTCGATGAAAACCATACCACAAACCAAAAATTGCAAGCGCTAAAACAATAGGTTCCTCAACCATATCAACGATAATGTCGTCAATTTTTGTTTTTGTTTTTTCGGTCATTTTTTTTACAACGGTTCCAAAAAACCAGAAAATAATTTTACCAGCAACGATAGAACCAACTATTATTAACAGTGTAATTCCCCAATCGAATAGTGTATTTTGATAAAATTCTTTGGCTAAAAAGTCATTCATGATTTAAGATTTAAAGTCCAAATTTAGGGAAAATTAAGTGTTAAATTTTAACGAAAAAAGGAGTGATGATCTGTACTGTAAATTGAAATTTTTTATTTAAATTTAGTAACAGATTTTAACATTAAAACTTAAAGCTATGAGTATGAAAGATAATGACTATACCTGCCCAAATTGTAATGGACATTTAAACGTAGGAAGTTTTTTGGTTTTCGCTACTAAAACGGAAAGGAAACATAAAGGACTCATCATGATGAGCCCCGTAGTTGGGAACTACGAATCTACTACTCACGAGAAGTTTATCTTAAATGAGGGTGAAAAGGTTGATTTTGAATGTCCAATCTGTCAATCTGATTTGACTTCTACTCAGAATAAAGATTATGCGATGATCCATATGGTAGGTGTTGAAGATGGAGCAGCGTATGATTTGTATTTTTCTAAAATTTCAGGGAATAAGAGTACTTATTTGGTGGCAAGTGATGATGTAGAGTCTTTTGGTGCTGATGCGTTGGATTTTGAAGGACTATTTCATGAATAAAGAGTTTCTCTTAACTCTTCATAATCACTTTTTTTGCAAATGATCCAGTAGTCTTTGTAATTGAAGGTTAAGTCTTTTATATAGTTTCTATCCGGTAGAATTTTAGCTTCAAAAGTATGTAGGGTCTTTTTATTTCCTAAAACTTTTATTTCTTCGAAGAGTTCTGGTGAGATAATCTTAAAATAAGAGGTGTTACTCTTGTACTTCCTGTATTGAGGATATGCTGTATTTTCTTCTTTCATTAGGATACAAAGGTAGGCTATAATTATCTTGTATAATGAAAGAAAAAAACCTTAAATTTTAGTAGTTTTGTCTGAATTTTAATTCTAAAATTCATGGACAATCAATCAGATAAAATTATTGGGGAAGGTTTAACGTATGATGATGTTCTTTTGGTACCAGCCTATTCAGAAATTCTTCCAAGAGATGTAAATGTTTCTTCACAGTTTACAAAAGGAATTACTTTAAATATTCCTATTGTTTCTGCAGCAATGGATACCGTTACTGAATCTAAATTGGCAATAGCAATTGCTCATGAAGGGGGAATTGGTGTCTTGCACAAGAACATGACTATTGAACAGCAAGCCGAAAAGGTTAGAATTGTTAAACGCTCTGAAAGCGGAATGATTCAAGATCCAGTAACACTTTCTGTTGATGCCAATGTGAATGATGCAGTTGATTTAATGAAAAAGCATAAAATTGGTGGTATTCCAGTTGTTGATGCTGCGAATAAATTAGTTGGAATTGTTACCAATAGAGATTTAAGATTTCAAAAAGACACCAATATTCCGGTTAAAGAAGTAATGACTTCTGAAAATATTATTACCACTAAAGAAGGAACGAGTTTAGATAATGCACGTGAAATTCTTCAAGAATATAAAATTGAAAAATTACCAGTTGTTAATGCGAATAATGAGTTAATAGGTTTAATTACTTATAAAGATATTACCAAAGTAAAATTGAAACCTAATGCCTGTAAAGATCAGTATGGAAGGCTAAGAGTTGCTGCAGGAGTAGGCGTTACTGCGGATGTAATGGAGAGAGTCGATGCGGTATACAAAGCAGGTGTAGATGCCATTATCATTGATACAGCTCACGGCCACTCAAAAGGTGTTATAGAAACGTTAAAAAGAGTAAAAGCACAATATCCAGACTTACAGGTCGTTGTTGGAAACATTGCAACTGCAGAAGCTGCTAAAGCACTAGTGGAAGCTGGAGCAGATGCAGTAAAAGTAGGGATTGGACCAGGTTCAATTTGTACAACAAGAATTATTGCTGGTGTTGGAGTTCCACAATTAAGTGCCGTAATGATGGTTGCTGAAGGATTAAAAGGAACAGGTGTTCCATTAATTGCTGATGGAGGAATAAAGTTTACTGGAGATCTTGTTAAGGCAATGTCTGGCGGCGCAGATTCAATTATGGCAGGTTCTTTATTTGCTGGAGTTGATGAATCACCAGGCGAAACTATAATTTTTGAAGGAAGAAAATTTAAAGCATATAGAGGAATGGGATCTATTGAAGCCATGCAAAAAGGTTCAAAAGATAGATATTTTCAAGATGCAGAAGATGACATTCAAAAATTAGTGCCAGAAGGTATTTCGGGAAGAGTTCCTTACAAAGGTTTTTTGAGTGAGGTTATTTATCAAATGGTTGGAGGTTTAAAAGCAGGAATGGGTTATTGTGGAGCTGCTACTATTGCAGATTTGAAAAAAGCAAAGTTTATAAGAATAACAAGTTCTGGAATAACAGAAAGTCATCCTCATAATATTAGTATAACTAGAGAGGCTCCAAATTATTCAAGAAGATAAGGGTATACCCTATACATTAAATTAATTAAAATAAATAGAATGAAAAATATTGTATTAGTACTATTGGTAACCGTTTTTGTTTTAACAATCAATGCGCAAGAAAAGGATCCTGTTTTATTATCGATAGGAGGTAAAGATGTTAAGCTTTCTGAATTTAGTGCTATTTTCAATAAAAATAATTCTAAAGAAAAAATAACTAAAGCCTCTATTGAAGAATACTTAGATTTATACATTAAATTTAAATTAAAAGTTAGAGAAGCTGAAGCTCTTGGTTATGATACGTTGCCAAAATTTACGAAAGAATTAGCCGGTTATAGAGGTCAATTGGCATTGCCATATCTTACAGATAAAGAGGTGACGGAAGGGTTGATAAAGGAAGCTTACGAAAGAATGAAGTGGGATGTTAGAGCAAGTCATATTTTATTTAAAGTGAAAGAAAATGCGATACCTGAAGATACTTTAGCTGCTTATTTCTTGGCAATGAAACTAAGAAAGCGAATTTTAAAGGGGGCTGATTTTGAAAGTCTTGCAAAAGAAGTTTCTTCAGATCCATCTGCTAAAAAAAATGCAGGAGATTTAGGCTATTTCTCAGCCTTACATATGGTTTACCCATTTGAATCAGCTGCTTATGAGACAGAAATTGGAGGCATATCAATGCCTGTAAGAACAAAGTTTGGATACCATATTTTAAAGGTTGTTGATAAAAGGCCTGCAAGAGCTAATATTAGAGTAGCACACATTATGGTTAAACATGATGACAAATCGAATTCAAAAAATATAAGTACTACAAAAGTATCTGTTGATGGTGCTCAATTAAAAATAAAAGAGATCTATTCAAAGTTAAAAGAAGGGGAGGATTTTGCGGTTTTAGCAAAACAATTTTCAGACGATACAGGTTCTGCAAAAAGAGGTGGTGAATTACCAGAATTTAATACCGGAAAGATGGTAGAGAATTTTGAAAATACAGCTTATGATTTAGCTAAAGATGGAGATTACGCTGAGCCAATTAAAACAGATTTTGGATGGCATATTATAAAGCGATTATCGTTAAAAACACTTCAGCCTTTTGCTGAATTAGAAAATGAATTAAAAGCTAAAGTGGCTAGAGATTCTAGATCAAATAAAAGTAAACAGGCATTATTACAAAGAATTAAAGATGAAAATAATTTTGTAGAAAACATCAATGAAAGAAATGATTTTTATAATGTAATTAATAAAGAAGAGTATATGGCGGGTACTTGGGAAGCAAGTAAAGCTGATAAATACAAGGCGTTAATGTTTGGATTTTATGCAGAGGATGGAGACAAGTTTGAATATACTCAAGCTGATTTTGCAACTGCTTTTGTAAGAAATAAATATGCGAATAGAGGTAATTTTGAGTTTAGTTTAGAAGCAGAGATTAATAGGCTTTATGCTAAAATAGTATCCAATAAAACAATTGCTTTTAAAGATTCAAGATTATCAAAAACAAATACTGAGTTTAGATTATTAATGCAAGAGTATAGAGATGGTATTTTACTTTTTGATTTAACAGATGAAAAAGTTTGGTCTAAAGCAGTTAAAGATTCAGTGGGTTTAAATGCATTCTATGAAAAGAATAAGAGTAATTATAATTGGGGGCAAAGAGCTGAAGCAACTATTTATAGCTGTAACGATGCGGAAATTGCAAAAAAAGTAAAGAAGCTTATCAGTAAAAAAAGTAAAAATGGATTGAATAATGAGGACCTTTTAAAGCTGATTAACGTGGACAGTCAATTGGCTTTAAAAATTGAAGAGGATAAATATTCTAAAGGATCTAACCTAGAAGTTGATCAAGCAATTTGGGAAAAAGGAACGATCTCCACTATTAATAAAGATAATTCAATTGTAATTGTTGAAGTTAAAAATGTTTTAGCACCAAAAGTGAAGTCCTTAAATGAAATAAAAGGATTGATTACTTCAGATTATCAAAATTATTTAGAAAATGAATGGATAAAAGAATTAAGAGCTAAATATACCGTTGTGGTAAATAAAGAAGTGTTAAATTTAGTTAACTAATCCTTTAAAGAACTTTTAAGCTGCTAATATTGTATTTGCAGCTTTTTATTTATGCGTGTTTTAGCCATTTTAATCATTTCATTTCTGTTCTCTTGCACTTTGTTTGAAGGGGATAGTATTTCAACCTCTATTGCGAGGGTTGAAGATAAATTATTGGATCAATCGGATATTGATGGAATTGTTCCTGATGGAACTTCTAGAGAGGATAGTATCTTAATTATAAACAATTACATTAAAGGCTGGCTTAAGGATAATTTAATATTACACAAAGCGGAATTAAACCTAAAAGAAAATCAGAAAGATGTAGCGAAACAATTGGAAGATTATCGAAGCTCCTTAATTATCTATTCTTACGAAAAGGAATTAATTAAACAACGATTAGACACCACTATTTCAAGTGAAGAGGTTCTTAATTTTTACGAACAGAATAAAGAGAATTTCGAATTAAGAGACGATATCGTTAAAGTTAGATACTTAAAAATAAATAAAAAAGCTCCTCAAATAAAAAAAATCAGAAAAGTATACAAGTCAAATAAACAGGAAGAATTGGAAGTCTTTAAAAGCTTTGCTCATCAGTACGGAGAAAAATTTCATTTAAATGATGAGCAATGGATTCTTTTTGAGGAGTTAAAAAATGAAGTTCCTATAAACACCTCAGAAGCAGCTGGGTATTTAAAAAACATTAAAAACATAGAAGTTGAAGATTCACTTTGTTTTTACTTTGTACACATTAAAGATTATAGATTGCAGAATGATGTTTCACCTTTGAGTTTTGAAGCGCATAACATCAAAAACATTATTATTAATAAAAGAAAGTTAAGTTTGATAAATAAAATTAGAAGTGATTTGTATCAAGAAGCTTTTCTAAATAAGGATATTGAAATATATGAGATCAAGAATGATGAGAAATAGAATAATAGTATTAGTAGTCGTTTTATTAACTGCTTCTTTTAATTTAAAGGCTCAGAATGAGTCTAAAGTTATTGATAAAGTTGTTGCTGTTGTAGGTGATAATATTATCTTGAAATCTGATTTAGAAGCACAAATCGTATCTTTAAGAGCTCAAGGAGTGTTGGTTGATGAGAATACCAGGTGTGAATTAATGGAAGAAATGTTGTTTCAGAAGTTGTTATTGCACCAGGCAATATTGGATAGTGTAGTTGTTTCTGAAGCTGAGGTAGAAGGGGAACTGGATAGAAGAATGAATTATTTTATCGCTCAAATTGGATCAGAAAAAAACTTAGAACAATATTATAAAAAGTCTATTTTAGAAATAAAAGATGAACTGAGAGGCAATATCAAAGACCAGATGATCAGCCAACGAATGAAAGGACAAATTTCTGCCGGAGCAGCGGTTACACCAAAAGAGGTGAAGATGTTTTTTAACTCTTTACATAAAGATAGCGTTCCTACAATAGAGTCAGAAGTAGAATATGCTCAGATCTTGTTTAATGCAAAAGAAAGCGAGCAGGCAAGACAAGTTGCAAAAGATAAAATTAATGGTTTTAGAGAGCGTATCGTCAAGGGAGAAAGCTTTTCTACGCTAGCTATTTTGTATTCTGAAGATCCTGGTTCTGCTAAAAAAGGTGGAGAGCTTGGTTTTATGGGAAGAGCAGAATTAGTTCCGGAGTTCTCGTTAGTAGCGTTTAAATTAAAAAATAAAGCAGTATCTGAAGTGATAGAAACTGAATTCGGTTTTCATATTATGCAACTGATTGAAAGAAGAGGACAAAAAGTGAGTGTAAGGCATCTCTTAGTCAAAGTAGCGGTTGATGAATTTCAAATTGAAATTGCTAAGAATTTGGCCGATAGTGTATTTAATTTATTACAAACAGATACCTTAACTTTTGAGGAGTTAGCCGCAAAATACTCAGATGATGAACAAACGAAAAAGAGTAGAGGATTAGTTGTGAATCCACAAACAGGAACGTCAATTTTTCAATTGGATGAAGTCAATCCACAAATTTATTATTCAATAGATAAAATGGAAATTGGAGCTTTTTCTAAAGCTGTTCCAGCACAAAGTCAAGATGGTAAAAAGGGATATAGAATTATTAAGTTAATTACAAAAACAGCAGCTCATAAAGCAAGTTTTGAAGCAGACTACTCTAAAATACAGCAGGTAGCATTAGCTGATAAGCAACGAAATAATACCAAGGATTGGATCGCTGGAAAAGTTGGAAATACTTACCTAAAAATTGATGATGAGTTTAAGGATTGTAATTTTGAAAACAACTGGATAAAGTAATCTTTAATTGTTAGTTTTAAATGCTTAGAAAATAGATAGATACATGTCAGAAATCAACTATAAATCAGAAGCTGAAGCAATTGATGCTTTTGTTGTTAGGTATAAAGACTTCACAGAGGAAATTGCCAAAGTAATTGTTGGCCAAGATGAAGTAATTAAAAAGGTCTTGATTTCAGTATTTAGCAGAGGCCATTGTTTATTGGTGGGAGTTCCTGGTTTAGCGAAAACCTTATTAGTCAGTACCATTTCAAATACTTTAGGATTAAATTTTAATAGGATTCAATTTACCCCAGATGTAATGCCCTCAGATATTATTGGAGCTGAAATATTAGACGAGCATAAAAATTTCAAATTTGTAAAGGGGCCTTTGTTTGCGAATATTATCTTAGCAGATGAGATTAATAGAACACCTCCAAAAACACAATCAGCGCTATTAGAAGCGATGCAAGAGCGTACTGTTACGGCAGCAGGTAATCAGTATAAGTTAGATGAACCTTTTTTCGTGTTGGCCACTCAAAATCCAATAGAACAAGAAGGAACTTATCCTTTGCCAGAAGCGCAGTTAGATCGATTTATGTTTAATGTTTGGGTTGATTATCCAAAGTATGAAGAAGAGTTAGAAATTGTAAAAAGTACCACTGCAGATAAAAAGGTTGATTTAAATAAGGTGATGAGTGCAGAGGAGATTATTTACTTTCAAAAATTAATCAGACAAATACCTGTTGCCGATAATGTTTTAGAGTATGCAGTTAAATTGGTAAATAGCACAAGAGCAGGAAATCAATTTTCATCAGCTGTGGTAAATGATTATTTAAGTTGGGGAGCAGGACCAAGAGCCTCACAATATTTAATTATAGGGGCTAAATGTCATGCTGCATTTAATGGGAAATACTCACCAGATATTGAAGATGTAAAAGCGGTGGCAGAACCTATTTTAAGACATCGAATCGTTAGAAATTATAAAGCGGAAGCAGATGGTTATTCAATAGAGAAAATTATTGAGAGTCTACTTTAAAAAGTAACAACCATAAAAAAAGCTCCAACAAATAAATGTTGGAGCTTTTTTTTAATTAGAGGAGTTTAAACAACTGTAACATTTGTTGCATTTAATCCTTTTCTACCTTCTTCTATGGTAAATTCTACTTTGTCACCTTCTTTAAGTTCAACTCCTGCAGCTAAACCACTAATGTGTGTAAAGTATTCAGTTCCGTCACTGTCATCAATAACAAATCCAAATCCTTTTGCTTCGTTGAAAAATTTTACTGTTCCTTCCATTGTAATAAATTATATAATATTAAGTTTCAAATATATGAAAAATCATTTAACTAGACACAATTAATTTTCTGGCCAACTTGGAGTATCTTCATTACTCCATAAAACTCCCCATTGAATTTCCGTCAAATCACCATTTTCAAACCAAAGATTTAAACTTGCTCTTAAAAAACCGATTAATTTTTGATCGATACCTTCATCAGATAAATCATCTAATTCATTTTCCCCTAACTCATCCGCGTCAATAAGTTTCATGACTTCTTCCATACTCTTACCAATCAATTGGTGTCCATTGTATAGACTTTCAGGAGAACTGATAGAGATGGTCGTTAATCTCCAATTGTCTTCTTCATCAAATGATAAAGAAAATTCTTGGTCATCATAATGCCACGCTTCAGTTAAGTATCCATCTTCCTCTCCAGAAGCATTAAAGGTATCAACTTCGCCAGGTTCACCTAATAAATGTTTAATTTTTTCTTTGGTATCTCCAAAAGTGATATCACCTAAACCGTGACCAATTTTAATAGCTGTTACGTTTACTTTCATCGTGTTCTGTCTAATTGTATGAGTTGATCAATAATTATCAGTAGGCATAGCCTACTATTTGATGTTTAATTTTTTCTTGATGTTAGCAGGAATTGCATCTTTATGAATTAAGATGTTCATCGTCTTGTATTTCACATAAGGAAAAGAAGCATAGAAGTAGCCATCACAATCGTTGTAATCATTACCCCAAGAGTTTTTAACCACAAAGTATTTTGTTCCTTTTTGATCTTTAACTATTCCTGTAATGTGCATTCCATGATCATCAGTCGTTGTTTGGTTATCAAAACCTTCCTGTCTTAGTGCTTGAGTAATTTTTAACTCTTTAACTGGCTCATCAAAACAATCGGCTGTTTTATCCGCACCACCATCACTAAAATGTTTATTGTCTTTCCCTTTTACTTTAATTGTTTTCTCATCTTCAGGAACAATTGCTAATCCGTTTTTAAAAGAAAAACCTTTTTCAGAAACATCAGAAGCCCAAGCGAAAGTGTATCCATTTTTTACAGACTCTTCCATCACCGTCATAAATTCATCTATAGGAAGATTGTAAGAAGTTTTCATGGCCCAGTTGTCTGGTACTTCAATCATAAATGAAGAATAGAAAGGGTGATGATTAAAAGAGGTTAATGATACATAGTTACTCATGTCTAAACCTATTTCTTTAGCATATGATTTAGGGGTAAATTCTTTTCCTTCCACCTTAAATTTAAAGTCTTCAGTATTTTCAGGAATATCTCCTAAGTAAGCATCTACAACACCCATGTAAGCTTTTTTCCAGCTTGTAGTCAATTTTTTTCCTTGAGGTTTTTTAGCCAATACTTTTAGCATTGCAGTAAGCATTCCATCCATTTCATTATGGTTGTGCTGATCACCTCCATATTCAATTCCTTTGTATTCTGCTGTAGGCACTATTCCAAAACGTTCAATTACCCAAGGAATATCATGAAAAGCCCCACCAGGACCAAAATTGAATTTACCATACATTCGGATGTAGTTTTCCGCTTTTCCCAAATAGGCATTTCTTACAATGTACATCGGTGCCAATTCAACTTTTCCATGGCCCATTCTCAATACTTCTGACTCGAAAAATGAAAGTGCAGAAAAACTCCAGCAAGTACCTGTTCTGTTTTGATTTTTAATGCCAGTTTTTTCATTATCACTAATGATTTCAAAAAAGTAGTGACCATCTTTTTTGTTTTTTATGGTATCGTTAACAGCAGCATCTTTTGGTAAAGTAACGTTTGAGATGTCTTTATTTTGTGCTTGAAAGAATCCAATCACTAAAAATAGTAAGATTAATAATGTGCCTTTTTTCATAATTCAGTTTAGTTTAATTGTGATAAAATTAGATATGTTTTATAAAGTCTTTTTCCAACACCTTTTTCTCTTGTGTTGAATATGTTCGTAGTTCTTCCAGTTTTGAATAACCTTTTGGTTCGTCTCAAATATTCCTGTGGTTTCCATTTCGGTTACCCCATATTTCTCCATTACTTCATGTAATTCATAAAATAGTACAGCAGTAACTCCTTTTGCTTGATATTTGGGTAAGATACCTGTTAACATCAGGTCAATTACTTTAGGGCTTTTTAATGCCTTTTTTAGGTGGTACCAACCAAATGGAAATAAACTCCCGTTTGCTTTTTGTAAACCTTGAGATAGAGATGGTAAACCAATAATAAAAGCGATTAAATTTTCTTCTTCATCAAAAACTAATTTAACAAATTCAGGGTTTAATAACATTAAGTAACGACCGATGTAGTACTGAATCATTTCTTCATCTAAATGGACAACACTGTATAAATCTTTAAAGGATTCGTTTAAAATTTCAAACAATTGAGGACCATATGCTTTTAGTTCAGAAGATGAAGAAAAGCTTTTTACGGAGAGCTTACTTCTTTTCTTTACGATTTCAGCACCTCTTTTCGCTTTTTCAGGCATACCTTCTAAGAAGAGTCGGAACTCCAGCCAATCAATCTCTTTTTCGTAGCCTAATTTTTCTAAATGTTCTTTATAGTAAGCGTGGTGATATTCTGAAGCTGCAGAAGGTAGGTGATCAAAACCTTCAACCAACATGCCTTGATGATCTAGATTTGTAAAACCTAAAGGTCCTTGGATCTCTGTCATCCCTTTTTCTTTTAACCACTTTTCAGCAGTTTCTATTAGTGCCTTAGAAATTTCAAGGTCATCAAAAAATTCTGTTCTACTAAATCGGCCTATTTTTGTATTGGTTTTTTCGTTGTACGTTTCATTGATAATTCCTCCAATTCTGCCTACACATTTACCCGCTTTATAAGCAACCCAAAACTTAGCTTTACAAAAACGAAAAGCAGGATTAAACGCTGCTTGTAGAGCTTTTGCTTCATCTTTTCTCAAAGGCGGAACCCAATAGCTATTTCCTTTATAAATATCGAATTGAACATTTACAAAGTCCTTAAACCCTTTTGCGTTGGTTACTTCTCTAACTTCAATAGCCATCTTACTCGTTAATAAGTTTGTTCGTTTAACAGTTGAGTACTAAACGATAAATTTCATTTTCTCTTCTCTATTTTCGCTCTCTCTTTTCTCTTTTCTAGTCTCTCTTGCCTCTTGCCTTTTCTCTCTTTCCTCTATTCTATTTTCTTTATCAATTGATCATCAAGTACAATTGAATCTATTAATTTTTCAAATTCTTTTAGTTCTTTTGGTCCACCGTAACGGTCGAAAATTTTCTTTTTATTTCCTTTATAAACAACAAAAAGAGCAACAGCAGGGATGTCTGTAATATTAGAATCATATTTATCATTCAGTTCAAATAAATTGATTTCATCTATTCTCGTTTGAATTTGAGAGAGTTGTTTTGCGGTAAGCATTTTAGTATATGGACCTTCTTTTCTGGTAAATTTTATTCCATGATAAAGAACCTTCCCACTGTTCATAATGGTGATTTTATAATTAGGACAACGTCCAAAACATGGAGTTCTCTCCATGGTTAAAAAAAGGCTTTCTTTGATGGGTTTCGTTTCCGTAGAGCTAACTGGTAGTCCTACATTTTCTGTATTGGTAGTTGTTTCACTTTGCTTGCAAGAAAGTGAAACTGTTAAGACTGCTATTAAAATAAACCACTTCATTACTTATTTTTTCTTTTTACGTTGTTCTTGAAGCGTTTGAGCATCTTTCATCCGTTTTTCAAGCTTAGCTCCAAAACCAGACTTTTTCTTGATTTTAGTTTTATTGGCTTGAATTTTTAACTTTAATTTCGCTTCATCAACGATCCATTTTCTAATAGCGTATTGTTGACCAATAGTAATTACATTGGCAATTAAATAATATAAACTTAAACCAGCGGCATAACTGTTAAAGAAGAATAACATCATAATTGGCATTAAGTAAGTCATCATCTTCATTTGTGCGGCCATTGCACCTCCAGAATCTCCACCCATACCTGCAGTCATTTGACTGTTTGCTTTGGTGTAAAAGATCATAGAAATAGCCATCATCAAAGTAAATAAACTGATGTGGTCTCCATACATTGGGATGTTAAACCCTAAATCGTAAATAGAATCGTAAGTAGATAAATCTTCAGCCCATAAAAAGCTCTTTTGTCTTAACTCAAAAGTTGCGGGAAAAAAACGGAACAATGCAAATAAAATTGGCATTTGAATCAACATTGGAATACATCCAGCTAAAGGATTAACTCCAGTCTGACGGTATAAAGCCATAGTGGCTTGTTGTTGTTTCATTTTATCGCTACCATTCTTCTTTTTCAGCTCCTCAATTTCAGGCTTTAATACCTTCATTTTAGCACTACTCAAATACGTTTTCCAAGTAATAGGGAAGAGCATCATTTTAATGATAAAAGTTAACAGGATAATCGTTAAACCAATGTTTAGGTCTAAACTGTTTAAAAACTTGAATACATTTCGAATAACATATCTGTTCACTTCTTTAATTATTGGCCAACCGAAATCAATAGAATTCTCTAGTCCAATTCCAATCTCTTTTAGTTCATCAAATTTATTGGGACCAAAATAATATTGCATTGCAAACGATTCATTACTTCCTCCATCAAAAGGAATTGTAAGGTTAGCAGCCATTCCTTGAACATAAGTTGTTGTTGTTCCTTCAGGAATATCAATGGTTTCAATATCTGAGTCAGATTCAAAAGGTTTTTCTGTAGCAATTAATGTGGCATTAAAATACTGTTGTTTGAACATAATCCAATCCACAGTAGTTTCCATATTTTCTTTCTCATAACTTGTGGGGCCAATATTATTGTACTCTTTGTTCGCGTATTGATAATAGACTGTACTAATATTTTTTTGATTAGGAATTGTTTTTTCTTGGTTAGGGGTAAACATACTCCAATTCGCGTAGTAAGGAAAACGTTTAGAAAGAACAGCATCTAATCCAACAGAATTTAACTCAAAATCAACGGTATAAGAGTTTCCTTTTAAGGTGTATTTGTACTCTAAGTATTTGTCTTTAGATCCGTAGTAAAGTTTCATAGAGATACTCTTACTACTTTCTCCATTAACTTTCACATTTCTATCTTCAGTTTCAAAAAATAGATTTTCTGTATTTACAACCCGTGTTCCCCCTAGACCATCATTCGTAGTTAACTCAATATTAAAACGAGAAGAATCTTCATGAAATAAGAATAAAGGTAAAGAATCATAAGTCTGAAATTCTTTTAATTGAACAGTACTTACTCTACCACCTTTGTTGGATAGGCTTACTTTAATATGCTCATTTTCTAAAGTAAATTCTTTTTTCTCTGCAGTTGTTGCAGATGCAAAACCACCGTATTTAATCAAAGTCTCTAACTGTTTGATAGAATCTTGATGATTTAAAACTTTAACGTCAATTACAGTTGTCTCATTAGCAGAAACAGTTGTGTTAGCTGTTGCAATGGCCTCATTAATTTCATCAACTTGCTCTTGCTTTGCTTTCGCTTGTTTTTCTTGCTCAGCTTTTGCTTTAAGCTCTTCTTCAGTAGGGCTAGTAATGTAACTGAAGACTAATAGTATCGCTCCAATTAATACTAATCCAATTAAAGAGTTTTTATCAAATCCTTTTGCGCTCATTTCTTAATTCTATAAAATTGATAAGGGGTTACTTAGTTGCTTAAAGTAGCTACTTTTTGTTCTTTTACTAAAGTACTCGCTTTAATAAAACCAACAAACAATGGGTGAGGGTTAATTACCGTACTCTTATATTCAGGATGGAATTGAACACCAACAAACCAAGGATGATCTTCAATTTCAACAATCTCTACTAAACCATTATTAGGATTAATTCCTGTTGTTTTCATACCTGCTGTAATGTAGTCATTTTTATATTCGTTGTTAAATTCGTATCGGTGTCTGTGTCTTTCTGAAATAGTTGATTCACCATAAGCTTCATAAACATTAGAGTTGTCATCAAGACGACAAGGATAGGCTCCTAAACGCATTGTTCCTCCTTTATTCGTGATGTCACGTTGATCTTCCATTAAGTAGATTACTGGATGAGAAGTATCTGCTTCCATTTCAGTAGAGTGCGCATCAGAATGGTGGAGTACATTTCTGGCAAATTCAATAACTGCGGCTTGCATTCCTAAACAAATACCAAAAAATGGTAAGTTGTTTTCTCTGGCATATTTAATGGTTGCAATTTTACCTTCAATCCCTCTTTCCCCGAACCCAGGAGCAACCAAAATACCATCTAAATGGGCTAGTTTTTTAGCAGAATTAGCATTGTTAACACCTTCTGAATGAATCCACTGGATGTCCACTTCCGTTTCATTACGAGCACCGGCATGAATAAGTGCTTCGGCAATAGATTTGTAAGAATCCTTAAGCTCAATATACTTTCCTATTAAACCAATTGAAACTTTGTTTTTTGGATTTTGTATTTTACTTAACACTTCATTCCATGCAGTCAGTAAAGGTTCTTGTTTATGAGCTAAAGAAAGCTTATCCAAGACAACTTTATCTAAACCTTCTTCTTTCATTAGGTTTGGAACGTCATAAATACTTGAAGCATCAATTGCTTGTATAACAGCTTCCTGAGCAATGTTGCAGAACAAAGCTACTTTTTCTTTTACTCCATCTGTTAATTTATGCTCTGTTCTTAATGCTAAAATATCTGGTTGAACACCAGATTCTAATAATTGCTTTACAGAATGTTGTGTAGGTTTTGTTTTTAACTCTCCAGAAGCAGCCAAAAATGGCACTAATGTTAGGTGTAAAACAATACAATCGAAATTGGGTTCCCATTTTAATTGACGAACGGCCTCAACATAGGGTAAGGATTCTATATCTCCAACGGTACCACCAATCTCGGTAATAACAATATCGTATTTACCAGTTTCACCCAGTAATTTTATTCTTCGTTTAATCTCATCTGTTACGTGAGGAATAATCTGAACAGTTTTTCCTAAATAGACTCCTTCACGCTCATTATTGATGACATGCTGATAGATTCTACCAGTAGTAACATTATTTGCTTGAGAAGTATTTACATTTAAAAAACGCTCGTAATGACCTAAATCTAAATCTGTTTCAGCCCCATCATCAGTAACAAAACATTCTCCATGTTCATAAGGGTTAAGTGTTCCAGGATCAACATTAAGATAAGGGTCTAACTTTTGAATGGTTACAGAATAACCTCTTGCTTGTAAAAGTTTAGCTAAAGATGCTGCGATAATTCCTTTTCCTAATGAAGAGGTAACACCTCCGGTTACAAAAATATACTTAGTTGATGATGCCATTCAATAATTTTTCAAAATATGTTGCAAAGGTATTAAATATTCCTAGTCTTAAGTATTAATTATGTTGAGAATATTTCACAAAAAAGCAGACTTTAAATCAGCCTATTTTAAAGCTGATTATTTTGAATCGAGAACGGTTACCATTTGTCTCTTTAATGTGATTTCTTCAGCTCCATAAATCCCATTGATTAATACAAAATAAGTTCCTGAAGCTACTTTATTTCCTTCTTTGTTTGTACCATTCCATTTGAATTCAGGGTCTTCTTTACTTTCATAAACCAATTGACCCCATCTGCTGTATATTTTGATGGTGATAAAATCACTACAAGGATTTGAAATTCCACCTATCCTTTCGCCATCATTATTCGTATAGCCTAAGGTGTAAAAATCATTCATTCCATCACCATTAGGTGTAAATACATTAGGACTCACATCTAAACTATCAAATGGAGGAGTAACTGTATACATAAATTCGATGGAGTCTTTTAGTGTTTCTGCTTTAGGACAATCTAAAGAAGAGATAGTCGCATGAATTGTATAGCTCTTTCCAATTTTGTCGCAATCTGGAGTCCAACAGAATCTTTTTGCAACGTTAACAGCGTTCGCTGCTCCATTTGGAACATTAGTGATTAGAAAATTATTTGGAGCAGGGTAAACATCGTTACCGTACTGATAACTAGTTGAGAGTTCAGAGAATGTTGCACCAAGAGAAAATAGTTCTGAAGTAATTTCAATTTTTAATACATCTACCATATTAGTATCATGAAAAACAATGTTTTTACAATACTCTTCTCCATACGGAATAGAATGATCAGATACATTTTTAAAATCAATGGTAGGAGGGATAACTTCTAGGTTGAAAAGAATACTATCACTCGATTTTCCATCACAACCTAAAGAGTATGCATTAACTTGAAAAGGAAAAACTTCTCCTATTTGATTACAGGTGGGGGTCCAGCAAAATCGGTTTGCAATAGTAGAGATATTAAACTCCCCTTCAGAATTGGTTTGATTCGCAGGTATTACCACAGAATCATTCCAAACCAAAGGATCTCCTGAGCCATTATAAAAGTAATGAAAATTACCATTTGCATCTGGAGTTAATGAAGGGATATACGCATTAGAGTCAAAAATAGTAGAGATCATTTCTATATATAAAGTATCTGAAAAATTGGCATCTTCAAAAATTAAATCTTTACAATATTCTTTATTGTATGGAATTTCAATGGTCTGGTTTGATGTTGGTGTAGTGTTTAGAAAATATGGAGGGGATCCGATATCACATATCAGTGACGCATACTGTAGATCTCGTCTAACTTCTCCAATTTTAACACCATTTCTAAATTCTTCAACTTTAATTGCGAAAGTAAAATAGCCTAAATCATTCGCAATTGCAGTTATATCTCCAGTAGTTGGGTTCATCGTCATTGAAGAAGTTGCTCCAAGAATATTGGTAAGGCTGTATCCAGTACTCCATCCTATAGAAGGATAGTAAGGATAAGCTCCACTCCCTGCAATAGTAAAATTTCCACCTGTATTATTTATAGAAATTAAAGGAGTAGTAAAGCTATGTACTAATGAATCTCCGTCAGGGTCTATGGTGTTAAAATTGATTATCTTTGTAGAGTTGACACAAAAATAGGCACTGGAAGGGAAGTTTCCGAATTGAGGAGATGAGTTTTGTCCGATAGTTGGGTCAGGAATTTCACAATAAAATGTCATTCCTTGTAACGGGTTTGATGATATATTTATAGCGAGAGTGTTTCTCGCAAATATTTCTGATTGTATATAGTAGCCATTGGCAAAATCATTTAATGTTATGGGGGCTGCAGATCTAAATATCCCTTCTTCAATCTCAAGTGAATTTGGATCGGGGGTGTAACATTGATCACCCAATTGTACAATATTCAAAGAGATTCGTGGCAATTGAATAGACATCACTTGAATGTTTGTTCCTATCTCGTAAATACCTACTGTTAAGTCGGTTACCATTTGGGCTCCACCACTTAAATTGTCACGATAGATTTTTGCATTAATTTTATATTCATTCATGCTCACCCATTCCATAGAAATGTCACCTCCAATAACGTGAGTTGACCAAGATTTTAATGAGATTAGTGAAATGAGTAGAACAAAAAGATACTTTTTCATGATTCGATTAGTCTGTTAAAAAAAACAGGTGATAGATTGGTTTTTTATAAAATTACAAAAAATACTATCTATTTTGTTGTATTTTTATTCAATATCGTAAATTCCTAATCGGTTAATCGGAGCACTGAAAAATTGAATAAAATTGAGATTCTATCCGTCAATCACACATCAAAAAATAGCAATTTTAGGAATTAAGTAAGTTAAGCTGTTCTACAAAACAACAGTAGTCGTTTTAATGAGCAGATTAAAAGAGAATAACTAAGGGAGTACCTAAAAGTGCTAATATTCAGATATAGATGAATGCACTGAACGATGCTGGGTTATTTAATATGAGCTCAATACAGTTGTGGTATATAAATATGAATTTTAACTGAAGCAAGGCAAATAAAAGACAGCGCTGTAATGTGAATTTATTTTAGATAACATTGATAACATGAAATGAAAGTCCATAACAAATGGTGTCGGAAACAATTAGACGAGTGATTAAAAAAAGGAATCCTCTGTTGATACTTGAGAATATTTCATCAAAAATCAGACTTTAAATTTGGCTATTTTAAGGTTGCTTATTTTGAATCGAGAACGGTTACGGTTTGTTTGTTTATTGTGATTTCTTCACCTCCATAAGTTCCATTTATGAGCACAAAATAAGTGCCTGAAGCAACTTTGTTCCCACTTTTATTTGTTCCGTCCCATTCAAATTCTGGATATTCTTTACTTTCATAAACCATTTTACCCCATCTGCTGTATATTTTGATGTTCAGATAATCACTACAAGGTTTAGACACTCCTCCAATTCTTTTTCCCTCACTATTCGAATAGCCTAACGTGTAAACATCATTAATTCCATCGCCATTAGGTGTAAATGTATTTGGTAGAACATCGAAATGACCAAAAGGAGGGGTGACAGTATACGTAAAGCTTATGGTATCTTTTAGTGTTTCTGTTGTTGGGCAATCTAACGATGAAATAGTTGCGCGAATAGTATAGCTCTTTCCAATTTGTTCACAATCCGGAGTCCAACAGAATCTTTTTGCGACGTTAACAGTATTTGCATCACCATTTGGAACGTTGGTTATTATCTTGTCATTTGGAGCAGGATAAAAGTAATTTACATATTGATAATTGTTGGGTAATTCGGGAATATTTGCACCTAATGAAAAAAGTTCAGTGTTAATTTCTATTTTAAGGACATCAACAATGTCGGTATCATGAAAGACAATATTTCTGCAATACTCTGCTCCGTAAGGAATAGATTTATCACCTAAATTCTTTAAATCAATAGTTGGTGGATTTACTTTAATATTAAAATTAATACTGTCTTGTGATTGTCCACTACATCCTAAAGAATAAGCATTGACTTGGAAGGGAAAGCTACGCCCAATTTGGTCGCAAGTGGGCGTCCAACAAAAACGATGAGCTATAGTTCCTATATTGTACGTCCCTTGTGCATTATTTTGATTGGGAGGTATAACAACAGAGTCGTTCCAGATAGTAGGGTTTCCGGATCCGTTATAGAAGTATGTAATGTTACCATTTTCATCAGGAGAAATTGAGGGGATATATGCTCCTGAATCAAATATAGGTGACAACAGTTCAATATATAAAGTGTCATTATTATCAGGGTCTTTAACTATTAAATCTTTACAATAACTTTTGTGGTAAGGGATCTCAACAGTTTCGTTTATTATGGGAGAACTATTATTAAATTCTGGTACACCAAAACCAGTACAATTTAATGATCCGTATTGTATATCTCTTCTAATTTCACCAATTTTTACTTGATTTCTGTATTCTTCAATTTTAACAGCAAAGGTGTAAAATCCCAAAGCAGAAGGTGCTGCTGTAATGTCTCCTGTAATAGGGTCTATTGTCATTGGGGCATCTCCTAGAATATTGTTAAGATTGTATCCGAATGCCCAGGGAACAGTTGGGTAATAGGGGTGTTGACCTGATCCTGCATAGGTCCAAATATATGGTAAACTTCCAGGGTTGACACTGCTGAGCGGGGCTGTTAATTCATAGTGTAAGGAATCGCCATCTGGATCCGTAGCGTTAAAATTAAATGTTTTATTAGTGTTGACGCAGAAATAAGAATCTTCAGGATAATCGGATAAAATAGGAGATGAGTTTTTGCCTAATAAAGGATCTGGAATTTGACAAAAAAATGACATGCCTTGTTGTTTGTTTGCTGAAACATTTAGATTAAGTGCGAGGAAGTTTCTAGCAAATATTTGAGCTTGAATATAATATCCATCAGCATAGTTAGAGATTGTGATTACATCTGAATGGTATAAACCTGCTTGTATTTTTACTACCGTTGGGTCTGGAGTGTAGCATTGGTCACCAAGATCTACAAGGTAGCTAGAGTCGAGTGGAATACTATATTGCGCTTCTAGATTATTGGTGTTGATTTGATAAATACCAAATTGTATGGGATTAGTTAGCGTTGCCATAGCATCAGCATTAATATTGTCTCTATAAATTTTTGCATGAATTATATATTGGTTTTGCGCTACCCATTCAACATATATTTCTCCGCCAATAATGTGTGAAGCATAAGAAGATAATTGTATGAATAGAAATAGGAGCAAAAAAGTTGTTTTTTTCATAAATACGTTCTATTTGCATTGTGTTTACAAAACAATATAGAAGTAATTCGTGTTTTTTTCGTGCTATTTTTATAGGTAAAATAGGATTCCTACGGGAGTTTTAAGGTGGGGATTTAGCTCATGA
>JAWUVT010000072.1:0-12055 GCA_034112225.1 Flavobacteriales bacterium | reverse complement strand
AAAAATAACCCTACGGGTCGCTAACGCTTATTTTTAGCTTAGTCGTTATAGCTAATTAATACTACAAAAAAATAAGTTGAAATATTAAATCCATTACATCCTTTTTTTCATCGCCATAATGTATCCAAAATGCAATCCTTCGTGTACATTATTGAATTGAATAGCATCTTCAATACTTGTTAAAGTAACATTATAACTGGTGGGATATGCATTGAAATTTTTAAATAGACCTGCAGCATAGTCCTCTTCTAATTTTATAGGAAAATCTAATAATTGAGCTTTTATAGCTGCAAAATCTTTCTGAGTAATATCGCTAGCCTCACTACCCTTTTTAAAACGATCTACAAAACTAGCTTCTAAATTTAAAGCTAACCCTGCTAGTTTATAACATAAAATTTGTTGCGTAACAACAAGGTGTGCTACATTCCATGCAATACTATTTTTAAATTCTTTAGGAACAGTATTTAATTGTTCTAAAGATAACCCCTTAATACTGTTCAATACGTTATTTCTTGTAGCGTTTAAAATCTCAAATTGTTTTTGCATCACCATTATTTTTAAGTAAAAAAACGAAATTAAATAATTATTCCTTTTACTATTCACTATTCACCATCTAGTGTCAACTAATTTTTATCTTTGCACCATGAGATCAGAAACGAAAATGAAAATAATCGCTAAAACTTCTTACGGATTAGAAGAGGTTTTAGTGGAAGAGTTGAAACAATTAGGAGTTACAGAAGTTGAATTAGCGACTAGAGCAGTGATGTTTGAAGGGACTAAAGAAACTTTATACAAAGCCAATTTATGGTTACGTTCTGCTAACAGATTAATTGTACCTATAAAAACTTTTAAGATTAAGGATGCTGAGGATCTTTATGAGAAAGTTAAGGAGATTGCTTGGGAAGATATTTTTACTGTTGACCAAACTTTTGCCATAGATTCTACCGTTTTTTCTGAAATTTTTAACCATACAAAATTTGCTGCTTTTAAAACAAAAGATGCCATTGCCGATCGTTTTAGAGCGAAATTTGACAAACGACCTGATGTTGATACAGATCAACCGCACATTAGAATAAATCTTCATATTGGTAAAGAAGATGATGTTACCATTAGTTTAGATAGTTCTGGAGATCCTTTATTTAAGAGAGGTTACAGAGAAAGTAGAAGTTTAGCTCCGATTAAGGAAGATTTAGCTGCAGGTATGATTTTATTGAGCGGTTGGGATAAGAAATCCAACTTTATCGATTTATTCTGTGGTTCTGGTACGGTATTAATCGAGGCGGCAATGATTGCCAATAATATTCCTCCTAATATTAACAGAGCTATTTTCGGTTTTATGAACTGGAAAACATTTGATGAAGAATTGTTTAATGAGGTGATTGATCATGCGCTAGATCAAGAAACGAGATTCGATTTTAAGATCATTGGTATTGACATTGACGCCCGTGTTATGGGAATGTGTCGAACAAATATTGAGGCTGCTGGATTAACGGATAAAATAGAGCTCCACAAAAAAGACTTTAAAGATTTTGAGGCTCCAGAATTAAAAGGAGTTATCGTTTGTAATCCTCCTTATGGAGAACGTCTTGGTGAAAATGTAGATGATTTGTATACTGAATTTGGAGACAACCTTAAAACGAGATATGACGGGTGGAATGCTTGGATGATTAGCTCGAATATGGGAGCCTTAAAAAAAGTAGGTTTACGTCCATCTAGAAAAATCAAACTTTTTAATGGAAGTTTAGAGTGTCGTTTTATGAAGTATGAGATGTACAGAGGCACTAAAAAGATTCACAAAATGGTTCGTTCGGAAGACTAAGATTTGAAGTTCTCCAATCCATCAGATTCAAATCAGTTAAGCACATTAACGTGTTCACTTTATAAACTTGTTAACTTTACCAACTAAGTTATGATTCGGAAAGATTTTATACAACGTCATTTTGATGAATTGGCGAAAGTTCTCGCTGCTGTTTTACAATTAAAAAATGATTTTAAACCCGTTGAAGCGGAGTCAAAAATTAATGATTTTGCGAATGATTTTTTAGGCATCCATTTTGAAGAGCTCTTCGCCCTTGAAGAGCATTTAATTCCCCATCTAAAGGAGCAAAAAGCGTTTACCTTAGCTCATTTTAAAATTTTAGAAGACCTCCTTTACCATAAACATAGACTTCAACCAAATGATAATCCTCTGAAGGCAATTACCGAAAAAGTATTGAATTACGTCGCCTTAACTGATACGGACTATTCATTAGAAAGAATGAATAGGTTGAAGGAGTTAAGTTAACCCTTAGCCTTAAAATAGTGCGAAAAGAAGTCTTTTGCTGTGGAAAAAAGTTAGCCTAAATTTCATAAGTGAGGGGATCGATTCCTCATTACATTTGACAAAAATAAGGTAGGTCTCTTTTTTAAAAAGCTTTAAATGGCCTCATTTTAGAACAAGATTTCACTAATTTTTTTTGATCCAAAAATAACGGTTTTCAAATGAGCTTCCGCTCTACTTTTAATGAATAACTATTTTATTTAGGTTCTATTAAAATAGAAGCTTGACTTTTAGCGTAAGCTCCAAAATAGCCTACAGCATTCTCTCCAATTAAATTCGTTTCAGGATTACCTGGTACTTCTCCGCCTTGTGATGATAATACTGCGGTAAAGTACCTAAAGTTGGGTTCATCAACAGCTAACAATTGAATGGTTGCGACCTCTCCCTCAGAATAGCTGGCACCGAATACGGGTAAGCCTGTTGAAACTCCATTTATCGCATCATCACTCCAATTCACAAAAACGTCTATTTGCTCATACCATAAAAAAGCCTTCATCCGATAATAATTCACCACATCCCCAGGATCTGTAAAATGACACAACAAACTATATTCTTTGTCTTCATCCTCCCCTCCAAAACTGGGTTCTTCATCATAGCTAAGCGAGTCTATTTCAATTCTTGTTGGCATCACTGAACTTGCCGTAATCATCTTTCCATTGCTGTTAACACTCAAGTGATAAGTTCTTCCTGCAACGCCTATCAAGGTTGAGTCTGTATAATAACCGGGGTATGTATTCACCTCCGTTAAATTAAACACTCCTCCAACTCCATCCGTTATTTGAACTGCGGCACCAGACACCATTTCAACAGCTTCATTGTTATCAAACGGACGAGTTTTAGAAAGGATGACAATATTATCTCCAAGGTGGTCATGAACTATTCCTTCGACAACAAGAAGTTGTTCTGATTCATCTAAATCTAAATCAATTTTTTTTTCACAAGAAACGAATGAAAAGAAACAGATCGTTACAAAAAATATGGTTTTAACGGATTTCATATGCTTAAAATTTAAAGTTATAACTCACTGAAGGGATCATCTTAAATAAAGAAGTTTGAATAATTTCAGTTTGTGTTGGATTGTCTTCATTTTCTTGAAAAGAAATCGAATAAGCATTTTCACGGGCATAAAGATTGTAAATAGAAAAGTTCCAACTGGAAGTAAATCTCTTTTTCACTTTGTCCATTTCTCCTGTTTCCAAGTTTTTAATTTCCTTATATTTTTTTCCGTCCCAAGTTAATCCGATATCCATTCTGTGATAATTCGGCATTCTTGATCCATTTCTCTCAGAATATAGATTGATGGTTTGATTGTCTATTTGGTATTTTCCTGAGGGAAAAGTTACGGCATTACCGGTGTAGTAAACAAAGGTGGAAGAAAGTTTTAATCGATCAGTTAACGCATACATTCCTACAATAGATAAATCATGTGTTCTATCTTGTTTTGCAGAATACCATTCTCCTCCATTAATCGCTTCAAACTTGCTTTCACTTTTCGCTAGGGTATAACTGATCCAACCTGTAAATTTTCCTTTTTTCTTTTTCAGAAAAAGTTCTAAACCATAAGCCCTACCTACTCCATAGAGTAACTCTCCTTCAACAACTGGATTTAAAGAAACTTCTGCTCCATTTTTATAGTCTATGGCGTTGTCTAATATTTTATAATACGTTTCAACTGAAAATTCGTAAGTGTTGTTTTTTAGGTTTCTAAAATAGCCCAACGCTACCTGATCTGAAACTTCGGGTTTAATGTTGTTACTACTAGGCATCCACGTATCTGTTGGACTTCCACTTGATGAATTGGATAACAAATGTAAATACTGGTTACTTCTTGCATAAGAAGCTTTTAAAGAACTAAATTCATTCAACTCAAACTTAGCAGACACGCGGGGTTCTAGCCCATTATACGAAGCCACTTTTTGCCAATTGGTGAATGTGTTGGTGTCGGAAATTGAGCCATCGGTATTAAAACTGTAGATTTCTCCTGGTCCTACTTGTGTAAAATTAGAAAACCGAACCCCATAAGTAATCGAGAATAGATCTGTTACTTTTTGTTGATTGGAAACGTAGAGGCCACTTTCCAGTGAATATCTTTTTTCAATGACTAATTCATTGATATTATTTAATTCTCCAGTAGCAGAGAATTCACCTGGGGCGAAAGTATGGTGAACAATACTTCCTCCAAACTTAATCTTATTCTTATCGTTTAAATAAAAATCAAGATCTTCTTTAAGGGTTAAATCTTCAATTTTAGAAGCAATTTCAAATTCTGCTGCTTCAATGTTTATATTGTAGTTATAATTACTATAAATTAAAGAGGTATTACTAAACAGCTTATTATTGAATAAATGGTTCCAACGTAATGTTGCCGTAGAGTTTCCCCAATTCACACCAAACCGCTCATCTAATCCAAGCACATCTTTCCCAAAATAACCGGACAAAAATACCCTGTCCTTTTCGCCCAATCGGTAATTCGCTTTTAGGTTTAAATCATAAAAATAGAGGGACGATTTCTTTACGGTTTCATTATTAGACAATGGCGTAAATACTTCAAGGTACGTTCTTCTACCAGAAATAATAAAAGAACCTTTATCCTTAACTATTGGAGCTTCGATGGTCAGTTTAGATGAAATCAAACCCAGCCCACCACTAACAGACAGTTTTTTAGCGTTACCATCCTTCATTTTAATGTCCATTACTGCGGATAGCCTACCACCATATTCTGCTGGCATTCCTCCTTTATAGAGTTTCAAATCTTTTATGGCATCAGAATTAAAAACGGAGAAAAACCCCAATAAATGAGAGGCATTATAAACAGGTGCTTCATCTAATAGAATCAAATTTTGATCGGCACTACCTCCTCTTACAAAAAAACCAGCACTACCCTCTCCTCCTGTGGCAACACCAGGCATCAGTTGTATGGTTTTCATAATGTCCCTTTCCCCAAACAGTACTGGAATACTTTCTATTTCTTTCATGTCAATTTTAGTCACACTCATCTCGGTAGAACGGATATTTTGATCTTCTTTTTCTGCACTAACTTCAAAAACAGCTAAATCATTTGCATCGGAACCTAATTCTATGTTCTTTTTGATATTTTGATTAAAGTTAATTTTATACTCTTTAGTTGTATAACCAATAGAACTGTATTGAATGGTATACTCTCCTTTAGGAAGTGTTAATGAATAAAACCCATACACATTACTAACGGTTCCCGTGCCTGGTAACTCTTTAACAAAAATGGTTAGGCCAATTAAATCCTCTCCATTACTTAAATCTTTTACAGTACCACTTAGCGTATACTTTTCCTGACCAATCACTTGAATAGAGAAGAGGAACAACAGGAGGAAACATCCATTTTTTATCATGGAACAAAACTATTCTAAAAAACCCACTCCTGAAAAATTTCAAGGTGAATTAATTGTTAATTTTTTACAAGATACTCACTTAACTAAAATTTTAAGTGGATTAATAATTCTTCCCACTAAAAAAAACAACACTCCGTGTTTACCCAACGGAAGTATTTACAACAAGTGTTGGTTACACCATGTCTTTCTTGTTCTATCCTTTGCCATGAAACAAGCCTCTCATCGGTTCAAAACAAAAAAAGCTTCTCTTTCGAGAAGCTTTTTCTGTTTTGAGTACAATAAATAACTCCATCATCTAAAAAAATAATTAATTACATCGTGTTCTCATCCATTGTAGTCCCTCTAAATAGAGCTGCAGAAAGCGCGTAAAAAAAAACTAAGAACCTCAAAAATAGAGCTGTACTCAATTAATAATTACGTTTAATAACTACTTCAATTAAACCTGGACCTGGGAAATCAGCATAAATTACTCCCAGAAAATTCGGTTTCGAGCGGTTATGAGTTGCTTTCAGGTATTCATAAGTTAATAGATTAATCCCCACAAATAGAATTCTGTTATTACTTCGTGGAAAATCAGGATACTTATCTCTAGCTGAATTATCCAGGAAACCAGTTGCCAAATATGGATCAGAAGTTCCTGCACTACTTTTACCACTAGCTACAAAATAGGGCAATACTATTTGCACCCCCCCCATATAATCATTTAAAGAAGTATAGTAAAAATAGTCCTTCAGATTGGTGTATTTAGCCAGATTATTTATATGCTCTTTTGTTTTCATCCATTTATCATATAAATCCCAATTACCAGAAAGTCCTTTAGCACTATAATCATATTCCTTTTTATAGGAAATTTGGGTATGTGATCCTCCAGACTCGCTGCTGTGAGTAATCACTATTTTTCCCCTAACATCTTTTAATATAGGAATTATAGGTACTCCTGATTCCCATACTTTTTTGCCATGAGTCTTCATATACCTCATAAATATTTCTTGGTAAGAAAGTGTATTGTTTTTTGGAGTGTTTTCCTTCTGAATATACATCAGAACAAACTCCGAAGGGTTTTGAGCTAAAAAGTTATTTACAGTAGTTAATACTTCATCAAATTTAATGTGCAAATCTATAACTCCATGGTACATATGAAATTCATTATTAATATGCCGCGTTCTTAAATCAAGTACGCGTATACCTGATTCTAACTGCTCTTCGAGTGACATAGATTGCGTTTGTGCAATTATAACCGAAGTGTTTGTTTTCGTAGACAAAGAATTGTGAGTTCCTAACAGTGCTAAACTATTGATTTTTTTATTCTCATTAACCCTTGCCATCTAATTAGGATTGCGAGTATCAATAGTGGCATCATGTGAGTATCCAGGGTGTTTGTTTGCCATCATTTATCTATTTAATTTACAATCTATTTTAACCGTTTTAATCCACTAAAAATTTGATGAACTGAGCCTGAAATTTGTAAAAAATAAGTCAAGTCATCCATTTTATTTTTCTTGTTTTGAAAACAAGAAAATAAATATAAATCATAAAGTAATTCTACACAAAAAAAATAGTCCCCCTAAACACTTAGCGATCAAAATTAAGTGGGTCCGTGAGACCCCCACTAATTTTTTATCGCTTTGTTGCTCTGAATGCCTTCGAGCTCCCCTTCTATACTTTAGCGACTTACTCCCTGTGTAAAATGCCTTCATCTAATCCTGCTCACCCAGTTTTATTTTTTTTGCTGTCCATTTACTTTGTGAATAGGTAGATCTACTGAAAAAAAAACAGGCATTTATACGTATGAAATAATGGTTTTTAGTAGCGATTTTTGAGTACTTACATTTTTGAAATAGTGGCAACAAAAGCAAACGACAACCAATGCAGCTAAAGAAGCTTACACGAAGAGGGCTAGAGACTCTTGAAAACGAAAGGGAATGATCGGTTTATCCATCGTAAATTCTAAATAAAATCCATTGACTAACTTTACATAACCAGAGTTACACAATCGTTTGTTTTAGTAGGTTCTTCTGCCTTATTCTCAACGAATTCAACACTTAAAATTCAGCATTAATAATTCATCATTCCCCCCCTATTCCATTACAATTTTTACTCTTGAAAACTATCGGGATAAAATCTAAAAGAAGAAGAAGAAGCCTACACCTTTTCATTTGAAAGTTGGCGTGTTGTTAGGAGGGAGATAATTGAAGTTAACTCAATTCTCCTCTGTTCTAATAATCTTGGAGATTTCTTTTTCTGTCATTTCCAATCTTTTTCTGCAATGCTCTGTTAATTGATTGGCCAATTTAACCTGCGAAGTCAAATCATCTATTGACACCTCTTTATTTTCCAACTTAAGTGATATTGCTCTTAGCATCTCTAAAGCTTTATCGTATCGTAAATTCTTAATTTCGTCTTCAATCATTTTTCTTGATTTTTTTAATGGTACTCTTAATTTCAAATTTATTCGAATAGGTGGTCATTTCTTTCCCTAACAACTCCTCTTTAAAAATGTTGATGTCCTTCCCCGAAACGGTAGATATCGTATATCCCTTTTCAAAAAGCCTCGAAGGATCAACCACTTTTAGCTTGTCTATTTCGAAGCCTAGCGCATCCTTATCATTACGAATAAAATGCTCAATTCTTAAAATAGTCAATGCCCATGAATTTTCAAGCTCCAGGTGGTTAAACTCAATCAACTTCTTGGGATGACTAACAAGCCTTTCTTGTATTACATTTATATGATTAATCTCAGCACTCAACATCTGCTGTGAACTTGTTTTAACACCACTTAACACGTCCCATAAATTCTCTTTCGCTTTAACCAAACGAATACTAACTTTTTGAAAAAACAATTGTGTAACACCCGTGAAATTATTTTTTTCTAATTCCAATAATTCACGTACCGCTAAATTTAAATTTATAGCCCTATTGTGAAGCTTATCTTTTTCTTTTGATAATTTACGATTCACTATCGCTACTAGCTGACCAGTAAAATAATTTAATTCATCCTTACAATCACCAATAAGGTTCGTCCCAGTTAGCCTAATCCGATGATTCACATCACTTAGCTCTGCGCGAAAAGTTGCTATTTTTAGATAAAACCGTTTTGCCGCAGCAGTAGGAGTCTTTAGACTTTCATAGGACACTACATCCACAAGAGCAGTGTCAGTTTCATGCCCAATACCAGTAATTACTGGTACTCTAGAGTATGCAATAGCTTTACAAATCGCATAATGGTTAAACACATGTAAATCCATTTTTGAACCACCGCCTCGAATGATCACGATCGCTTCAACATCATAATTAGAGGCCTCATTAATAGCGCTTACAATCTGTGATACAGCCTCATCGCCTTGCACTTTTGTGGGGAAAGTTTTATACTTAAATCGGGTAAAATAATTATTAGTTGTTAACTCCTTAACAAAATCAATAAATCCAGAGGTATCAGGAGAACCTACAATAGCGATCCTAGTTGCTAATGGACTTAAGTACAGTTGTTTTTGAAGTGTCTCTAACCCCTCCTTTTTAATTCTCTTTAGTGTTTCTTGTTTTTGTTTCTCAAGGTCTCCTATAGTGGCTAATGCATCTACTTCTTCAATGTCTAATTTTAAACCATAAACATTATGAAAAGTCACTCTTACTTTAATTCTAACCCTGTTTCCTTGCTTTAAAATTTCTTCTGGCTGCACTCCATATGCCTTTAAACTCTCCGCAATGCTCAACGTGTTTGACCTCCAGATACTAGCGGATGACTTTGCTGTTGTCTCATCTATAACATTTGAATCAGCCAATTCCAAATACCAATGAACTCCTTTTAAATTAGCCTTAGCAACTTCACAGGAGATCCAATAAGTTCTGGATCCAAAAGTATCTCTCACCCAATTGGTAACCGATTGGTTAAGTTGGGTTAATGTATATGTTTTTGCTATTGTCTTTTGATCTACCATTATGATGAAACAACTCTATCTTCTATCTCCAAATTTAATTACGCTATTCAATTTATATCTGTCATTTAATTACGCTAAAGTCCTTATTTTAAAATTATTTTCAAGCTATAATCATAAATTTGATTGAAACACATCTCTTGAAATAACGGGTTCGCTTTATCCGCTGGCATTTTATTGTAGCACTCTAATTTCTTAGCTCTTTCTAAATATGTAATTCTATTTCTTTTATTTTTCATGATGAAAAGAGGGTTCTTTACTGTTCGACCCCAACTGCACAACTTATTGATCTTGATGGGAAGCCTTATCCAATCTGATTCTTAAAGCCTCCACCTATATGCTGGAATCGCAAATATCCTATCCAATTTTTAGATCAAGAATCTATCTCCAACGTTACACATTCTTCTAATTTTTAAATTCAGTATTTATACTCTTTTTTGATTAGGTAAAAGGAAGGAAGGAAGGAAGGAAGGAAAGCTTGTGCTTCGCAAATAAGTAGTAAGTTGCATTCTAGCAGAGGTGGGGTTGGGTTCGCTTCTGTTTATTTGTATCCTATGAAACTGGAAATTTGGCAAAAATTAATACGTTTACAACTACTTGAAACAACAAAGCACGTTTCATACACATGCGTTAGCAGTAAGCAGGTTAAACAAAAAAAACGTATTAGTGAACATTAAATACAAACCTATTTTAGTAATAAGCCTTGGTATAGCTCTAATTATTGTGAGCAACATCATAGGGCATTTTGCAGGCCCCTTTTCAATTTTTGTCACCCCCATTATTTTGACCTTAATTATTGCTGGTCTAAACTTTGAACTCTATAAAACAAATTTTCTACTAACAGTAGTCTATAACTTTGGACTATTGTTGTTTAATGATATGTTCATTCGCTTCTACGCAGGCGGTACGCACGACCAGGTTGGGAAAGCGTGGATTATGCTGTTCTTTACTCTTGCATTTGTTTCCGCATTTATTACAATGACAATATACTCCTTTACAACAGTCGCCAGTCAAAACAAGACATTCAAAATGAAAAATGCATTAACGAATCTTCTTGCTTTAGTAATTTTGGCTACACTGACTGGACTCTTGTATTTCTATGGAATTGTAGCGCTATAAAAAATGATAATTTTAAGAGAGTAAAACCGTAAGAATTAAAAATAGCCAGCTGCTAACAACGATGTATTCGGATTGCCGATAGGCCAAATCTGAATACAATGTTGAGTATTCTGGATGGTCTAGGGAAAGCGAGAACTTACTTATTGCTAAGCAGTGTATCCTCCACGATTTTTCTAGTGCTTCCTTTATCATTTCTACCTTTGCACTGTTCCAACTCCATATGACTAAAGCGCCAATAGATCAATTGCCAAGTTGACTTACTCCGCACGTTAAAGAAAAAAGTAGTATTCCCTTTGCAGCTCAAAACCTTCTTCGTGAAACAATTCTGATTGCTAATTCCATGAGAAGCTTCGAGCTCTGCCGAGTGACAACTATTTTATAGCCTCTGGCTAAAATTAATAAATAGCTGTTATCAATTCATTCCATTAGTTATTAGTTTTTAGGCATTAGCCACTAGCCATTAGTAATTATCCATTACTAAGCGACTGCGTCTAAAAATAGGTTAGTTATTTCTATAACAGTCGCTCGGTTTTGCCGAGTGACAACTATTTTATAGCCTCTGGCTAAAATTAATAAATAGCTGTTATCAATTCATTTTCAGGATTAACACTACTATACTTATAAGATGAAGAATTAGTAACTATTCCAGATTAAACAGGATTGTTATGGATATAGTATAATTTTTGATTGAATATTTTATGGCTAAACAATTCAACGGGATAACTTGTTTTTTGCCAAAATTGATAACTTTCATTTTGTTGTTTAAACTTTGCATGAAATTTAAAAAGATGCAGCAACCAATCTTTTCTGCTTTCTTTAGCATTGGTTTCTATTTTATGAATAATCCGTTTAGCTGTAAAGCTTTTAAAATCGCGGATAACATCACTTAATAACCCTTCTTGTCTTCGTACTATTAAATGAATATGATTACTCATTATTACAAAAGCATAAACTTCTAACCCTTTATTTTTCCTGCAATATTCTAAGCTCTCTACTATAATTTCAGAATAGCATTCTCTAGTAAATACATCTACCCAACCTACAACTGTTAAAGTTAAAAAATAAGGGGAGTTAGTATTTGCTTTACGTTTTTCTGACATGTCAACTATAACCAAATATACAGGATACTGCATGTACTCCGTTTTTAGTTGATTCATTTTTTATAGTTGACTCTTTATTTGATAGATAGTACTGCATAACTTCTATTTACAAGCTTTTAGTTTGTGTTTTAGCGACTAGATCTAGTTTTAACAGTTGTTACTCGGCAAAGCCGATCGATTGAGGAAGCTATGTTTCTCTAGTCACTTCCAACTTCTCTT
>JAWUVT010000071.1:0-22624 GCA_034112225.1 Flavobacteriales bacterium | reverse complement strand
TGAAGATCATTTAATATACAATCAAACATTTTCGCTCCATTTACCTTAGCAGACAATAGACCTTTTACATTTTCCATTACAAATACTGCAGGATGATGAACTGCAATTATTCTAAGGTATTCTTTATATAAAAACACCCTGTGATCTCCAGATTTAATTCCTCCAACTCTTGATCTGCCAGCCATAGAATATGCTTGGCAAGGAGGGCCTCCAATTAAAAGCCAATCGTTTTGTCCTTTTAGCTCATCTTTTATTCTCTTATCAATTAATTTACTTGGATAATTTGATTTCCCTAATTCACACAACCAAGCTTCATTCAAAGCATGTTTAGCTTGTTTAGGGTATAATTCAAATAAGTTAGTCTTTAATTTCTCTCTTTTTATTAAATCAGATTCACGTAGTAATTCATAATATTCCTCTGGTAAATTACCATGTTTAAATTGTCTTGTAAAAGCTCTAAGCTCTAGTGTTCGATGTGCATTTTTATCTTTTTCAATAGAGAGTTTTATATCAAACACTCTCTTTTCCCCTTTTAACAAAGAAGAAAATCCTTCTCCTAAACCTCCAGGTCCTGCAAACAAATCTATAATTGGTATTTTCTTTCTCAATTCTTTATTTTTCTAAGTTTCTAGTCCAGCAATTTATGAATTATTCCCCTAAACAAATATAATTTCAACTACATTCTAAAGGCAAAGTTTCACAAAGTATAGATGCCCTAAAAGCCTATACTGAGCTTGAGGAATATAGTCGAATCATCGGCCTACCAAAGCCGTATCTCCTCCTCTATTCATTCATCTCCTGTTCGTTTTAACTTGGGAATCTGGGTTTGTTCAGTGGATTCACCCTCCTTCTTTTTTATCTGGAATGCCATTTTCTTTTTTAGGTTTTGTACCGGGTTTTATCGCTTCAATTTTCATATACCTAATTTTATCTTTCAATTTTACAGAATATTTCCATCCTAGCGTTCAGTATTTATACCCTAATTCATAGGTATAACTACTGAATTTAAAGAAAAATTGGTTTTTTTGGAGTGGACTAAAAGCGTTTGCTGAGCTTGGAGCAAAACAATGTTTAGTTCGGAGCTGAAAGCGTCCAACAGCAAATTTTCTACAAACAATGATTTGCCGCGCAGGGGATTTTGCTTCCCCTGTTTTCTTTTTTAAAAACTACGGTAGATCAACATTCTCTAGGGATAAAAGGGAAGTGATTCGTGGCTAGTGGCTAGTGAAAAGAGTTCAATAGCTTTCAGTGTTATGTGCTTACAGTTCATCCACTCTCAGTTCCTAGATTTTATGGTGTTGCCGAAGGCGTCGGCATATGAGGTTACCCTGATATCATTATAACCAATCAAAAAACTTCCTTGCTTTACTTGCATTAACATTCACTGGGTTTCCCCAAGAATTACCTATTGAAAAGGTTCTTCCATCTGAAAAATCAAATGAAACTGGAACTTTATCTGCTGACAAAAATATAATATGCGAAACATTAAGTGTTTTATTCAATAAGTCAACATATGCCTTCCCTTCTGGCATTCCATTGTATGTATGAAACCGTAGTGTAAGTAATATATTTTTATCATTACAGCTCTCAATATCTTTCAAAACTTCCTTCGGTGTCTTGCCTACTTCTTGCCTTGATCTAACACAAATATTAAATCCTAAATTTTTTCCTTCTATGTCCCTGACTTCTTTACTCGACATTCTAAAGGTTCCTGTTAAGGCTCTTACTAAACTTGATTTACCACATGCTCCATGACCTATAATAATGTAGATGTTCTTTTTCATAATTGATTATTTTAATATATTGTTATAAATCGTAATATTTTATCATCAGGTTTATATTCAAGAGCTATTAATAGCTTTCAGCAACTAAACCCTAACTACTAACTTCCTTTAGCTAAGTGGTTAAGAATTCCATCCAACTACTTCTCCGTAAAATCAGTGCTTAATATATACCAATTCCTACTCATTTACCTGTTATCTATTTTTATAGTAGTCCTCTAAGTCCTCTAAATTATAGATAAAGACTGTCCCAAAATCTCCAAAATCTGGTTCACATTGAGCTGCCTGATATCTTGCATTCATATCTCTAGCATCAAACCCATTTTTACTGTTGGAATTATCTCCAAGTCCTTTGTTGTTCTTGTAAGTCCATATAGACATATACTCTATACCTCCATGTTTATAATGTCCATTATCAATATACTCAGGATCTCCTTTCTTTAGTATTCTCATAATTCATAGTGTTGTGCCCGGCTTTATCGCTTCAATTTTCATATACCTAATTTTATATTTCAATTTTACAGAATCTTTCCATCCTAGCGATCAGTATTTATACTCTATTTTATAGGTATAACTACTGAATTTAAAGAAAAGTTGGTTTTTTTTAGTGGAGTAAAAGCGTTTGCTGAGCTTAGAGCACAACAATGTTCAGTTCGGAGCTGAAAGCGACCAACAGCAAATTTTCTACAAACAATGATTTGCCGCGCAGGGGATTTTACTTCCCCTTGTTTTCTTTTTTAAAAACTACGGTAGATCAACATTCTCTAGGGATAAAAGGGAAGTGATTCGTGGGCTTCTAATTTCACTTATCCTTTATTAAACAACCCATCATACCATCTAAAAGCAATTAAAAAAGCTTTTAGCCTTTGGGCATTGTGGTTCATTACTTTGCTATTGTATTGCCCGCGCACTTTCCAGTTACAAACTGGCGGCGTTCTCTTAACGTTGAAGTTTTCCGCTAGCGCTCAAGCGCCAACGAGCGAAGGGGGTATGGACTATAAAAGAAATTTACCAAAATGATAAATCAATATTTGATACGCTGTCATCAACAGGTTTCTTAGTGAACGAAGATAAAACATGCACCTTCCCTTTAAGAGACATAAATAACAGGCATACTAGTAAAGAAGTGGGAACATGGAAAACTTAAAAAAAAGGAGAACATTCCTGTTTACAGATAGCAACAGATAATGAGTTATTCAATGATACTTATGAAATTAAGAGTTGGGAAAAAGTGTTAGATGAGAAAACTTATGGTTACGCAATTGTGATGATTCTAGAGTCAGACAATACTAAAATGGTTTTACACAAATCTGATTTCTGATAAAAGCTTACCTATAACACGTTTAGGAAAAAGAACTGGGTTTTATTTTGTGGGAATTTGTGAGTTTGGTACTGCTTATATCTATCCAACTCAATTCAGGACGCAGTGCTTCCTAAATTGATAAGTTAAAGATCAATTTCTCGTAAATAAACTATTCTTTGGGAGTGTAATTTAAACTCTGTCTGTTTATTTTTCCGTTTATAAAATGAGTTGTTTTAAAATATTGCCTATCATGATTTTATATTCTCATTAATAAATTTTTTATTAATTCGCTTATCAAAAGCTAATACAAATGCTTCAAGTGCGATAAAATTAACATTTTCAATTGCTATCAATATTTCTAACTCACCTTTCAAAAAGCTATTGAAATCTTTTTTCTCTATACTGTTTTGGCCCCTGCAAAACAAGAGTGATATTCTAAATTTCGATTATTAATTAAGCTGTTAATTTATTCATTAAAATTAAATGTTTGTCTTGATTCCATTTGAGCAATTTCATCGACCTTCTCCAGTAATTTTTTTTGTTTACCGGCTGTAATTCCTGAAGTTAAATGATATTTATGCTAATTCTTCCAAATAACCTAATCGGCCAACAAAATCAGTGTATCGAATTGAAGGAGTTCCTAATACAGCTGTTTCTGAAGGTAGAAGAGGATTCCTCTTTAACTAATTTTTGAAAGACTACTTGCACTTGAAGGTGCAATCTAATATGTTTTTTTTAAAATCCACTTGATTCCCTAAGCTTAATCAAGTCAATCCAATTCTACTAGTAAAAAAAACATTTCATAATTGAAAGTATGTCTACTAGTAATTTTCGAAAATACCCACCCAAAACTTGGTTACATCTATTGTCTGATCTAGCATCAACGCTCTTCTTTTACTCCAAATATCTTTACTTTCTGAATTGCTTACAATTTCTATTAACTTTTCAATTAATCTTTCAGGCATATGAGTCGGAATTCCAATTGTCAATTCAAATTTGTGTTCTAACTCCTCTAAATATCCGAGTCGCCCAACAAAGTCGTTAAAACGTAATGATGGAGTACCTAAAACTGCCGCCTCTGCTGCCATGGTTTGGCTATCTCCTATATAGACCGAAGCATAATACATCGCATGATGAATTTCCTTGGCTGGAATGGCAATTCTGTACTTTTCAAATTCCGCAGACAATGGTCTTTCAGAAGTAATCCAAACCTTCCCTTTTTGCTCTAAAATATGAATCATTTTTTTAGCCAACTCATCGTCAATTCCAGCAACCCCATCGTCGTGATGTGCAGTTAAAGAAGCAAACCTTAATAAGAAGTATTCTTCTTTATCTCCAAATAAACTTTTCACTTTTTCTTGATCAGGCGTAAAGTAGTTGGGGTGGAGATAAGCCAATTCTTGGTATCCTTTATAAAAAATTGTTTTCTTTCCATAAGGCCCTACAGAGCAAGATTCTGGAGCCAATAAGGTAGTTGCGTATTTCATTGCCATGTTTGCAAATAAAGGAACAGCTTCTGCATCATCTTCATTTACTACAATTGAGGGTATGTGTAAAATTTTACCAATATGAGTAATTACCAAATCTGTCCCTATACTCACAGTGGGTCTAAACCGAAGCATAATGAAAAACATTATTAGTTCTCGTTTCAAGATTCGCAATACTCTTCCCCACTTATTTTTAGGTGAATTTTCTTTGATGTAATGTGTTTTAAACGGATTTCCTTCAGTTAACTGAAAGAGTACATCTTTCTCTCTAACAACCCAAACTACTTTATGTCCCTTTTCTGATAAGATATTAGAAACATGGAAAAAGTTATGGTAATGAGCCGGATGCCCTATATAGAATAAAAACTTCATATTTCTTTTTCTTTTTGAATGGATACCAATAGCTCATTCATTGCCAAAAGCATCCAGGCTTCGCTCCAGCGCATAAAGGGAGTTTTTATAGTCAAGAATGCGTATTTTTTATAGTAGAAATACCCTTTCGGGGAAAGCATATGTTTGATAGAATAATCAGCAATTTTTTTTGAATGTTCTAAATAACTATCATTCAAATGCGCCCACCTGGCAAAGGTGATGATACCTTGTGCTTGATTATGAATTTCTACAGGCCACTTAGAAGGAACTCTATAGAGCGCTTGTCCATTCGATAAAAACTGATGGTTCAGGTAATAATCTAACCCTTTGGTTAAAGAAGGTTTATATTGCGCTGACACTTCAGGAATGTACTTCATTACATTCGCTAAACTATCAATTACATAGCCTTGATGAAAATCTACCTGCGTTCTTTCTTTACCAGAATTCAACTTAATACTGTAATTCCACATTCCATCTTCCTTTTGTTTATCTACTACAAAATTGGTGGAACGAATCGCTAAATCTTTGTAATGATCTTCTTTTGTTTCTTGATATAGGAAAGCGAACAACTCACTTCCTAACATACTAGCATTATAACAAGTATCTGTTTCAATGGTGCTGTAACTGAAACAAATTCCGGATTTATCTTCTGAAACCTCTAAATCTTCTTGAATGAATTGTCCAATACTTTTGAGAACCTCCAGCGCTTTGGGATCTTTTAAGATTTCATAATATGCAATAATTCCTTTGGCAATAAAAACACTTACGACAATAGTTGGAGAAAAAGCTTTTAGCACCTTTTCTGAGCTCGCCCAATCAAAGTTGTACCCCCAGCAGTGGTGTTTAAACCCTTCGGTTCTGTTCTTTAAAAGCCAGTTAAATAAGAAATCAATTTTCTTTTTAGTTTCTTCCTTTTGCTCTTTTTGATACAACAAACTATAAGCATGTAATAACAAACCAATTGCCTTTGGATTGTAATCCTTTTTGATTCCTATGAAAGATCTTAGGTTCAGCGGATTCCGTTTTTGAATTTGAATTCCAATAGGTTTCCCCCACTTACCTAACCAACCAAAAGGGACCCAGGAATTTAAGGTATCATAAGGGTCGTAACCTTTGAATTCCTCCTTTTCAATGTATTGTTGGAGGTCATCTTTTACCTTTTGATAAATTGAGCCCATTTTATTTTCTGTCATTAAACTTAAGAAATAATGATTTTTTCGCCACCCTTTTGGATAGATTCTATCACTTTAAAGGAGGCTAAGGTTGAAAGAAATAATTCTTCTACAGCAATTGGAGCTTCCACACCATCCTTTATAGACGCTACAAAACTGCTAATTTCTTTGTCATATCCTTTATCTTGCTTTCCGTCAAATTTCTGAATTTTTCCTCCTGCTAAAGTCAAGGTTTTAAAATCATCTATAATGGCCGTTTTATTGGAAGAAAATACTTCTAAATATTCTTTTGCTACTTGTTTACTTCCATTCGAGAAGTATGAAATCGTAGCAATACTACCGTTGTGTAACTCTAAACTGATTGCTACATTATCCATTAAGTTCTCAGAGGTTCGCACTGTATTGGCAGCTACACTTTTAATTTTACTTCCTGTTAAATGTTGGGTTAAATCGATGAAGTGACAAGCCTCTCCAACAATTCTTCCTCCTCCAATTTGAGGATCGTGCACCCAATGATCTGCAGGTAACTGCCCTGCGTTAATTCTGTAATTAATGGACATAGGAAATTCAGTTCCCATAAATTGCTTGAGCTTTTCAGTGAAAGGAGCAAAACGTCTGTTGAATCCAATCATTAAGGAAGCATTACTGTTTTTGTAAACTTCTTTGATCTCCTCTAGTTCACTCTCTTTTAAACACAATGGCTTCTCTACAAATACATTTTTGTTAGCTTTTAATGCCTCCAAAACATATTGAGCATGAGTATTGTGTCGTGTTGCAATAACTACAGTATTGATTTTGTCGCTTTTTGCCAAAGCATTGGCATCATCTGAACAAAATCCAAATTGATACTTATCTGCAATGTACTTCGAACTAGTTGGTCTTGCTGTTGCAATTCCTATAAAATCAACTTTATTTTTTAAAGCAGGCAATAAAAAATTCTGCGCAAATGAACCTGCTCCTATCAATCCAATACCAACATTTCCATGAGCGGTAGTCTTATTAGAAATTAAAACCTCTCTTTTCAACTCTTTTTCAATGTCATACTTCAACACCATTCCGCCAATTACTTCTTCTTTGTCAAGAATTAATTGGTATGCTTTAGCCGCATTTTTGAAATCAAATTCATGCGAGATGAGCGGCTCCATGTTTATTTTTTTGGACGCTATCAGTTCTACAAAAGCTTGCATGTTTCTATTCTCTGTCCATCGTACAAAACCGATTGGATAGTCCAATCCTTTCTCTTCGTAGTTGGTTTCATATCTTCCTGGACCGTATGAGGATGACATTTTCAAATCTAACTCTTTCTTGAAAAAATTCTTCCTTGAAAATCCTGTTGGAACTGCTCCTACAATGATTACACTTCCTTTTTTACGACAAACTGTTCCTGCGAACTCTATTGGATCTAAAGAGGAAGTGCTCGCTGTAATGATAACTGAATCTACTCCAAATCCTCCTGTTTGCTCTGCAATTATATTTTCTAAATCTGGGTGATTTCGGTTGTAAATCAAATAAGAATTTTCTTTTTTAGCCAATTGAATTTGATTGTCGTCAATATCTATTCCAATGGCTTTTATTCCTGCTGCATCTAACAATTGTAAAGTCAATTGACCAATAATTCCTAAACCAATCACCAAACCTGTTTCTCCTAATTTTAATTCTGACTGACGAACTCCTTGCAACGCTATAGCACCCATCGTAGTAAAAGCAGCATCTTTTAAGGAAGTTTCTTTATTTACTTTAACACACAAATTATTTGATACACTAATCACTTCACTATGCCCCGCAGTGTTTCCTCCACATGCTACATGATCTCCAATTTGAAAATCTTTAACGTCATCTGCTATAGCAATCACTTCTCCGGCACAACTATAGCCTAGAGGGGAATAAGCTTCTAACTTATTCATTACCATATTATAAGTTTGCATTATCCCAAAAGTTTTCGCTGAAGTAATCACCTTCTTTACTTCATCTTTTCTGGATTTTGCCTTTCCAATATAACTTAGACGAGCATCTTTCACCGTCTTCCCTTCTGTTCCTGGGCTTATAATTGAATAGTGATTTCTAACTAAAACATGACCTGGCAATAGCGCAGGAAATGGAACTTCCATTAATTGCATATTGCCATCTTTTAATTTTTGTGTTAATTGTTCCATATCTATTTGATGTACATTTTATACCACTCTTGAAAGCTAATTAAAGCGTAAATAAGAGCCGAATTATCTTTAGTACCTTGAATGTGTTGATCTATTGTTAATTGTATTCCCTCTATAGAAAACTCTTCGAAATTATTGAAAAAGTCCATATCCAGCAAAGTTCCAAGATGTTCTCTATCACTTAATAAACTTCTTAAAGGCATTCCAAATCCAGCTTTCCTTCTATTGGTAACGTATTTAGGCAAATGAGCCGAAAAAGCATCTTTCAAAATCCGCTTGGTTTTCCCTGTATTACTTAATTTATAATTGGTCTTTAAATTAAAGGCAAACTCTACAATACGATGGTCTAAGAATGGAACACGATTTTCTACAGAGTTCGCCATGCTCATTCGATCGGTATAATGAAGGTTTTTGATTAGAAAGTTATTCCATTCAAAATATTTTAAGCCTTTAAAAGGATCTTCACCTTCCTGAAAATATGAGGCAAATAATGGTACTATCGTTTGAGATTTTTCTTTTAGAATCACTGTTGAACTCTCAAAATCTCCCACAACATTATACATTCCAAATCGTTCATTTCCGTAACTGTTGTAGTTTCCTAACTTCTGTAAATATCGCTTGTAAGCTTTAAAAGATCCAGTGCCAGGGTTTAAACTTGCAAAACTCTTAAACAAAGGTTGTGTCATTGCTTTTGGAAAAGAATTCAGTCGTTTATCTAATAATAACAATTGATGTCCTGCATAGCCTAAAAACAATTCATCTGCTCCCATACCAGAAAGTATAACGGTACTTTTTTCTGCGGCCTTTTTGGTAATCAAATAAGAAGGAATTTGTGAGCCATCAGCTATTAAATCATCTGAAAACTTTAGCGTTTCACGAATTAACTCCAATGTTAACTCATTACTCCCAATTGAAATCTTGTGAAACTTCATTTCCCATTCTTTGGCCAATTTTTCTGCATAATATAGATCTGAAGTACTGCCTTCTTTCTTTAAATCAGCTTCATTTTTACCTGCACAATAATGATCAATTTCTTGATTTCCTTTTAAAAAATGAGCAATAATTGAGGAATCTAAACCTCCTGAAAAGAAAGTCCCAACTGGAACATCGGCAATCAACCTTATTTTACAGGCATCTTCTACTAAGTCATAAATGGCACTTTTTGCTTCTTTGTAAGACAATTGCTGAATACGCTTATCCACTTTTGGACTCCAATATTTATGGGTAGAAAGGGTTGAGCTTTTAAAGTCGTGACAAAGGTAATGTGCGGCAGGTACTCTGTAAATATTCTTAAAAAGCGTATGGTTACCAGGTACATATTTGAAGGTGAAATAATTCTGTAGTTCATCTTTATTTAATTCAGCAGGAATACCTGCTGCCAAAATACTTTTAATTTCTGAAGCGTAAATAAAGTCCTTCGAATTTGAAAAATAATACAAGGGCTTGATACCTATTCTATCTCGAATGACGAATAACTTCTCAATTTTTTTATCTAAAATTGAGATTGCGAAATCTCCATTCAACACGTCTAAAAAATCAATGCCTTTTAATTCATACAATTTCAATAGAACTTCAGTATCTGAGTTGGATTTAAACTGATGGTCTTTTAGAATGGTTTTCTTTAATTCAAGAAAATTATAAATTTCGCCGTTGAAGGTTAAAATTATTTGTTCATCATCGCTAAACATCGGTTGACTACCGCCTTCGCTAAGGTCAATTATACTGAGTCTTTTATGGCCTAAGAAAACTTTTTTAGTTTTAAAGTCTGAATGAAATACACCAGCACTATCAGGTCCTCTATGATGCAAAGCCTCAAGCATCTTTTCAGAATTCCAATCCTTATTAGAAATATATCCCGCTATTCCGCACATAAAATATTAATTAAGAATTGAATTAAATGTTTTGGAAATATTCTCCACCATACTTGCCTCTGTAAAGTTATGCTTATAATGAACCTTACTTGCCTTTCCCATTTCTGCTATCCAATCTTTATTTAAGATCATTCGCTCTAATTCTCTTGAGATTTGGTTTGGACTAGAGTCCTTAAGAATAATTCCATTTTTATTGTGAATAACAGATTCTACAATTGCACCTTGATCTGTAGAAATTATTGGTAAACCGGCAGACAATGCTTCTACAATTACCCATGGATGACCTTCGGGGCCATTAGGTGTGAATATAAAAACATCCGCATCTGCAAATGTTTGCCATTTCGCGTCTCCACTCTTGGGTTTATGAAAACTAACTTCTACGTTGTTTTTTTCTAATATATCCATGCATTCCTTTCGATACTCTTGGTTATCCCAAGCTCCTACAGCAGTCATTTTAAATGAATCTATTCCTTTTTCTTTAAGCATTCCTAAAGCCTCTAAAATTTCTTTAATCCCTTTTGAAGGAAGAAAATTAGCAAAATAAAGTAACTGAATTTTTGTTGATTTTTTTGTTGATTCTGGGATAGAAGTATCACAGCCGTTGGAGATTACATAAATCTGTTCTGCCAAATAATAAGTCTCAAATAGATGTCTTAAATTCTCTCCCAAAACAATCATTCCTTTGGTTCTATTAAAACAAAAACGCACATACATTTCTGTAATTGAATTGGTGGTCTTCATCCAGTTCTTAAAATTGCTTCCTCTCAACTGTAGGAGAATCTTTGTTGAAAACACCGAGGTTATTAGAATGAAGATGGAGTCTTTAAGAAAACCTAATGTAGTTTGACTGATTGGAATTAAAACTAAATCAATCTTTGAATTCATTAAGAGTTTAATTAATCGAAAATAAATTGCTAAATTTTTAAAATATTTACTTAATCCTACTTTTCCAAAATCGTCTATTGATTCATTTACTTTTGTATTTAAATGCACTAACTCAAACTCTTCTTTTAAGGTCGAGTTTAAAATAATATTGGTAGCCACAGCTGGACCAATATAAGGTGGTGGTAATTTGCCAACAATTAGAATTTTTTTTTTACCCATTTTTTTTTTCTAACAATAGAGATTTAGGAAGTGCTGCGTAAGCAAATATTGGGTAAATAAAGTAAATAAGAGGAACATACAAAAGAGGTGTAGTAGATACAGAGAAGAGTAACACTGAACCAATTGCTCCAAAAATTAAAAATCTTTCAGGCAGGGGAACTTTTTTGACTCGGCTCGCTAAATTCATGAAAAATAGTAAGTAGAAAATTAGACCTAAAATTCCTGATAAAAAGATGACCCGTACAAAATCACTATGCATTCCTCCACTTAGCATGGTTGGAACTTTTTTATGGCCAGATAAAGCACTTCCAAATATGTTACTTGCAATAGGCATCTCAGACCAAATATTAAAGTATTTTACCCACCTAGTCATTCGTCCATTGAAGGAGCGTTCAATATCCGCATCGCCATTAATTACTCTGTATTCTTTTTCAATAAGGGGCGCAATGTTAGATTTATAAGTGGATTTCCCGAAAACAATCAAAAAAGGAATCAGAAGAAGGATGGATATTAATCCTTTCTTATTGTTCAAATTAAATAGAATAAATAAAGAGATTAGAAAAATAATTACAACCCAAGACGAAGTTTGTTTAATACTTATTAGTCCAATAAAACAAATAAGTAATACAATTCCTAAGTTAATGATTTTACGAGTGTTTACTTGCTTTAAGCGTACGGATCTTAAAAAGAAATAACAGCGAATTAAAAATGCTCCAGTGATATATATCGCGTAATTCATAATGTCAGCATAAGCTCCTTGCATTCGAGCCCCTCCTCCTCTTCCTTCAGATAAATACTCAGGAGTGATCGCTCCAAAAATTAGTTCATAGATTAATAATGCTGCAGGAATAGATGCCGAATAATAAAAAGTCTGAAGTACACCTATTAAGTCTCGTTTTGAACGAATTAAATGACGGATATAGTAAAACAGTAAGATTGGTGTTATGTATCTTAAAACATCGCTAATTATACTAGACCCATCTTGAAATGTAAACAATAGCATGAGGTTGAATACAACGATGACAGACCATATTCCATAATTAATATCCGTTAAAAAAGACTTATGTTTCTTAGGGAATCTTCTAGAGAGGAAACTAAAAAGAATAAAACATGGCGTTAAAAATCCAGTAATATATAATGGAGAAAGAAATGGGGAAATCTCTTTTAAAAAGTAGAAAACATCAATTATAGGTCGAAGTAATATTAAAATTATAAACCATTTTAAAGAGGCAGGTAAAAGCTTGAACCATATTTTCCAATTCTTAAAAGTCATTCTTCTAAAATAGTGTTACTATCCTCTCTGCACATTTTGAAAGGCTATATTCTGTGGTTATAAAATTTTCAGCTCTACTTGCTAATTCAGTCATTTCTGTAGGGTTATTCAGTATCCAGTTTATTTTTTCAGCAACTTGCTTACTTTCTTCAAAGTTAACTTTAAAACCGGTAATTCCTTCCTTAATTAAATCTTCTGTTGCTCCAGCATTTACAGAGGACAAACAAGGAATGCCTGAAGCCATCGCTTCATTTAATACCAAGCCCCAAATATCAAAATCAGTTTGAAATAAAAAGCAATTACTAATCGCTAAATACTTTGGTAATTCTTCCTTTTGCTTAAAACCATGAAATGTTACATAATTCTCCAAATTATTTTCTTTTACTACAGATTTTAGCTTCGTCATACTCTCTCCATCACCTACAATGTCTAACATTATATCTTTTCTAATTTGTAGTAACTCCTTTAAAACAACTGTTAATTGTTGTACATTTTTACGAGGAGTTAGATAACCGACATAAGTTAAGTGTTTTTGAGACTCTTGCGCCAATCTGGTTCGAATTCTGGTTGTTTCTTGTCCAAAAAAACCTGTATCCACAGTGTTCCCAATCACTGTTATCTCAGCTGCTTTTGCGCCTAAATCTGCAAAGTTTTGTTTGGCTAAAGTTCCATAAGATAAATAGCCTTTAGCTCTTTTAATTAATTGCTTTCGTTGAAATTTTCTCAAAGAGCCAATTTCTTTTTCTTTATTTCTGATTGAACCTGACCAAATATAATATGCTCTTTTACGGAAAAAAGTAGATGCCCAAATTTTAATTGTTGCAAAAGAATAACCTGCAACTATTAGCCGATTTGCCTTTAACTTTTTTAAACTTTTTAATAATCCACCATAAAATAAAAACCCTGTTTTATTTTCAAGTCCAAAAAACAATGTGGTTTTGAGAATTTGATAGTCAAATTCACAAGCTGATAAGTCGACTATTGTTTTTCGATTTTTATAACTTAATGCACCAAAAATTACATGCAGTTCTTTACCTTTCTCTTTAAACTGCTTGTTAAGCTCATTAAAAAGTGGTATTCTATATTGGTTGGGTATATTCGTAACTAAGACTACTTTTTCCATAACATAACATCAATTTAGAGATTGATTCAATCAAGATCCCATAACTTACCTAGAATAAATACTTCCATGCATTATACCTCACAATTATAAACAACTAAAAATTCTTGAGAGAATTTACCTAAACTCTTAGAAGGGTTTTCATTAAAGTGTTTCAGGATATTATAGTCAATTCCCTCTAATAAAGAATCCAATGGTTGTGGTAACATTTTCAATCCAAAGTACTCAATTGAAAAGTTTGAATCCGTTTTATCTATCCCAAATTGATTTCTGACAACTCCTTCACTAAATAACTTTCGATTATATTTAGGAGTTTTTGTTTTACGGAATAAATTCCTAAAACTTCTATATCCATATTCTCCCCAAATTCTATAAGGGCTCTTCTTATTTGGGAATGAAATTATTAACGTACCACCCGGTTTTAATGATTTTATTAATCCCTTAATAATACTTTCATAATTAGTTGCATATTCAATAGAACCTGAACTAATAACCACATCATATAAATTTTCTTGTGGTTTAAAGCTATCTAGGTCAGATTGTATTACTTGTATTTTAGTGGAGTCATTTTTACTTTTAATTTTTTGTAGATTAGACGCTACAAGGTCCATAGCATGATACTCCTCACACTTTTCGAGTAATTCCTGATAAAGTATGGCAGGACCACAACCCACATCTAAAACTGTCTTTACAGTTTGTAAGTTATTAATCTCACTTCTAATAAGCTGGTTACGATATCTTCTCAAGTAATTTGCCTTGGTCTTGTTGACGTAGTTTTCTTGAAAATAAGTATCCCGTTTCGCTCCAAAATCTTTCTCAATTTCTTCCGTATTATTCATTGTATTCTCTTATTTGACGGTAAATGTCGTTAAAATTCTTAGAAGCAATTTCAATACTAAATCCTTTAGCATAATCAACTCTGTGAGTATTTGTATCCGTCTTCATTCCAACATTAGTAATGTACTCCTCCAATCGACTTGTTAATTCCAACTCATCATTAACTACATCATCATCAGATATTCCTGTAATAATTTCCTTTAAACCACCACCATCTGCAAAAACAAGTGTGGGTTTATTTAAGGAGAGTGTTTCAATTGCGACTAGCCCAAAAGGTTCCGATTGAGAAGGAAACACACACACATCCATCAGCTCTTGGTAATCGCGAACATTACTCACATAACCTGTAAAAATAACAGCGTTACTAATTTTTAAATCCTCTACTTGTTCCTTTAACTCTGGAAGTAAAACTCCATCTCCAACCAATAAAAGAACAGTTTGTTCTATGTCTTCAATTTTTGAAAAAGCGGTTATCAATCGGTCTATTCGTTTAAAAGAAACAAAACGCGAACTTGTGCCTATTACGGCCTTATTCTTCAACTGATGAGTCAATTCATTGATCTCTTTTGAGGAGGGTTTACTATCACTATCCGTCAGCTGAATACCATTATAAACTACTGACATGTTTTTCTTTCCATGAATATTATATAGACTTTCCGCATTCTCTTTTGTGAAATGGGAATTATATGTAATCCATGAAGTGAAATATTTAAAAAAGTATTTTTTAGTAAAAGTCATGACACCATCGGTCCGCTTTTTTTTTCTTCCAAACCCAAAGTTTCCATGTTCGGTAAATACAATTTTACTTTTTAAACCAATTGCACATAATGATAACAAAGGGTTGAAAATATGGAAGTGAATCACTTCGTACTTTTTAAATAAGGAACGAATCTTCCAATATTCATTAAGATTCAAATCAAAACCTTTTTTAATATTAGAGAAGAAGATTTGAAGATTCGTGGCCCTAAATTTATCAAGAAATTCTCCCTCTTCTTTCGCAATAAAAATATGAGCCTCTACTTCTTCTGATTTATCTTGGGCAACGGCAAGGTCATAAACGAGTTTTTCAATCCCTCCAAATTTTGCATTCCATATGATGTGTAATACTTTCATTGCTAAAACCTAAGGCATTAAATAAATTGGCTTGCTAAACTCGTCATTAAAGCTCCAAAGTGGGGATAGTTTTGTTGATTTTCTTTTTTGTGTATTTCAAATGCATTAAACCGTTTTAGATTTAAACCTTCAAAATCTTCAGTACTATATTTCATGGTTATTTCAAAGCGATTTAATCGCTGATGCGCATTGTATATTTTTTTATGTTTAGCAAGGAGCATAGCAGGTAAAAAGATGCCTGATGTTTTACATTTAAGTTGTGCTCCATTCTTTAGCGTAATATTTCTTCCATAACTTAAATCACCTGCTCTCGGAACCCATAATGTTTTATCTTTACGATTGATATCAATAATTGCTTCTTCTAATGCTTTATGATATTGATCTAGCCATAAACTAAACTCTTTAGGATCGAAAGCATTTTCAAACCAGTGATCGAGACGGTTCAAGAAATGATCCATGCACTTGTTTATTGCTAAATTTTGAATGTTTAAAAAATCTAAATCATATCTAACCCCTTTAATTTCCTGAACTAAACTTCTTAGTTTTATTACTCCATATTTTTTTTGTGCACATAGTTCTGTATAGTTTTTCTGCAAAAACTCAAGCCCTATCTGTTTTTTATAAAATATCGCTTCTTCTTCCGAAAGCACCTCGTGATTAGAGCTTAAATCTATTGGTTCACCCCAAATACAGTTTAAATTATCCCAAAAACTGTATTGGATTACTTTTCTAAATTGTTCTTCAGAAGCGCCAAATAGCTCATGTGTCAATAAATATTTATCCTCCGAATTTAAAAAGTCATCCGAATTTAGAGCGCATTTACCCCCATCTTTAAAGAGTACTATAATGTCTAAATCAGAAATTCCCGGATGATTCACATTCCCTAATCGGTAAATAGATCGAATAGAAGTTTCCTTCTTTAACGAATCTACAATTTTAGCAACTGTAGCTTCATAAACTTCGGGAGCTACATATCTTGGAATGTCTAAAAATTGATATGTCATTAGTTGATCTGGTTTTGTTCTTTCAATTTAGATTGCATTTGCTGTGTAAGGTAAGCCATTCTTTCAAAAAAATCAGTTGTTAATTGATTAGAAATTGAACTTAATATTTTCGGGGCATACTTTCTACCTATTTTTCTGATCGTGTAATTCTTACTGCATAACAAATGTTTTTGCATTGAAGACAATTGATAATTCCATTCATCTCGAATAGAAGAAACATCGGACATAATTTTCCAATCTTCTTTCTCAAAATCTTTCCCTGCTAAAGGAAAACTATCTTTTTTATATACCCCCATTTGAGATTTTACTTGCATATACAATGAGGGTAGTAGCATAAATTCACTCAATAAGCTTTTCAACTCAAAACTATTTTTTGCTCGATATCCCTTCTCCAACTTATTCAATATCCCATTCGATAATTGATAAAAGGGAGTTTGAAATTCTTGCTCAGTTGTTTCTTTTATTTGAACTGATAAATTCAATCCTTGATCTTTCAGTAAAGATCTTGTATGCTGAAATAATTCAATAGGATAATACAGACTAGGATAATCTTGCAACATACTCTCCGTCATCACAAACCAGCCATGGTGCTGTAGAGGGTCGAATTCATGCATAATTTGTTGCAAATCATATAGCTTTGATGCTGTATTTAAAAGTATTTCTTCGTTTTCAAATACAGCATCTTTCAAAATTACCAATGCATCAAAATCACTGTATGCTATTTCTTCATTCGTGGCTAAACTGCCATGAACATAAGCTCCTAGTAGAGCTGTCTTTAATTCACTCTCAAGCCTAAACATCATCTCAAGAACATACTTATTGTTCCCTTCGTATGCTTTTAATTCAATTTTTGATTCAACTCTGTTAATTGACTCCGTCTTTTTAATTGACATTTCTTGATAAAGGCGAATAGCTTTTGGTGCATTCCGTCTAAAAATTTTCGAACTATTAATTAAAGAAGATACATAGTCTGCCTTTGAAAAGCAGCCAATATTGATATATTGAATCAGATATGAATGAAATACTGACATCATTTCAATACAGGGATTAGTAATCTTTCAATAGATTTTTTAAAGGTGTAATTAAGCGCACTCTTAAAAGCTATTTCCGCCATTTGTTCAGACACCGCTCTATTTTCTACGGCTTTTATCAATCCTTTTTTTAGAGATTCCGTATTTTCTGGTTCAACAAATATTGCATTTTTTTCATTCAAGACATCTTGAGTCGCCTCAAAATTGGGCGTTACAATTGGATTTCTGGTAAGCATATATTCAACAATTTTTTGCGGAAAATTATATCGAACATCATGCTCACTACTCGTATAGTAAGAGACTAATACATCTGCAGCTTGTTGATAATAGGTCAATTGAGTATAATCATGAAGATATCCTACTAAAATAACATTCTCCATTTTATTTTTAGAACACCAGTCACTATAGTAGTCAACAACGTTAGGCTTCCCTCCTGTAAACAAAAAGGTATAATTTGGCAATTCTTTTGCGGCCTCCATAAGGTACTTTATTTCTAATTGATCAATAAAGAGCTTTCCTGTATAGACAATCAAAGGGCTTTTATCCAATTTAATAATTTTTCTTGCCTCGCTTTTAGATACAATTGCTTTAACCTGACTTTCTGTTACAGGGTTATTGGTAACCCCTAATATTTTTTCTGAAAAACCATACAGATCCTTTAAATCATTTGTGATAGCAGAATTAGTTCCCCAAAGAAAATCCGCTTTTTTATAAACGTATTGATCTGCTTTATTTTTCTTAATCTCATGTATCCAACTAATTATCTTTACACTAGTTTTAAAAACTGACCTTATTCGAAGAAAGGGAAATAATAAGATTGGAGATCTTGAAATAATGATAACCTCTTGTTTATGAAAGAGCGATTTGAAAATTATCCATAAGAATAGGAAAGAATTCAGAACTAAGATCGTCAGCAAATTAAACTTACCATCAATATCCTTAAAAAAAAGAGTTGGTAGATAACGTACATTATATTTATCCTCAACACCGTAAAAGTCAAGTACGTCTTTTTTCCTCAGATTGTCCTTCCTATATACGTATGGGGTCACTAAACTTATAGCACAGTTGTTTTGAGCAAAACCTTCACAAAAACGCACATCAGATATCTGATTCGTTCGTGACCTTAAAATATCAAAAGGTGTAAAATAATACACCTTTACTTTATGATTTGATTGCACTTCCACCCTTTGTAAATAATATTGTGTTTAGCTTATTTGCAGCTACAAAATCTTGAAAGGATTCATTCTTATTGATATCGTCACTAGATACTATCCCCCCTTTATCTAAAAATGGATAAATCGTATTAAACTCAAAAGTCATGTGTTCATAAGAATGATCACTGTCATGGAAAAAATAATCGATATTCTTTAAGTTATCTAATAATTCTGGGAGTGTTTTTTTACTATCTCCAATCACTTTTGTCCAATATTGTTCTAGCAGTTCAGGAACCATCCAACCTGTCTCAGAACTCTCTTCACCAATATTATAGGCTGAATTTGTATCGTTATTCGGAAGGTCTAAAGAGTATAATTTTCCTTTTCCGTTTTTATGAATCGCATTCAAGATCACCATTGAAGAATTTCCATGAGCAATGCCCGTTTCGATGATACATTCAGGGTCTAAAGCTCTTACGGAACAATACAACCATTTCCCAAGCATTGTATTGATATTATTTCCAACTATCCTATTGTTTCGCTTATTTGCGGCAATGTAATCTTCTCTCTTAATTTCATCAAGTGCTTGTAACCACCTCTTAGCATCAAAGTTATTTTTCAATAATCGCTTTGCACTTTTTAGTATTATTTTTTCATGTAAATCAGACTTATCTCCATTTAAAAACTTCACAGCAGCAAAAGGGTGTAGTATTAAATTTATTTTCGAAGAAGCCTTATATATTAATGCCATTTATTTTAAATTTTTAAACCAAGGGGGTCGTGGTTAAATCAATTACTTTTTTAATACAAATTGAATTTTTTTATATTGAACTTCTTCTACAATATATTTTTTGACAAAATCCGCAACTGCCTTAATCACATCATCTCCATACCAATTAACTTGATCATAATCATCACCAATGATATATCCTCCTTTCTTCATTTTAGGATAGTAATGTTCTAAATCGTCCATTACCCCTTTATAAGAATGATCTCCATCAATATAAATCCAATCCAATGAATTATCTGCTATATTTTTTGCCGCCTCTGTAGATAACATTCTATGTATCTGAACCTTTTCAGTACGGATATCCTCTTTTAACATTTTTTTAACCTTTAAAAACCTGAGGTCCATGTTGGTTTGTTTCCCTCCCTTATTCCCACCATACAAAGCTTGCGAATATTCTTCTGAATCAAACCATTTCCAAGGATCTATTAAATGCAATTTAGAAGGCTTAGCGTTGATTAATAAATATTTAGAAAATTCTCCTCTATGAACACCTATTTCTGCTCCTACACCACCATTTATCATATATTCAAGAAGGAACTCTCTGTGCTCTTTATTCTCATCTCCTTTTAAACCAGCTCTAAATTGCCTGTATAAGCTTGGGAATATCGATTCGTTATGTCTTAAATATGTACGAACTTGATTTATCATCAGATTTTAGTTTTATTGAGCTTTGAATAGGATACAATACTAAAAGTTATCGTAACAATTCCATTTGCAATTAATAAACCAATTGCTGCGCCAATTGTCCCATAAATAGGAATAGAAAAATAGGCTACCCCCCCACCTATGATAAGTCCAATTATATTTATAATTAAACGGAATTTTGCCATCCCTAAACTTAAAATCAAGGGCACATTCCAAAATAAAACGCCCCCAATTACTGCATTAATCGCTAGATAGATAAGAGGGATAGTTGCTTCTATATATTGTTCTCCAAAGGTAAATAAAACAATATACTCCCTTAAAAAATAAACAACTACAACAAAAAGTAAAGCTGGTCCCAATATAATTTTACTAACCTTCTTAATCATCATGCGAATATCACTAAATTTTCGTTCTGAGATTAAAAGTGAAAATTGCGGAAAGATAGTATTGGTTAAAGGATCAATAAAAATCAAGATCATGTATGCTAGCTTCTTAGCAATGTTATAAAACGCTACTGGAGCTGGGCCTAATAAAGCGCCTAGCAATAACACATCCCCATTATTTATAAAAGTCTTTATTGCCCTACTTCCTGAGTTGGCGACTGTAAAACTAAGAATCTCTTTTTTGTCTTGTTTTAAAATACTTAATGGAGCATTGATGTATGGCTGTATATCCTTTTTTACGATAAAAAAAGTAACCCCATTTAGACAAAGGCTAGCTATTAGTCTGCTAAATATTAAAGCAAAAAAGAAATAAGTAAAGTTATTGGGGTTAAAATAAATAACAATACCGATAACGAGAACATCAAAAGCTGTAGTACCAATATTAATATATGCTGTCTCTTTAAAGCGGAAATATAATCGCAATATGGTTGTACTTATGTTATCCAGAAACAGAGTAGATGAAATTAATGCATAGGCTAATATGAACATTTCTAAACCTGGTTTTTCAAGAAATACATCGTATACCAGGAAGGTTAAGCAGATAATAATTAAGGTAGATACTACAGCTACAATAGCTGCTAAATAATATCCTCCTTTAATCAACGCAGCAAAACGATAGTTCTCTTTATTGGTTAAATAAGCTGCTCCAAACTTAATGATAGAAGAACTCATTGTAAAATTAAAAAACTGTTGTATGCTACCTGCAAAGGCAGCGATAATGGCAAAAGTACCATACAATTCAACCCCTAAACCTCTTGCAATGATAATTCCTTTTAACACAACTAAACCAGATCTAACGACATTCCCTATTAAGACCCAAGATGTATTATTAAACAAAACTTGTGTTTGTTGATCGAGATGTTTAATAATCTTTTGGACTTTCATGAAATTTCGGCTACTCTTATTAAGCTTTCTTGATTTTATTTATCAATCTATCCTTATAACTTAATTCTTCTTCGTAGTATCCATAATTTCCCTTTACAGGAACATCGTTAATAAGAATACTTAAATTTTTCATCCCTTTTTTAACATGTAAATCATTCAGATTATCTATAAATGATCTCTTAGAATAATCTTGTCTAATTACAAATAGATTTAAATCTGCCTCTTCTTTTAGTATTAAAGCATCCGTAACCAAACCAACGGGAGGAGTATCCATTATTATATAATCAAAATCATTTTTTAATTCACGAATCAATTCCTTTGTTTTATCTCCCAATAAAAGTTCCGCAGGATTAGGTGGTGTGGGTCCTGCATTAATAATAAATAAATCATTCATTTTAGTTGGTTTCACAATCTCTTGCAAGGATATATTTCCAGAGATATAATTACTAATCCCTATCTCATTTTCCATATTTAAATAATTGTGCAATTGTGGTTTCCTTAAATCGAAGCCAAGCAAAACTGTTTTCTTACCTGAAGCAGCTAAAATAGATGCTAAATTCAATGCATTATAAGTCTTACCTTCACTAGAAACCGAAGATGTAAGAAGAATAACAAAGGGTGTTTTTTTTGCTTGAAAGAAAGACAAGTTAGTTCGTATAATCCTAAACGATTCTGCTATTGCAGACTTTGGTCTTTCTGCGATAACCATTTTTGAATCAAAATTATTTGCTCTAGGTACTGTACCCATTATCGGAACACGTGTTAACGATTCAACTTCTTCTTTATCCCTAATTGTATCATTTAGAACATCTAATAGAACAAAAAACATTAATGGAAGAAAAAATCCCATAAGTATAGCAATCATAAATGCCATTCTTCTATTTGGTGAAATTGGACTTAGAGGATTTAGCATTGCAGGCTCTATCACTTTACAGTCTGGGATATTTGAAGACATAGATATTGCAGCGGAAGATCTTTTCTCCATCAAAAACAAATAGATGTTTTCATTTAATTTTAACAATCTGTTTAAGCTAACCAATTTTCTTTCTGAATTTGGAAGTTTCTCAACACTTGTACTAATTCCTT
>JAWUVT010000070.1:0-10601 GCA_034112225.1 Flavobacteriales bacterium | reverse complement strand
TTCTTTTTTCATCAAGGAAAAAAAGAAAGTAATAAATGATTAATAGTAAGGATTATAATATCTATTTAACATAATATTAAAAGTACTAACCAAAAGAAACTTCAATAATAGTTCCTAATAGAACAAAGTGCATAGAATTTTATTTTTTTAAAATTTATGCTCTTGTGGAAAGTTGACGAAAATGTTATTGAAAAAAAATTATAGCACAATTTTAATTGAAATTACAAATTTTGAAGAATTCTAAAAGTTAGCTTTTGTGCGGCTGCAAGCGTTGGAAAATTGTGTTTAAAAAAATTACTGCGCAGCATAATTATTTTTAATAAAACAATCGAGCGTTTTTGGCAAGAGGCAATTTAATACTTCGATAAACTCAGTACAGGCGCCATGGCGAATTATAGTTACAAATTATATAATTTAAATGTTTCTTATAGTAACGGATTAAAAAAATATCTTTAAAATTTCTGAATATGAAGTTTATAAATAAGCCGTAATTTCTTTTAACATAATAGCTATCGATATACCTCTAAAGACATTATATCTGATATTATGTGTAAATAGCCTGAAATACGGCTATATTTTTAATAAGAAGCTTTTAATTATAAATCATCCACAGGATAATCCCTAATTAAAAATGTACTATAATGTACCGCGTGGCGCCTGCCATGAGCTTTTGCCGAAGGGTTACTTTGCTTTGGTAAAAGCGAAGTTCTTATCTCAAATTTTCTTTTATTTTTTTTCTTCTCAAATGTTTCTTAAAAATGTAATGGAATACTCTTTACCCGAAGTGACGATAGGAGCGAAGTGGGAATGTGTATGGAATGACAATCATCTTATAAATTCTATCAATTACATAATTTTTTATAAGAATAAATCTATTCCATTAGTATTTATTAATAAACCTAAGAACTTATGGATATCTGACTAGATTCCGCCTATACACAAATATTTAATTTCTAAATAATCATCCATACCATACTTAGACCCTTCACGACCATTTCCACTTTCTTTAATGCCACCAAAAGGAGCTACTGTTGTAGATATCATTCCTGTATTAACTCCAACCATTCCATATTCTAAGCCTTCGGAAACTCTCCATATTTTAGCATAATCATTCGTATAGAAGTAGGATGCTAAACCAAAGGGAGTATCATTAGCCATATGAATTACTTCAGCTTCTTCTTTAAATTTTATAATAGGAGCTATTGATCCAAATATTTCATTTTTAAATATTTCCATAGAACTATTAACTTTGCTTAGAATGGTTGGAGGATAAAAATTTTCCATGTCAGCAATTTTCTGACCACCAATAATCAGTTCAGCACCTTCTTTAATGGATTTTTTAACTAAACCATCAACAAATTCAACAGCTTCTTTATTTATTAATGGACCTATCGTTGTTTCTTCATTTAAGCCCGATCCCATTTTTAATTTACGAACGGCAACAGTAAACTTATCTACAAAAATTTTGTATACTTTATCATGAACAAAAATTCTATTTGTACAAACACATGTTTGACCTGCATTTCTAAATTTTGAAGCTATTGCTCCATTTACAGCATTATCAATGTCAGCATCTTCAAATACAATGAAAGGTGCATTTCCACCGAGCTCCATCGAAACTTTTTTAACAGTGTCTGCACACTGACGCATTAGTGTTTTTCCAACCTTTGTAGATCCAGTAAATGATAATTTACGTACTAACGGATTAGATGTGAGTTCATTGCCTATTTCCTTAGCAGAATCTGAAGTAATTACATTGAAAACTCCTTTAGGAAAACCAGCTTTTTCAACCAAAGCTGCCAAAGCTAAAGCTGATAAAGGTGTTTGTTGAGCGGGCTTAATAACAACGGTACATCCTGCGGCAAGAGCTGGAGCAATTTTGCGTGTTATCATTGCATTTGGAAAATTCCAAGGAGTAATAGCTGCAACTACACCTACAGGTTGTTTAATTGTAATAATTCGTTTATCAACTCCATGAGAAGGAATGGTATCTCCATATGTTCTCTTTGCTTCTTCTGCAAACCACTCTATAAATGATGCTCCATATTTAATCTCTCCTCTCGATTCATTCAAAGGTTTCCCTTGTTCAAGAGTTAGAATCTGAGCTAAATCTTCTACGTGATCCATCTGTAACTGATACAGCTTTTTTAATAGTCTAGAACGCTCTTCTGCCGTTGTTTTACTCCAAGTTTTAAATGCCTCATTAGCACAATCGATAGCGTTTTTAGTTTCTAAACTACCCAAACTAGCAACATTGGCTATAATAGAATTATCAAAAGGGTTTGTTACTTTAAATGTGGATTGATTATCTGAAGATACCCAAGCACCATTAACAAAAGATTTATCATGCAACAAACCATTAAATTGCTTTTTTTTAATGTTTTTTATATTTATTTTCATTGTTTCTTTTTTTTTCTTACTACTTGTTAAAAATCTTTTTCTTGTTCTTTAAAAAACTTAAAACCATAAATTAAAAAGGTTAGTAAAACGCCTGTAACAAATGCCCATGCTGCTCCTTTTATAACAAGAACTCCTGCTATTACACCAGCTATACCTAGGTCTTTTTTACTTCTTGCTTCCATTACTCCAATTCTAAAACTAACAAAACCTTGAATTAAGAGCGTTAGTGCTAGCGCAATTCCTAAAATAGGTTTCACCAAACTAACTACAGGAAGAAACAATAAGCCTGTATTTGTACCCCATCTAAATGAACCTGATCCACCAAAGATAGAGTCCATTGATTTTTTTCCTTGTTTATATCGCTCAACAATTACAATATGCATCGCTGACCAAAGTGGACCTGACATCGTTATATCAGGACCAAAAATACTCATTAACATATTTCGTCCTCCAAAAATCAAATGAGCTCGATTAGCATCATAATCAATCTTTTCATCTGCTCTAATCTCATCTGCTTCTTCTAAAATAGCTTTGCTTTGAAGAACATCACCAAATAAAACGATGTAGGCAGCGAAAGCAGTTGGTATGGATGTAAGAAACATTTTAAGAGGAGGGAAGCCTACACCAAAAATAGTATAGTCACTAAACATTAGTGAAAAATTTGGATTAGTAAAACCCCATTCGATAGTAGGCCATGATGCCTCTCTCAATAGAGGAGCAATTATGACAGCTAATATTACTATGGGGAAAATTCCTAAATTTCCTAAATTTCTCCAAAATTTGCTGCTTTTAGTTAATTTAGCAAAGTGTTTAGAGAAAATTAGATAAAAAGCTAAACCAACAGCTATACTAATTGACAATGGATACATATCAAAACGCCCACCTTCTTTAAATACAACCATTATTGCTGCAATACCCGCACCGAGAATTATACCTGATTTTATCGCCTGCGGAATAATTTGAACAACCTTTGATGCCAAACGTGTTGAACCTAAAATAATTGCCAAAATACCGAGCGTCATTTGAAAAGATATTAATGCATGAACCCTATCAGAGCCCATTGGAAAAACCTCTACATAAGCTATTAATAACGGTATTGCTGGTGTAATCCAACCTGGAACAACAGGGTCTCCAAATAAATGATGGATTAAGTACAGTAAACCATTTAATATTACAATAGCGATAGCGGCTTCAAATGGCATACCTAAAAGATCTACCATAAGTGGTATTGCAGCTAAATCAACCGCACACATTAAAAGCCCTTGAAAATAATCAGGTAACTCAAAACGATAATGGACAAATGGCAAGCGTAATTTAAAAGGTCCTAGAGGTGTATATGGAGCTTCTTCTCCATAAACATGATTTTTCCAACGATTCATTTTCATATTTTTATGTATTTAATTTTGCAGCTTCATTTACATCTGCATAAAATTGTTAATAAGCAGATTTGTAAATAGCTAAAATATCTTGTTCTGATAATGTTCTAGGGTTATTTCTTAACAAGCGATCTATCTTTATAGCATCTGCCGCTAATTCGGTCAAGATAGATTCAGGTATATTAAATGAGCTTATACTCTTAGGAATTTCAACATCTTTACAAATTTTATGAAGACGTTTAATAACCAAATCAGCTGCTTGCTCATTCGTTTTTTGTGCTAGAGGTTCGTCAAATGCTTCAGCGATATCTCTAAAACGTTCAACACAAGCCATCTTATTCCATTCCATTACGTAGGGTAATAATAAAGAATTACTAATACCATGTGATATATGAAACCTTCCGCCTAAAGGATACGCCAAGGCATGAACGGCACCTACTCCCGCATTTCCGAAAGCCATTCCTGCTAACAAACTACCCATAGCCATATCTTCCCTAGCATCTATATTATTTGGTTGGGCATATGCTTTTGGCAAACTATTAATTATGAGTTTCATAGCTCTAAGAGCCAGCGCATCTGTTATATGATTAGCATTGTTAGATAAATAAGCTTCAATGGCATGTACAAGTGCATCAATTCCGCTCGCAGCAGTTATTTTTTTAGGACAACTAACAGTCATTATTGGATCTACTATCGCAACATCTACAAGCAAATGATTACTAACTATTCCTTTTTTAACTTGAGCTTCTGTATCTGAAAGAACACCTATATTTGTAACTTCTGATCCAGTTCCTGCCGTTGTTGGAATTACTATTATAGGAGTATTTCTTCCAGGTACTTTTCCTTCTCCAAATAAATTGTCCAAAGGACCATCATATTCAGCATAAACAGCCATGATTTTTGCAGTATCCATTACACTACCACCACCAACAGCTATAATACTATCGCTTTTAGATTTTAAGAATGCTTTTTTACATTCTTCTACAATAACCATTTCGGGTTCAGGAGCCACATTATCATATACGGTATAAGAACTATCTTTTAATAAAGTGGTTACAAACTCAAGAGTTCCTGAATTTAAAATCCCTTTATCTGTTACAATAAAGGGATTTTTCATACCCAGTTTATTCATGTAGTCTTTTAACCCTTTTAATGATTCTCGGCCAATAGCAACTTCATGTGCCGATTTAAAGTTTGCTATACTCATACTTTATTTTATTACAATAGGGTTAACTGGTGAACCAGAACCTTTTTCCATTTTTAAAGGAGCTGCAGTAAAAAGGAAAGTATATTTTTTATCTTTCTTGCAGTCTTCAGAAAGGTCTTCTAGCCAATAAATTTCCGTTAGTACAACCCCTAAATCACGTATCAAAGCTCCATGTAAAGGTATTACTGTCGTTTCCTCATCAATTTTTTGAACAGCTTTTTCAACAGCTAAATTATCAGAAGCTATTACAGGAATTTCCATGTCATATATCCACTGTACTAGTTCTTTGCTGTAACATAAACCTGGCTCTGTCAGAGCATCCCAATTTTCTTTATCATCCTCGTCATAAAAACGTCCCATAGAACCTGTACGGATTACTAGAATATCTCTTTTTTCAATAGTTACACCTTGTTTTTTTGCAACAGCCTTAAGATCATCTAAAGTGATACATGTATTTGGTGCTAATCTTCCTTTAGAATCACCTAAAGCGACTCCCACATCTAAGAGTATACCTCTACCTGTAATCCCTTTTTTTGCCAATTCGCCAACACCAACAAAACTATGTCCATCTACGGTATTGTTTGCAGACTTTCCTCCATAAACTTGGTTTCCATACCAAGCATGTCCAAGTGCATCCACATGTGATGTTCCTTGCAAATACATATACACAACATCATCAGAATATTTCATACCACCTGCTAAAGGTTCTTTTTTTCCACTAGTGTATGTACTTTCATCCTGAGACATAAAATGTTCTACTGGAATTCGCCCTGGAAAAACTGGCCCGATACCATGAGTCATGGGTAATTGTAAAGTAAAACGCTTACCTGTTTCAACTGCTTTTATACCTCTTAATGTTTGAGCGTCGTCTAGATAATTTAAAGCTCCTATCTTATCTTCTGGACCCCATTTTCCCCAATTAGAAGGTGCATCCTTCTGAATTTTTTCCATCGTAGTTTCCTGAGCACTTATAATATTGCTAAAAAGCAATAGCAGGAAAAAGATACCAGTATTTATAGCTATTTTAAACAATGAAGATTTTGTTGTTGAACGTTTCATTTTTTCGTTTTTTATCATAATGTTAAAATTTAAATTAGTAAAAAGTTGTTTATAATTCATTATTAATTTTATTCTGAAAATAATTTTATTATAGTTTTATTAAGAATATCAAGCCCTTCATTTAAAACCTCAAATTCTATTGTTAATGGAGGCAATAATCTAATGATATTACCTTCCATTCCACAGGAGATTAAAAGTAAACCATTATTTGATGATTTTTTTATTATTTTTTTAGTAATGTCAGTATCTGGTTGTTTAAAATTGCCATTAGTTACAATTTCTATGGCAATCATAGCCCCTGAGTTTCTAACACAAGCAATCTTTTCAGGATACAAACTTTTAAGTTTATTTAGCTTATCGCTACATATTTTTCCTATTTCTAAGGCACGCTCACAAAGATTTTCTTCTTTTATAATATCGATAACAGCCAGTGCAGATTGACAACCTATAGGCGAACCTCCAAAAGTGCCTCCAAGGCTTTTCGCTGCACCCATAACCTTTTCTTTACCAACAACTGCAGATAGTGGAATACCATTAGCTAAACCTTTACCAATGGTCATAATGTCAGGTTCTACACCAGTGTGTTCCATAAAAAAAAAAGTCCCTGTACGAGCAAATCCGGTTTGAATTTCATCGCAAATTAGTAACATTCCATGTTGATTACAAACCTCTCTAAGTTCTTGAATAAACTTTTTGGGTGCAATATGAAAACCTCCTTCACCTTGCACTGGTTCAATAATTATAGCAGCAATTTCAGTAGGGTCAACAGTCGTTTTAAATAGATCTTTAAGTCTGTTCAAAGTATCTTCTATGGTTATTTTATAGTTTTTATTTGGAAATGGAATGTGATAAATTCCATTAGGAAAAGGACCAAACCCTTCTTTGTAAGGTTGAAATTTTCCTGTTAATCCTAAACACATATGAGTTCTTCCATGAAATGAACCAACAAAAGAAATAATATTAGATCGTTTAGTATACGCTTTGGCTATTTTTACAGCATTTTCTACAGCTTCAGCACCACTATTTAAAAAAACAGATTTTGCTTGTTTTATAGGTACTAACTCATTTAGTTTTTCTGCTAATTCTATGGCTGATTCGTAAGGGTTAATCATTACACATGTATGTGTGAAATTATTTATTTGTTCTTTTATAACAGCCATAACTTTAGGGTGACCATGACCTACATTTGTGACCCCGATACCAGCACAAAAATCAATATAACGCTTTCCCTCAACATCCCATATTTCAGCATTAATTGCCTTATCAATATAAATAGGGAATACGTTTTTTTGACCATTTGCAATGGCCATTTCTTTTCTTTCTTGTAGTTCCTTATTTTTTTTCATTTTATGTAATACTGTTTGTATCGGTTTTAATACAGTCACATCATTATACTACTTCGTTAAAGAGGTTTTTAAAAAAGAAAGAATCCACCCAATGAAAACACATTAGCTTTTGGGGCAAATATCTTATGTCTACCTTGTATAGTATACTCCGATTTTAATACTAAATTAGAGTTTATGGCGTAGGCAATACTATTTGTAAACCTAGTTGCACTATCGCTATACGCTAATTGATTATTTATAATATTATCTTTAACTCTACTAGCACCGTAATTTATTCCTAAAGTAATGGGGTTCTTTGGTAGTTTGTACGTTATTTGACCATAATAACCATCAGATTTAATAGTTTCAACTACTGAATTTACAGTTATTGCAGGACCGAACATTATACCTGCATCTCCTATACCATTGGCAGTATAATAATATCCTGAAAGTGTTAAACCTTTATAACCTACTTTTAAAAATGTATCAATACCAAAACCGTTAAGACCTAAGTCTTGTTTGTTATCAGATACTTCTTGAGAAATAAATGAACTACTAAAATATATATTTGCTTTCTTATATTTTTTATTAAAAACAAACTTACCTTGATATCCTAAACTATTAGGATTATCAGTAACACCGAAGGCATCACCAAAAGCACCATTAAAATCATAAGTAGCAAATGGTTCATACACTCCCAGAGTTAAACTAGACGTTTTATTAAAAAACGAAGGAGTGGTGTAACTAATTTGTGCCATTTTATCAGCAAAAATGTAACCATACCCAATACCCGCCAAGGTTGTGTTTTGCGGGTTATCATAAGAATAATTCGCTCCAATTCCTAAAATACTTACATCATATATTAGGGCATCTAAACCAAAACCTCCAAAAGTTTTTCCTATAACAAAAGAGCCTGACTTAGGTGTAGTCACTTTTATAAAAGCTTGGCGAATATCAACAGATGAATACCCAAAACCTGTTGCAGCAGGTGCTTTTGAATCCACACCATGATTAGTAATACCAAAAGCTAAATCAAAAGTTCCTGAAATAGTTCCTCCATTTTTCATTGTGTAAACTGGATTAAAAGTAATTGTAGCTTGGTTAATTCCATTTTGTATTGAGCTAAAGCTTTCTTTTTCAATTCCGTTTGCTTCATCTTCTTTCTGTTGTGTATTTACATAATAAGCATTAATTTGACCAGAAAATTTAATTTTCCAACTATCATTTACCTTCATTTGTAATCCTTTGTATGTAGGTTTATCTTCTTGGCTATAACTATTCCATCCTATAAAAAATAACATTATACATTTGATAATTCTAAGTAATTTTTTATTCATAATTGTTAATTTTAAAGTTATTTTTTTATTAATATTATACAATAGTATGCTTTTTATTTCACAATTAGGTATATTTTTTTGCAAAATATTTCAAATAAAATAAAATTACTGCATTATTTAGTTAAATTAGAATACGAACAAAATCTATATATAGCTTATTATAAAACATAGTCTACATCGTTTATTGTTAATCAATTGAAGTCAATTGATTTTTTATGATGAATTATGAATAAGTTGCTATTTTAAATGAAAGAAACATGCAAAAAGCTTATTATTATATTTTAAAAAACTAATTTTGCAGTTAGTAGATTTATGTGATTAATTACAATAAAGCGATTACAACTATGGAAAGAACTAAAAAGGAAGATCCGCAAATGGAAGTACAGCTAGATGAGTTGGATTATAAAATAATAAAACACCTTCAACAAGATGGTAGAAAATCTTTTACTGAAATTTCTGATGATTTAAATGTTGCAGTCAGCACTATAAGAAATAGATACAATCGAATAATTGATGAAAGAATACTCCGAATAATAGGTCGCGCAGAACCTAAAAAATTAGGGTTAAACTCTTATGTTAGACTTATGTTATCGATAAAACCAGCATCTAAGATGAAAGAAGCCCTAACTCAAATATCAAAATTATCTGAAGTTAGTTTTTTGGCAATTACATCAGGTAAATATAACATTGAGATTAATTTAATGTGTAATAATAATGAACATCTTCTAACTATTATTGATGATATTAATAATATTGATGGGATGGATGAATCACGAATTACAATGTATCTAGATGTTTTAAAATGGGGGCAGTAGATTATTAGTAACTAGAAACTCCCAGTATTAGATTTAGTATCACCGTAAATAGTTATTTGATAAATTACTCTTCAGTTTTATGAAATCTCAGCTTAATAAAGCTCAAAATAGAAGTTTCAAATAATGAAAGTGGGAGAGAAGCAGTAGACTTCAATATCACTACTAATATAGGTAATTCTTATCAGTTATTATTTAAATCTATTGATGCTGTAACAGAAAAATCTATTAAAACCTCAAAGCATGAGTTAGGAGTTATCTAATTGGGAAATTAGCGTATTTACAAATGCAATTCCAGAATTAAGTAAATATACTTTAGAGAATATGATTGATAAACTTTAAATCATATCTATAAATATTATGTAAAATAGAACTAGTGCGTTTTATACCCAGATGTGGCGTTGGCAAAACGGCCTCAGAAAACTTTGGCTAAAACAATAGGCGAATGAGCGTATATATTTTAGAGGGCTGGTAATAAGGGTTGTTAAAGTGCAGAATGAAACAAACAGTTCTAAACTTTCTTAAGAGTTACAATGTTTTCTAAAATATAGCGATTGAGCCTTAATTGTTTCCAAAATTATATGTAAGTCTTGATACTTCGACAAGCTCAGCACAAGTTTTTTTGTTTCTTTTGGAATTTATCTTGAGCGTAGTCGAAAGGTCGAGAAAAAAATAATAATTATAATTCCCAAGTAGAACAAGTGTATAGAAATTTATTTTTTTAAATTTTATACTCTTGTGGAAAGTTTACTAAAATGTTATTAGAAAAAAATTAAAACGAGAATTTAATTTAACAACCAAATTTTGAAGAACTCTAAAAATTAGCTTTTTTTTGGCACTTCGACAAGCTCAGTGTAAACTATGGCAAGCGTTGGAAAATTGTGTTTAAAAAAATTACTGCGCAGCATAATTATTTTTAAAAAGCAATCGAGCCTTTTTTGCAAGAGGCAATTTAATACTTCGATAAACTCAGTACAGGCGCCATGGCGAATTATAGCTACAAATTTTAATGCTCTAAAGTTTCTTATAATAACGTATTAAAAAAATATCATTGAATAATACCAAATACAAGATTCTACGGAATT
>JAWUVT010000069.1:0-15467 GCA_034112225.1 Flavobacteriales bacterium | reverse complement strand
AGTGAATTGAGCCGATTTAAAACAGCACAAACAAAAGTAATCGCTAGTGAACTTTTAAAGCGATAATCAGCCAATTAGAGGCTCAACATATTAAAGGCTGGAGTAATAATAATAGATGCTATTGTCGATATCTGCCTCAACGACATAAAGAGAAAATCAATAATAAAGTAATCCAAGATCGACCAGATGAACAAGAAATTAAAGTCACCAAAGCATATGCTTCAAATGTGGCTAAATAAAAAGTAGGGGGCTATCACTCCATGAAAAATGAGGCTATTTTAAAAAAGCGAAAACTTAAACATCACATGCTAAAAAAAACACTTAAAAAGGCCCCTGTCAAATGGTTAAGTCGATTTAATAAATTAGTTAGACAAAAAAGGTTTAAAATAGAACGAACTTTTAGAGGAATAAAAAGAGGTTTTAAAGATGGAGTAGCAAGATAGATAAAGGGGACAAAAAATACACCTACACAAAACCTAATGGAAGCAATTGCATATAATCACTAACGAAGTCCAGAGATAGTAGCATCTAATTGTAAAAATTAATATTCCATTTTAATTTTATTCAAATTCAACTTGCACAAATTGTCAAAAACGGTAAATCAGCATCCATTTTTTTTCCCAACACTACCTATTTTAATTGTTTAGCAATTAAAACTAGGGATTCTCTTTTCTATTGAATATGATAGTTCTCATAATGATGAATATTTTTTAGTCATATGCGACCAATAGCAGAGGTTCTTCTTCCAATTGTTTAGTCATCCAAAAGTTTACCAATAGAGACCCTACTCGTCATCCATAGTCAGCTTTTCAAGTCTCGTTAACTTCTCCAACTCAAAATCTTTTTTTCAAGAGCTAATACTAGGCTTAAGAAATCTAATTAACCTAATTTGGCATCATGGAAAAAGAAAATATCATTTTTGGAGTTCACCCAGTAATCGAAGCAATTAATGCTGGTAAAGCAATTGACAAGTTATATATCCAACGTGACATTAAAGGACCTGGTTTAACAGAGTTGCGTAAAGCGGTTAAAAAAGGAAAGATAGCATTTTCACATGTTCCTATTCAAAAACTAAATAAACATACCACAGGCAATCATCAAGGAGTAATGGCATTTATCTCACCAATTGATATGGCCGATATCGAAACGATTGTCCCGACCCTCTTTGAGGAAGGAAAAATTCCTTTCATTTTATTGTTAGATAAGCTAACTGACGTAAGAAATTTTGGTGCCATTGCAAGAACTGCAGAATGTGCAGGAGTGCATGCCATTGTTGTACCGAAAAGAGAATCGGCACAAATAAATGCTGATGCGATTAAAACATCAGCTGGAGCATTGCACACCATTCCTGTTTGTAAGGTAGATAACCTAACTGATGCCGCTATGTTTTTACAAGCAAGTGGTATTAGAATTGTTGGATGTACAGAAAAAACTGAACAAACGATTTATGATGTAGACTATACTTCTCCAACTGCTATTGTTATGGGAAGTGAAGAATTTGGAATTTCTAATCAAATTTTACGATTAGCTGATGACAAAGCAAAAATTCCAATGGCAGGAGAAATTGGTTCTTTAAACGTATCTGTTGCAGCAGGTATCATTTTATATGAAGCGGTAAAACAAAGAATCTAAGCTTGTTTACTTTTTACAATTTCTTCAAATGTTTTGTTTTCAATTTTAGAATCTAACCATGGAATAAAATCAAAATACTCATTTGCTGCCTGCTCATAAGGGTCTTTTAAAACTTTTTGCAATTCACTTTTAAAGCGCTTATATAAATCAAGCATTGCATCTGCGTCTCTGTTTTTTAAGAGCTTTTTAAATTCCGTTAAAAAAACAGTTTCAAACTTGTAATTTTTTTGACTATTGGTAACAAATCGTTTAGCAGATTTTATGGTATAATCTAGTAAGTCATAATTTCCTAATTGATAATGAATGATCAAATTAATTAACCTAGCAAAAGTATAGACATCCTCTCTTAACCTTTTTTCACTATTATTTAATACTAGATTAATATATTTTAAGGAGTTTTTATAATCATTTGCTCCAAAATAAATCCTTGAGATATTGTAATAAAACAACATGATTTCCTCGTCATTAATCTTAACATCATACTTTACTAAACCTTTTAAAACAGATGGAACTACCGCTTTAATTGCCCGCTTAAAATCTCCTCGACTAATGCAGACTAGTAACTCTGCATTATGAGGATAGGTAAAAAGCTTTAATTGAATACTTATACTTTCAAAACCTTTTTGACTAACCAACCCTTTGAGCTTCTTGATGATTGCAATCGCATTGTCCCAATCGGCATAATCCATATAAGAAAACATCACATTATTTAATGCTTTTACATATCGTGGAGAAAGTTCATTCATAATCGTCGGATTATCTTCCATAATTTGTACTACACTCTTAAAATTAACATGAGCGGTATCTAAATTTCTTTCGGTATAAGCACACAAGCCTCTAATGTAATAACAGGCTGTGGCAGCTTTTTTAGAAAGAGCCATTTTATCATTCTTGACTAGGTCATGTTTGGAAATTTTATCCAACATCGCTTTCTCCTCAACCGTTCTGATATAACCTCCTGTTCTAAAAACATAATTAATTTCAGAATACAACATTTGGTATTCTGCTAAATTCTTAAGTTTTTCTAAACAATCATTCTCTTCTTCTACTAATTGGGTTAAATCTTTGTCAAAATCTCCTCGTAAATACTCCTCTTCTACTAATGTTTTTTCCCAATCAATTAAATCCAATAAGTAGTAATACTTCTCATAATTATAAGCGATAATTTTAGCTTTCCGAATTATTTTTCCGCACTCCTTATAAAGCGCTTTATCCACTAGCAATTCAATATTACATAGCTGTTCTTGCAAAATAGAAGCAGTAGATTTATCAACATAAAAACCTCTTAAACTTTTAAGAATAAGACTATATAAATGGTTTTTTTCTGAGGCGAAGTGATTAACAAAAGATTCGTTAGCATATTTTCTTTTTAATTCCGCCTCATCATAATGTTCCATTCCCCCAATAGCATCAAAGAGTTTCATATAATTCTTTTCCCCAGACTGTAAAGAAGATGTTAACGTAAAATACCGTTTTTCAGATTTTGATAAAGATTTTACAAGTTGAAATAATTCAGTAGATGGCTTCATAGCAATACAATAATTAAATTTATAACACCTACTAAATATAGCGCATTTTAATTAAAACCACAAATTATTGACAATTAGGAATACAATTTTAAACTCATATGGATCAGATAAGTTAACCACAAATTCTATTTATTTAGCTAAATTTAATTTGATTCTAATCAGTCTTTATAAATCTAATAAACCCCTAATTATGACACATCCAAAAATAATGAGATACAAAGACATCGATCTTTTATATAAGTATGAGTATTCTCAACTCAAAATTAAAGTGGCTATGAATTGGTTTGAAATCCTAAGTTTAATAGTTGTTACAGCTCTAATTACATTAAAGGCTTTTTCCTGGCTAAAATTTGGGCACTTATCCATCAATATCGCACTAACGATACTCATCTCTTTTACCATCACTTATTTATTTTCCCATTTCAGAAAATACAAACTAACGATCAATCGATTTGATAAAGAAAACATCTATAAAGAGGTCTGTAGAAAATTAATTAATGAATCAAAAAATGCATACTAAGTTATTGTTTAAGAAAATTTTCAATCTGCTGATAGATGTAGTTTAAATCTTCTTCTTTAATGCAATACGGAGGAATCATAATTAATACATTTCCTAACGGTCTAATAACAATTCCTTTATCCATAAACCACTTGTAAGCGTCATTTCCTTTGGCATTAAAGTAATTACTCTCTCCTTCAGTATCTAATTCAATTGCGGCAATCGTTCCAAAATTTCTTGCATCTCTTAATTTTGGATGCTTTTTTATAGAATTGATAAATTGAGCTTGTTGTTGAACAATTCGTTGTATATTTTCTTGCGTTTCTGGTTGCTCAAAAAGATCTAAGTTCGCATTTGCAGCAGCACATGCCAAAGTATTACCCGTATAGGAATGACCATGTAAGAAGGTATGCTTCTTGTACTCAGAATCAAAAGCTTTAAATACTTTATCCGCTACAGCAGTTACTCCCATCGTCATAAACCCACCAGTAACCCCTTTAGACAAACAGATAATGTCTGGTTTAAATTCTAAATGGTCTGAGGAGAAAAATTTACCTGTTCTATAAAAACCAGTCAATACCTCATCTGCAATAGTCAATACATTGTATTTTTGACACAACGCTATCATTTCAGATAAAATTTCTGGAGAATGCATCAACATTCCTGCAGCACCTTGAACAATGGGTTCAAAAATAAAAGCAGCCACATCATTTGATTTTAATACACCTTCAAATCGCGTTAACACCTCTTGTCTATTTTCTTGATTTGGAGTATCAATAAATTCAACATCAAATAAGAAGCGTTCAAATGGCTCGTTAAACCCTCCACGAGCCGTCAGGCTCATACTTCCGAAGGTATCTCCATGATAATCATTGGTGAACGTAATAAACTTATTACGCTGTTCTCCTTGATTAAACCAATATTGAATCGCCATCTTTAAGGCCACTTCATTAGCGGTTGATCCATTATCAGAGAAAAATATTTTGTCAATATTAGGAGGCAATAAATGAACCAATCGCTCCGCCAATCTAACTGCCTGAGGATGTGTAAAACCTCCAAAAGCAACATGCTCTAACACCAAAGCCTGATCTGCTATACTTTTAGCAATATAAGGATTACAATGTCCGTGTATATTCACCCACCAACTCGAAAAACCATCAATATACCTTTTCCCATCTTCCCCAAAAATATAAGCACCCTGGGCTTTAACAATTGGCACTATCTCGGTTCCTTTATGGTTAAAAGGATGCCATATATATTTTAAATCTTTTGCTACTAAATTGCTCATCTTACTGCTTTAAATAGATTCCCTGTCAAACTAATAATGACGAAAATTTGTGTTTGTAACTCAATACTATTACTTTATTAATGCTTTGATGTTGCTGAATTCTTCCTAAACATTTTAACCCTGAATAGTTCAAAACATATTGCTCCGTTTCAACATTTTGAGATCCATTAAAAATTATTCCTAACACGCTTATGCCTCTATTTTTTAAAGCATCAATACTTAAAATGGTATGATTGATACTGCCTAAATAATTTTGAGAGACCAATACGACTTCAATATCTAGGTGCTGAATTAAATCTATAATTAAATCTTTATCATTTAAAGGTACCATTAATCCCCCTGCCCCTTCTACAATTAAATGGTTAGCGGTTTTAGGCAATTGAAAGTCCGATAATTTAAGGGCTACTTTATCAATTGCTGCTGCTGCATGAGGCGACATTGGAGAGTTCAACTTCATTCCTTCAGGATGAATAACGGTCTTCTCATTAGAAATGAATCTTTCCACGTTGATGGAATCGGAATTGTCTAGATCTCCTGCCTGAACGGGCTTCCAGTAATCGGCTTCTAAAGCTTCCGTTAAAATTGCTGAAACGACTGTCTTCCCAACATCCGTTCCTATTCCAGTGACAAATATTTTTCTCATACCTAGTTTTCTATCGCTTTAATTAATCCATCTATTTGCGCTTTGGTATTGAACGCATGCAAGCAAATGCGTAAGCGCTCCTCTCCTTTGGGTACTGTTGGAGATAATATTGGACGAACATCAAAACCATTGCGTTGAACACTTTCTGCCAACTTTTTCACTGCATCATTCCCCCGTATAATTATACACTGTATAGCGCTATCGCTCTGTACTATGTTGAATGTTAAATGTTGAATGTTAGATTTGAAATAACTTATCAACTCTTTTAATTGCTCCATTCGATCTAAATTATTCGCTAAAAAAGTATGTGCCTTTTTCATGGCTAAAACACTTGGCAAAGGCAATGCGGTTGTGTAAATAAAAGCTCTTGAATAATTAATTAAATAATCTCGAAGTAATTTATTCCCTAAAACTACTGCACCATGTAATCCTAACGCCTTTCCAAATGTTGCAACTCTAGCAAACACTTCGTTTTCTAGCCCACACGCCACAACTAAGCCTTCTCCTTTACCTCCAAAAATTCCACAAGCATGTGCTTCATCTACAATTAAAGCGGCATCAAATTTTCTACAAACGTTCACCAATTCTTGTAATGGTGCTTGATCACCATCCATAGAGTAAATGGATTCTACCGCAATCCAAACATGTCCTTTTGCATTTTTAATTTTCTCTTCTAAAGAATTGATGTCGTTGTGTTTAAAAGAAAAAGAATTCGCATTACTTAATTTTACACCATCGCGTATAGATGCATGAATTAATTCATCATAAATAATGGTATCTCCTCTTTGTGGAAGACTCGAAAATAAGCCAATATTGGCATTATAACCAGAATTAAAGATAAGCGCAGCTTCCGCCTTGTAATGTGCCGCTAAAAAAGCTTCAACTTCTTCTGTTACTTTATGATTTCCTGAAATTAAACGAGAGCCTGTAGCTCCATAAGTTTTTGAAGACACTTCATCCAACACATGAATTTCAGCCTCTGAAGCAAAACCTAAATAATCATTCGAACAAAAATCAATTAAATTTTCGTTGAATTTTAATTCACGTAAAGCATTTTCAGATTTACGCTGCTCTAATTTATCTTTAATATGTTTTAAATGAGCGTTCATTTTCAAAAATCACTTATAAACAGATCCCAAAACCAACCCTTAGACAAGCTCAGTGGAACACCTCTCAAGGTATCAATACTGTGAATGGCATTTCAATTCGTTCAACATTGTGAGAGTCAAAACAAGCTCACCATCAAAAGATTCCTCTATTCCGTTGTACTCCAATCGAAATGACATGCTGACAGCTCTCCTTCTAAAAGAATCAGGGGGGCTTACTTAACTTCCTTCAACTCTTTTCTTACTGCTTTCCCTTTTTCGGTAGCTTCAATATTTCTATCAATGTCGTGAGCTGGTCTACTCCATTTCGCTCTACCTTCTTCGTTCACTTCTTTATAAGAATCTGAAGTAGTTGGTTGTTCTCCAGCAGTAAATGCATCCTTAGGTTTTACCCCTAAAATTTCAAATAATTCCATATCCTCATTGAACTTAGGATTAGGAGTCGTTAATAATTTATCTCCTGCAAAAATAGAACTTGCTCCTGCCATAAAACACATGGCTTGTCCTTCTAGACTCATGTGCTGTCTTCCTGCAGATAATCTTACCTCCGCTTTAGGCATTACAATTCTTGCTGTAGCAATCATTCTCACCATGTCCCAAATTTCAACTGGTTTTTGTTCCTCTAAAGGTGTTCCAGGAACAGGTACTAAACCATTAATTGGTACTGAACTTGGATGAGGAGTCATGTTCGCTAAAGTATATAACATTCCTACTCTATCGTTGGCATCCTCTCCCATTCCAATAATACCACCTGAACAAACGTGGATTCCTTCTTTTTGAGCGTGCTCAATCGTTCTTAATCGATCATCATAACCTCTTGTAGAAATAATCTCTTTATAGAAATCTTCTGAAGAATCTAAATTGTGATTGTAAGCATATAAACCTGCTTCCTTTAATCTTCTTGCCTGATCTTGCGATAACATCCCTAAAGTACAGCAAACTTCCATATTCATGGCGTTTACTTCCTTTACCATATCCAAGACATTGTCAAAATCTTCGTTATTCTCTACATTTCTCCAAGCAGCACCTAAGCAAACTCTTGAGGCACCACTCTCTTTGGCATTACTTGCCATTTCCTTCACCACATCAACCGACATTAAATCATTCTTCTCAATACCCGTATGGTAACGAGCAGCTTGTGGACAATACCCACAATCTTCAGAACAACCTCCAGTTTTAATGGATATTAAAGAACTTACTTGAACCTCTAAGGGGTTATGATATTCTCTATGGATTGTTGCCGCATCATACGCCAACTCCATTAAAGGTTTGTTGTAAATTTCTAAAATCTCTTCTTTTGTCCAGTTATGTTTTGTTTCTGTCATAGCAAAATTTTGAATAACAAAAGTAGTCAATTCTAAATCTTCAATTTTAAATTTCAACTAATATTTTGGGGCTTCCTTCGGTCGGGCTATCCGCTCTATTTTTTAACCTTGTATTTTCGCTCAGCTCAAACCCAAGATTAAAAAGATGCCGCTACTATCCCTAAGCCAATTTATCTTTCCTTAACGTAAAACTATCTAACTTTACACTTTTATAATTTTACAACTCGCTTTATGAGAATTGACATCATCACTGTACTACCTGACTTATTAGAAAGTCCGCTGAACACCTCTATCTTAAAAAGAGCACAAGACAAAGGAATCGTAGAAATTAACTTACACAACTTACGCGAGTACTCCATCAATAAGCAAAAAAGTATTGACGACAGTCCATTTGGAGGAGGGGCTGGTATGGTGATGCAAATTCAACCCATAGCCGATTGTATCGAAAAATTACAATCCGAAAGAACTTATGATGAAGTCATCTATATGACTCCTGATGGAGAAACGATGAGACAAGGAATGGTGAATACCCTTTCATTAAAAGAAAACATTATCATTTTGGCAGGTCACTATAAAGGAATCGATGAAAGAATTCGAGAATTATTTATTACTAAAGAAATTTCTATTGGCGACTTTGTGTTAACCGGAGGTGAATTGCCCGCCGCAATATTAAGCGATGCTATTATTCGATTAATTCCAGGCGTAATCAATGATGAAACCTCTGCTTTAACAGATTCCTTTCAGGATGGTTTATTGGCGCCTCCAGTTTATACGCGACCTGAAGAGTATAGAGGATTAAAAGTTCCTGAAATATTATTAGGAGGAAACCACAAAGCTATTGATCAATGGCGTGAAGACCAAGCTTTTGAAAGAACCAAAACGAGAAGACCTGACTTATTGGAGTAGTAAATAGTAAGTTACTTTTCTTTCAAAACCATTCCCCAGTAACCATCCACTATTTACCAACAACAAGCAACTGTTCACCTACAACTAAGCCTCTTCACTTTTACATTTTTCGGCTGGTTTAGCACCACAAAAACCACAAGGTTTACCCTCTTGATCTTCACCAAATATTCGACTCGCACTGGCACAAGTTTTGTCAAATCTACCCTCTTTTTTAAAGATGATTTTAACGGCCATTCCAAAAACGCCTAAAGCGAGTAATCCTGTTATTAAAAAAAATAATTTCATGTTATTAATTTATCCTACAAAAATAAGACTTATTTACGTCTTACCATCCCTACATCAGCATAGAAAACCCCTCGAATAAATCCGAAGGGCCTTTTGCAAAAACTAAACAGGAATCTGATTTCAGAAGAGATCCTTACAAACGATCAATCTTCTATAAAAATAGTTACTTATTCCACTGCTTAATCAAGTACATCCATTAATCGCTTGATAAAATGAGGATTGAAAAACCGATCATCAAATCCATCTATTTTTCAGTTCTTATTTCAGGAACATATTTTCGAATTGAATCTAATTGCAAGGTAGTTACCCCTTCAATTTCATCACAATCTAAACAGCTTAGCCCCTCTTCTAACATTACCCATTTTTTTCCTAACATGTGTGGATCCCAAGTATCTGTAACATTAGCTACATTATGAATGATGTGTTTTAATGATTGATCCAAATAAATAGATTTTCCAACGGGCAAATACAGATTAACTTCCACCTCTTGGCCTCTAATTTTATTCTCTTTCGGAAACGAAAAATAATTGCTAAAAGTAATAGTGCTATCGAGTACACTATAATTAAAGCGTATCATTTTAGCATGATTAGCAGCATCCTTTCGCGATTTTCCATTGGCATCTTTTACCAACTTAATTTCCATGCTATCCGTTTTACTTTTATAAATAGACAACCTCACGTCATTCATATATATTGAATCCTTATCTAACGAAATCGAGGAATATTTTCCTTCTAAAATTCCTTCTCCAGGGTTTTCAGACTGACTTGCACTGATGTAAAAATCATTGGCGTCATTGGTCACCACTTCCTCAATGGTTACCATTTCATATTCAGATAATTCTGCGCCCATTCTTATTCCTATCATAGCACACATAAAAACACCTATTACCCATAGAACGAATAATCCAATACTAACTCCTGCGTATGTTTTCACTTTAAACAGTAGATTCGCTCCTGCATAGATGAGCATGATAATGGGTAACCCAATTGCAATTGCAACACCTATTATAGCGATATGAAATTGATCTTCCGATATAAAAATTAAATTAAAAAACTCTTGAGAAGTAATTGAAAAAACCCCATCTGTAGTGATGGAAAATATAGTTTCTGAGCCAATCAACATTCCTAACAAGCCCACCAGTAAAAATGTGCCTACCAAAAGAAAAACAACCCCAAACACTTTTCCCAACACCTTAAATAAACCAGTTAAGAGTTGTCCTAAAAAATTGAAAAGCGATTCAATAGTAGCTTCCGCTTTTCTTCCATAATGTTTGCCATTTTTCCGAAAATTTTCGCTCATTTTATCGGCTTCATCTTTAAAGGTTTTACCAATGTTATCAATATTTACAGCCTCCCCTCTCATTTTTAATTTATCGGATGCTGTTTTGGCTTCAGGCATTACCATCCATAAAACGATATACAACAGAAAACCAAACCCCACAAAAAAAGCAACCACAAAAAACAACCTCAACCATAAAGACTGAACGCCGAAGTATGCTGCTAATCCTGAAGAAACGCCTCCAATCATTCGATCATCTGGATCTCGAAATATTTTTTTAGAAGAAGAAGAAGAACTCTTCTTTGAAGAAGAATCATCTTCTTTTGGATGCTCATCCTGTGCTTCATCCTCATCTACATATTGCTCTGGTTTACCCATGATAACAATCACTTCTGCTACATCCTTAGCTTGTATGACTTGATTCTCTGAAGTTATTTTCTCACTGAATAACTCCGCAATTCTTGCTTCAATATCCATCATGATCTCTTCACTCTCTTCTGAGTTTTTGAAATAACTTTTTATTTTATTCAAATACTTTTTTAATGCTTCATACGCATCAACGTCTATATGAAAAACGATTCCGCTAATATTTATTGTTACTGTCTGGTTCATCTTTTATGGGTTTATAGGTTTTAGTGTTTGGTGTTGAGGTTATCCAAATGCGAACAACTAAGCACTATGCACTATGTTCTTTTTTATTTACTGGTAATACTCACTGCTTTTACTAAATCATTCCAAGTCGTTTCTAATTCTTTTAAAAACTCACTTCCAATCTTAGTCAATTGATAATATTTTCTTGGGGGTCCAGATTTTGATTCTTCCCATCGGTAAGAAAGCAGTCCTGCATTTTTCAATCTGGTTAACAATGGATAGAGCGTTCCCTCAACCACAATTAACTTTCCAGTTTTTAATTTTTCAATAATTTCAGAGGGATAAGCTTCCCCATTTTTAAGAATAGAAAGAATACAATATTCCAATACTCCTTTCCTCATCTGTGCTTTCGTATTTTCAATTTTCATACATCCGGTAATTTACATTGCAAAGATATAGGTTTTAAACTGTAATATGCAATACATAGTACTAAGACAAATCACAACTAACTGATATACAGAGAGAATAATTTTAAATTAAAATTTAATCACTTCTTTTTTTCCTAAGAATTTAGGTTCTTTATGGATAATATAAAGATCAATCACTGCCTTTGTTTTGGCAAAAACTTCACGAACTTTCGTTTTTGTTGAATATTTTTCAGGAGGATCTTTAGCCGTAAAAGCAATGGCTTCAGCAGCATATTTATGAGCAATGAACAAAGCTCTTTCTACATGAAATTGTTGAGAGATGATAATGAATTGCTGCTGTCCAAAAACTTTTTTACACCTCACAACAGAATCCAAGGTTCTAAAACCTGCATAATCAAGTGTAATGGCACTTTCAGGAATCCCTCGCTCCATAAGAGCAGCCTGCATTTGCTTGGGCTCGTTATAATTCTCCACCCTATTGTCACCACTTACTATAATGTGCTTGATTTTACCTGTTGTGTATAAGTCAACTGCAGCATTAATTCGATACTTAAAGTATAAATTAGTGTTCCCTCTCGCTGTATACCTACTCGTACCCAATAAAAGTCCAACTTTTATTCCTGAGGGTGTTTCAGAAATTTCAGTATAAATACTATCCTTCGTTGAAGAAATAATTATCCAATTAGAAAAGAAAATAAATCCTAACAACAATAAAAAACCTCCAAAACTCCATCTATTGAAAAAGAGCTTGAAAAATTTACTAATTATAGATTTGATAGACATCTTAGCTCAACAACATTTTAAAGGTTTATAAACAGCTCTAACAACACAAATGTTGCAAATAAAACACTAGCTATTCCATTGGTTGTAAAGAAGGCCAAATTCACCTTACTTAAATCATCCGGTTTAACTAAAAAATGTTGGTAAAATAAAAGGCCTATAAAGACTCCACTACCTATCCAATAAAACAAACCTAAGCTAGCATAATAACCCGCGTAAAGAATAAAAGATGCGGTAATAATGTGCAAGCCATTAGAAAGCATTAAAGCATTTTTTGTTCCTAACAAAACAGGAATAGAATGTAATTTTTGTGCAGCATCAAACGCCTCATCTTGCAACGCATAAATAATATCAAAACCACTTACCCAAAACAATACTGAAAAAGAAAAGAAAAGTGGTAACCAGTCAAACTCACCTGTAACCGATAGATAAGCACCAATTGGGGACAATGACAACCCTAAACCTAACACTAAATGACAGAATGCTGTAAATCGCTTGGTTAAACTATACCCTAACACCACCGCCAAAGCAACTGGTGATAAATAAAAACACAGAGGATTAATCAAATATGTTGTTCCAATAAAAAGGACACAATTAACGAGCACAAATGCCAACGCATTTTTAGGAGTAATCGTTCCGTTAGGAATCTCTCGGACCTTCGCAGTTCTTGGATTGGCTAAATCTATTTCTCTATCAATGTATCTATTAAATGCCATAGCTGCGCTTCTGGCAAATACCATACATAAAACGACATATACTAAAATCAACCAATTAACAGAAGTCTCTATAGTTTGTATCGCTAAGAAGAATCCTATAAGTGCAAATGGCAATGCAAAAATCGTATGATTAAATTTAATAAGGGATAGATATTTTTTCATAGGTTTGAATTCAAAACAAAAATACCAATACTATGTAACTAATAAATTTAAAAATGACACTTACTTTCTTAACTTTACATCTTTCAACTTTAGAACTACAACTATGAGTGACGATAAAAAAGTAATATTTTCAATGAATAAAGTAGGCAAAACATTGCCTAACGGAAAAGTAATCTTAAAGGACATTTATTTGTCTTTTTACTACGGTGCAAAAATCGGAATTATCGGATTAAACGGCTCTGGTAAGTCTACTGTGATGAAAATTATTGCTGGTGTTGACGAAAAGTATCAAGGTGATGTAACGTTTTCTCCAGGATATTCAGTTGGCTATTTAGAGCAAGAGCCTAAATTAGACGAGACTAAAACTGTTAAAGAAATCGTTCAGGAAGGAGCTCAAGAAACCATTGATGTTTTAGCCGAGTACGAAGCAGTAAACAATAGTTTTGGAGATCCTGAAGTTTTAGACAATCCTGATAAAATGGAAGAAGTAATGAAGCGTCAAGCCGAATTACAAGATAAAATTGACGCGTTAGATGCATGGGAATTAGACACGAAGTTATCTCGTGCAATGGATGCCTTAAACTGTCCACCAGAAGACGCTTTAATTAAAAACTTATCTGGAGGAGAATTAAGAAGAGTAGCTTTATGCCGTTTACTCTTAAAAAGTCCAGACATTTTATTATTAGATGAGCCTACCAATCACTTAGACACAGAGTCTGTTTATTGGTTAGAGCAACATTTACAACAATACAAAGGAACTGTAATTGCGATTACTCACGATAGATATTTCTTAGACAACGCTGCAAGCTGGATATTAGAACTTGATAGAGGTTCTGGAATTCCTTGGAAAGGAAATTACTCTTCTTGGTTAGAGCAAAAATCAGATCGTTTAGCCAAAGAAGAAAAAACAGAAAGTAAACGTAGAAAAACATTAAAACGAGAGTTAGAATGGACGAAAATGAATGCCAAAGGAAGGCAAACAAAATCCAAAGCTCGTTTAGCAAATTATGACAAACTGATGAGCGAAAGCTCTAATGATAAGGAAGCCAAACTAGAATTGTTTATTCCTAACGGTCCTCGTTTAGGAAATGAAGTGTTGGATGTCAATGAAATTTCTAAAGCTTTTGATGACAAGCTTTTGTACGAGAACTTAACGTTTAAATTACCTCCCGCAGGTATTGTTGGTATTATCGGTCCCAATGGAGCAGGAAAAACCACTTTATTTAGAATGATCATGGGCGAAGAAACCCCCGACAAAGGAACTTTTAAAGTGGGGAATACAGTTAAAATTGGATATGTTGATCAATCTCATGAAGATTTACTAGATGACAAAACCATTTTCGAAGTATTTTCTGGAGGTACAGAAATGATGGAGTTTGGAGGTAAAACAATCAATTCTAGAGCGTATTTATCCCGTTTTAATTTCCAAGGAGGTGATCAAAATAAAAAAGTAGGTACACTTTCTGGTGGAGAACGAAATCGTTTGCATTTAGCGATGGCGATTAAACAAGAAGCGAATGTTTTATTATTGGATGAGCCCACCAATGATTTAGATGTAAATGCCATTAGGGCATTAGAAGAAGGTTTAGAATCCTTTGCAGGCTGTGCGGTTGTTATTTCTCACGACAGATGGTTTTTGGATAGAATTTGTACCCACATCCTCGCTTTTGAAGGCAATTCTGAAGTGGTCTACTTTGAAGGTTCTTATTCTGATTATGAAGAAAATAGAAGAAAAAGATTAGGAAATGAACCTACTCGATTTAAATATAAAAAATTAGTAAAATAATTCTTAAGCTAAAAAAATAAGTAACCGAACTCTTCAGCGATACTCAGCTGAAGAGTTTTTTTTGTGCCAAAAACTTCCCTTTATTATTAAAATAATAACTCCAATTATTCTACTGATTATGCTAAATAATTATTGAATTACCAAAAATTTACGAATAAATCGATAAGAAATCTGTTTCCAATATTTGTTTTAGCTTTCCTATAATGGACTAATTATTACACTTCGCTTCATTCTGCTTTTTTTTACTTTTGAGTGGCTTATAAACCTACAAGGAAGAACCTGTTACTTTACAAAAAAAAAATGGCTAAAAAATCTTTAATTATTCTGTCTCTATTTTTAATTGGAAACTTAACTGCTCAAATTGAAATCAGTAATTCAGCTCCTTATGATAATAATAACTTTCTAGTTAACAGCATCTTATCAGGAAACGGTGTCTCCGCTTCAAATGTAAAGTTTACTGCAGCTAATTCTAATCAAATAGGTTTTTTCAATAATGGAGGCACAGGAATTGA
>JAWUVT010000068.1:0-16013 GCA_034112225.1 Flavobacteriales bacterium | reverse complement strand
ATAATGATAAAAAAGAAGACCTTCTTCTATCAAAAAAACAATATTCTGAGACGCCTACGGAAAAAGATGATTATTACGTAAATGACAAAAAAAATAGTGGTTTTGATTATTTAGAGAAAAAAATAAAGGAATCCAATATCTTTTCGAAACCCAATGATGAGGAGGAGGAGGAGAATCTCTATTCATTGAATTATAAAAATGTAAATAAGCCGCATTTAGGGACCTTAGATCAAGCATCAACACTTATAGAAATAAAAAGAAAAATAAAAATAAATAACACTAATATAGCTGCCATTGCATTTGAGCCAATAGATACAATTCTAGGGGATATTCTGGAGTCCCTTTCCCAAGATATTTCTAATCATATTCGTGGTTTTTTAAACAAGAATCCAACCATAGATAATTTTATTTATCTTCTACCAGGTAACTATACCCTAAATGCTAACGGTGGTCATTTTATATGCATCCTAAGGGAAAGAAACACCTTTAGAATTTTTGATCCATTAAATGAGCAGAATTCAAAAACCGATTTTTTTTCTCTTATTAATGAAATTAAAGTCAACCTTGGTTATGAATGTCTTAATGGCAATCAAGATTCATTAGATGTGGCTAAATGTGGTGACATTTGTATCAAGTATATCAATGGAAATCGTAAAAGCAAATAAATAAAACAGAACTCAACCCATAAGAACAACTCCTAATTAAAAACAGTGAGTTTGTGGTTTAAAAGGTTGGACAAAAAAAGGGATCACTTTTTTAAAAATGACTAAGTTAAGCCTGCTTAACTTAGTCATTTTAATTAAAAAAATCACTTCACCACCTTTACGCCATTTTTAAAGTGCATCACATTGGTCACTTCACCAGCTTTTTTTGAATAGAAAGTAAACTTCCCATGTGGTCTGTTGTTTTTAAAGTTCTTTTCGCTCTGTAATGTACCTATGGCATACCAAGAAGTTACTTTTCCTTCCTGTCGTCCTTTAACAAATGTTTGCTCGTACATTTTTCTACCCGTATCATAATAATAGGTCCATTTCCCATTTTGTGTACTGTTTACATAAGCCCCTTCATCTTTAGGGTTCCCATTTTCATACCATGCAAAATGTGGCCCTTCTTGTACAGGAATTAATTGCTCTTTAACAAATTCAGAAAATTTATTGTTCCCATCTTTTAAATAAGTAGTGTCTTGTTTGGATTGGATGACATAAGAATCAAACAGTTCTTGTTGTCCGTTTAAGTACCAATGTTCCCAAACCCCATTTTTTAATCCATTTTGGTATTCGCCCTTATAATCTTGTTGTCCATTAACAAACCAACCTTCCCAAGCGCCATCCATAAGTCCTTTGGTAAAGTTTCCGATGTCTTTTTTAGCCCCATCATCATACCAAGACTTCCATTCACCCTCTTCTTTTCCTCCCTTAAAAACACCCTGAAGAATCAATTGCCCAGCTTCACTCCAATAACTCCACAGACCTTCTTTAGCATCGTTTAAATAGCTTCCTTTTTTCCATTCTTGTTGATTCGGATACCAGAATGTCCATTCTCCATTTCTCTTATCGGTTTTATAAATTCCTGCGTAACTTTTTTCACCAGATTTTTCACTATAAAAAGTCCACATTCCATCTCGTAAACCTGCTTTAAAATCACCTTCAAAATCTTTATTTTCATTGCTTAACCAAAAGATCCAATGGCCTTCTTTACCTCCATTTTTAAAAGCTCCTTCAACACTAATTTTTCCATTTTCAAACCATTCTAACATTGGACCATTCTCTTGGCCTTCTAAATAGTGTACCGTCTTTAGTATACTCCCATCTGAATAATAATAACTCCATACTTCATCCTTTTTCCCGTTCACTACTTTACCAGTTAACTTGGGTTGTTTGCTGTCGTTCCAATAATAGATACAAGCTCCATTCATTAACCCATATTCATAGTTTTCCGATGAAGTTGGGTTACCATTGCTATCAAAAGCTAGCCACAAACCTGTTCTTCTTCCGTTTTGATAAGCTCCTTCATTCTTGATCGTTTGATTGGGATGGTATTCAATAAAATGACCTGTTCCTTCTTTTACTGTTTCTATTCCCTTTTCATTAAAATAGGTCAACACATAAAGTCCATCTTTCTTAAATTCTTGAACACTTTTCACTTTTTTATTCGCATACCACGTTTTCCAAACGCCAACCCGTTCATCTCTTTTAAAATAGCCTTCTTCTTTTTTAGCTCCTGAGGGATAATAGAAAGTCCATAAACTATCTTGATAGCCATTTTTATTGTACCCTCTCATTTCAACAATCCCTTCATCCGTCCAGATGGTACACACCCCTTCTTTTTTAGCACCAACAAAGGTTCCTTCTTCCTTCTTTTTACCAACAGCATTATAATTGGTGTATTGGCCATCAAAAAGACCATCTTTATAGGTTACCTCTTGCTGAATTACGCCATCAATACTCCAAAAAGTCCATAACCCCTGTTCTAAACCTTCTTTTACAACTCCTTCTGTTTTCTTTTTCCCATTGGTCCATTTGTAGGTATGCAACTGTGCAAAAGCGGTTGTATTTACTAAAATTAAGATGGCTAATATTCTAAAATTCATGGTATTGCTCTTTAGGTATACGATTTATAGGTGTAAATATATTTGTAAAATGGGTAAGGAAATCGTTTTCAAAAAAATGATGTAAACATTTAATTGTGAGATATTTTAGTACTAAAAAAAAGTCCTAACATTGCTGTTAGGACTTTACAATATTTATAGAATGTGTGTTAGCTACCAATTACACCACTGGCAACAATTTTTTGAGTTGGATTCGTAATTAATACAGGAATTTCGCTTTTGTTAGCAATCACCTCTTGCTCTTCGCTACCAAAGAAATCAGGTAATAAAGCCCCTTTTCTATTGTTCACAATGGCAATCATATCTGCATTAATTTTAGCAGCATACTGAACCAATTGTTTCTTAAAGCTTCCAGATTCTTCGGCTAAAACCATGTCATAACTAACACTTTTATCAGCAAAATATTTTTTAGCAAAGTTTAATTCTCTATCTAATTTTGTTTGTAAAAATTTATCATTTTCCTTTTCTGCAAAAAGATGAATTTTACTATTAAAATGTGTTGCGATACTTGCTGCAACAACTAACTTTTGTTTCGTAACATCCGAATAATCGATTGGCACAACAATATCATCGTAAGTGTCTGTTTCAGTTGGATTCTTTCCTTGAACAACTAAGAATGGAACTTCAGAATGCGAAATTACTTTTAGCGCATGGCTGCCCATAATTTTTTGCATGCCTTTAACGCCATGAGTTCCCATAACAATATAACCCGCACCTAACTCTTTGGCTACATCTCCAATATCCTCAAAAATATTTCCGATACGAACAATTACATGCATTTTAACAGCTAATCTTGTTTCAGCTTTAGCTGCAATGGCTGCTAACTTCTTTTTGGCTTCTTCAACATCCTTTGTTTTAGCAACAACGTGTAATAAATACACTTCCCCTTGAAAAGATCCTGCAATTTGAGCTGCATGGTTTAATGCACAATCAGCTACCGAAGTAAAATCGTGAGGGACCAATACTTTATATAAATTCTTATCCATAATTTTTTTTTCTATGCCTAAAGTAACTTTAATTTTTCTTTATTTCAAATGATTCCATAAATTTTGTAGTAAAGTCTCCTTCTCTAAACTTCTCATCCTTGAGTAATTGCTGGTGAAAAGGAATCGTAGATTTTATACCTTCAATGATATATTCATCTAAAGCTCTCTCCATTTTTTTTATGGCCTCCTCTCTTGTTTGCGCAACAACAATCAATTTAGAAATCATTGAATCATAATGCGGTGGAATCACATAATTGGCATAAACATGGGTATCTATTCTTACTCCGTGTCCTCCTGGTTCATGGTAAGTTGTAATTTTACCGGGGCTTGGTCTAAATCCATTAAAAGGATCTTCTGCATTTATTCTACATTGAATAGAATGCATTTTAGGCTCATAATTTTTTCCTGACATTTTATAACCCGCAGCTAATTTAATTTGCTCTTTCACCAAATCAAAATTAATTACTTCTTCGGTAATGGTATGTTCTACTTGAATCCGCGTATTCATTTCCATGAAATAGAAATCTCTGTTTTTATCTACTAAAAACTCTACCGTTCCAACGCCCTCATACTTCACTGCTTTAGCAGCTTTAACAGAGGCGTCTCCCATTCTTTTACGCAACTCTTTTGTCATAAAAGGAGAAGGAGTTTCTTCAACTAATTTTTGATGCCTTCTTTGTATCGAACAATCTCTTTCTGACATATGACAAGCATTTCCAAACTTATCTCCTGCAATTTGAATTTCAATATGACGAGGTTCTTGTATGAATTTCTCCATGTACATTCCATCATTTCCAAAAGCTGCTGCAGATTCTTGTCGAGCAGAATTCCAATGCTCTTCCATTTCGTCTTCACTCCAAACAACGCGCATACCTTTACCACCACCACCGGCAGTAGCTTTTATCATCACTGGGTAAACCACTTTTTTAGCAGTGGCTATCGCGTGTTCTAAATCTTTCAATAATCCAGGAGATCCAGGAACAACAGGTACGCCTGCTTTTTCCATCGTTGTTTTAGCAGATGCTTTATCTCCCATTCCATCAATCATTGCTGGAGAGGCTCCAATAAACTTGATTCCATTCTCTTCACAGATTTTTGAAAACTTAGAGTTTTCTGATAAAAATCCATACCCAGGATGTATTGCGTCTGCATTTGTAATCTCTGCAGCGGCAATAATATTGGGTATATTTAAATACGAATCTGCACTTTTAGGAGGTCCAATGCATACGGCTTCATCAGCAAACCTTACATGTAAACTATCTTTATCTGCGGTAGAGTAAACGGCAACGGTTTTTATTCCCATTTCTTTACAGGTTCTAATTACTCTTAAAGCAATTTCTCCCCTGTTCGCTATCAATATTTTTTTAAACAACTTCATGAAACAAAATTTAAATCTTAGACATCAAATCCCAAAAGTAAACTTTCAGGACCTGCTTAATTATTTTGTAATGTTGATTTATTATGAAGGATCAACTAAGAATAATGGTTGGTCGTATTCTACTGGAGAGCCGTCATCAACTAATACTTTTACAATTTTACCGGTAACTTCTGCTTCAATTTCGTTGAACAATTTCATTGCTTCAATCATACAAACGATGGTATCTGCTGAAACGTCATCACCAACATTCACAAAGTTGGCTTTATCAGGAGAAGGTTTTCTGTAATAGGTTCCAATCATTGGAGATTTCACAGTAATGTAGTTTGAGGTATCCTCACCTTCACTTGCCACAGGAGGTGTGGCAGCAGGTATAGCAGCAGGTATAGCAGCGACTACCTCTGGTGTTGGTGCTGCCATGATAGGTGCTTGAGGCTGAACAACAGCTGCCGTTTCTACAACAAATTTACCTTTTAAATGTGGTGGTGTTTTTATAGTGATTTTAAAATCTTTGTCTTCAATTTCTACTTCACTTACGCCAGATTTCGCAACAAATTTTATTAAATCCTGAATTTCTGATGGCTTCATAATTATAATTATTTGAATTTATATCTTTTACTATTAATTCTTCTTTTTTGTTACTAGGAGTTATAAGCCCATTTCAGGTAAATTGATCCCCAAGTAAATCCTCCTCCAAAAGCAGCTAAAATAATCTTATCTCCTTTTTTGAGTTGATTTTCATATTCCCATAAACACAAAGGAATCGTTCCTGAAGTTGTATTTCCAAATTTATGAATGTTGAGCATCACTTTATCATCGCTCACGCCCATTCTTCTCGCCGTTGCGTCTATAATTCGCTTATTGGCTTGATGTGGAACCAACCAAGCAACATCATCACTTGTCAAATCGTTCTTTTCCATGATTTCTGCAGAAACATTCGCCATGTTTGTTACCGCAAATTTAAATACTGTTTTTCCATCTTGATGTGCGTAATGCTCTCTGGCGTCTATCGTTTCATGCGTTGGAGGGTAAGCAGATCCTCCCGCTTTTTGATTTAAAAATTGAGCTCCAGAACCGTCACTTTTCAAAATAGAATCTTGAATTCCTAATCCGTCTTCAGTTGGCTCTAATAAAACAGCTCCACCACCATCTCCAAAGATGATACAGGTTGCTCTGTCTTGGTAATCAATGATACTCGACATTTTATCTACACCAACAACTACTACTTTTTTGTGTGATCCTGATTCAATAAATTTTGAACCGGTAACTAAACCATAAAGAAATCCGGAACAAGCCGCATTGAGATCAAATCCAAACGCATTTTTTGCGCCTACTTTATCTGAAATAATGTTGGCTGTTGCAGGAAAAATATGATCCGCAGTAACGGTACAACAAATGATAAGATCAATTTCTTCTGGAGAAATCCCTCTTTTTTCACACAAACCTTTTACCGCTTCTGCGCCCATTACGGAGGAACCTTGTCCTTCTCCTTTAAGGATTCTTCTTTCCTTAATTCCTGTTCTGGAAGTGATCCACTCATCGGTGGTCTCTATCATTGTTTCTAACTCTTTGTTATCTAAAACATAGTCAGGAACATATCCGTTTACGGCTGTAATAGCTGCTGTTATTTTACTCATAGTTCTTTATTAGCAAGATGAATGAACGAAGTTAAAAATTATATCGTACCGAAGCCCATATAAAACAAAAAACTTATTGACTGCAAACTGCGAATCAATAAGTTCCTACTCGTTACTTAAGTATCTAATTACTAAAGAGCTACCTCTTTTTGTACTGCTTGTTTTCCTCTGTAGAATCCACATTCTCCACAAACTCTGTGGTATAATGTTGGAGCGTTACAGTTAGAACAAGTAGATAACGTTGGAGCTACCGCCTTATAGTGCGTTCTTCTTTTGTCTCTTCTTTGATTGGAGGTTCTTCGTTTAGGATGTGCCATTTTTATTTATTTTTATTCAAATTAATATCTTTTAACAAAGACCATCTCGGATCTTCATTAACCTCTTCTTTTTGCTCTATCTTACCAAGTTCAGCAATCACTTTTGGATTGCAAAACCCTTCTTCATGTATTCTTTTTTGAGGCAGATTTATATTTACAAATTCATAAATATATTGACCTACGTTTAATTCATATTCATGCATCGGTAAAATCAAAATCTCATCAGATTGGTCATATGCTTCATTTCCAAACTTTACCACTAATTTCTCTTCTCCATCAACATCAACATCTACAACATCCAAACATCTATCACACGGAACAGCAATTGTTCCGGATAAGATAAATGTTAACACCATCATCGTCGATTGCTTTTTAAATTCTAAATCCACTTTAATCGTCGACTTTTCAAATTCACAAGAATCAAACTTCTCAAAAAACGTGTTGTCTACAGTGAATTCAAAAAAATGAACGCCTTGCTTCAACCCTTCAAACTTAATATTATACGCACTTAAATTGTTCAACACAGTAACTACTCTTAAATTTGAAAGTCAGCAAAGGTATGAATTTATTCAGTACTGCAAAAAAACACCTCCTTTTTTTAATTGAACCATTGTTTTTAATAATTGTTTGTTTATAAATAAGCCATAAACCCCACTGAAACAAGAATATTTAAGGATACTATTGCTTATTAAAACCAACCGAAATGAAACTAAAAAAACAAACAATCATCTATATCTTACTTGTAGGCACCCTTTTTTCATGCGTTCCTGCAAGAAAATATGAAGAATTAAAAACGCGACAAAATGCGTGTAGAGATGAAGTAGAAGCCTTAAAATCGTTAAACCAAAGTTTAGAAGAGGAAAACAAAGGATTAACTTCAGCAATCGCAGAATTGAACAAGAAAAAAGAGGTGCTAGAAAGAGATTTGGCGTCTTTAGAAAAGGTGCACGATCAAATGAACACCAACTATAACAACATTAACAGTACGTATCAATTGTTATTAGACAAAAACAAAGAACTGCTTGCAGGAAACAAATCTGCTACAGCTCAGCTAATGACACAGCTTCAAAAAAGCCAGGAAGAGTTACAAGCTCAAGAGGATGCTTTAAGAATCTTAGAAACTTCTTTACTAAAAAAAGAGGCTGTGCTAGAAAAACTAAATACCGAATTGGCAGCTCGTGAAAAAAGGGTAAATGAACTGGAAGAGATCATCAACAAAAAAGATGAAGCTTTAACCAGTTTAAAAAAGAAAGTAAAAGAGGCCTTACTTGGTTTTGAAAACAACGGATTAACGATTGAGCAAAAAAATGGAAAAGTATACGTTTCTTTAGATGAAAGCTTATTGTTTGCTTCTGGAAAATATACCGTTGGAGCCAAAGGAACTGAGGTGTTAAAAAAATTAGCCAAAGCGCTAGAAACAAGTAATGACATTGACATTGTTGTTGAAGGCCATACGGACAACGTTCCTTTAAATGGGAAAGGAGTTATTGGTGACAACTGGGATTTATCGGTAAAAAGAGCGACTTCGGTGGTCAAGATTATTACGACAAATAGTACCGTTAACCCCAAAAGATTAACCGCTGCAGGGAGAGGAGAATATTCTCCTTTAGACATGACCAACACCGCTGATGGGAGAAAAAAGAACAGAAGAATTGAAGTGATTTTAACTCCAAAATTAGATGAGTTGTTCAAATTATTAGGCGAATAAAAGAGGCTTCTTAAAACGAAAATTACATCCTTTTTATCTAACGAGCATATGGTTTTAGATTTTCTAAAATAGCTCACATTCCATACTACACATGACCCAAGCTCCACCATTAAAAGAAATCCTAACAAAACTTGATTTAGCTCCCCATCCAGAAGGGGGGTTCTATAAAGAAACGTATAGAAGTGAAGGTTTTATTAAAAAAGATAGTTTATCCGAAATTTATTCCGGAGAAAGAAACTATTCTACCTGCATCTATTTTGTGATTACTTCAGCATCTTTTTCTGCTTTTCATAAAATACACCAAGAAGAGATTTGGCATTTTTATTTGGGATCAAGTATTACCATTCATCTAATTAGTCCCGATGGAGAATATAGCGCTGTGGTTTTAGGTGCCGATATTTTAAATGGCGAAGTTCCTCAATATGTGGTAAAAGGAGAATGGTGGTTTGCGGTAACCGTCAATGAAGAAGAAAGTTATGCGCTAACGGGCTGCACAGTTGCCCCAGGGTTTAATTTTGATGACTTTATATTGCCTTCGCAAAAAGAACTTCTTGAAACATTTCCTAAGTTAAGCAAAGAGATTACCGAATTAACAAGAGCTTAATAACGCTATTCGTTTACAAAATTTCGCCAAATAAAAAAGTATAGCGAGTACCCTCATTCACTGTTCTTTCGTATCCCCCCTCTAATTGCTCAGAAAAAACATCAATTAAGCTAAGTCCAAAAGATTTGGCATTGGCTTTTGGGACTATCCAACTCCCATTGTCGTAATAAACCATTTTAGTTCCTTTCCCATTTTCGCGCTCAATTCTTATGGTTATCATTCCATTTTCCAAGCCTTTTAATCCATATTTTAAAGAGTTTGTAATTAATTCATTTAGGATTAAAGCTACTGGAATTAAGGGCTTTAGGTTAACATCCACGATGTTTGATTCCACTTTTAGTACGGGTCTATTTTCAAATGCAAACGAAGTAATCACTTCTTCTGCCAAACTCTCTACATATTTTTTAAGGTTAATGTTGGCAAGATTATCTGACAAGTACACCTTTTCGTGCACCAACGAAATGGCATTAATTCGAGTAATTGTTTCTTTCAATTTACTTTCCAACAGAAGATCGTCAGCATTGTTTTGAAGTCGCAGTAAACTAATTATTATTTGCAAATTATTTTTTACCCGATGATGAATTTCTTGAAGTAAAACCTTACGTTCTTCACTCTTCTTTTTAACAGTAGCTAATGCCGAAGCCAATTCTTTTTCTATCGCCATACGCTTTCTTATTTCCATTTTTAACGACTTAGTCCACAAAAGAACAACCGTAAAAAGAAGCAAAACAACTAAGCCAGCGTAAAAAGAATAGCGTTTTACTTTTTCCATATTTATACCATTTTCATAGCGCACAGAGATCCATTTGTCCCTAATTTCATTATGCGTTTGATGCGGAATATGCTGCAATACTTTTTCTATAATGTCTCTCAGCAACTTATAATCCTTTGTAACTGCAAAAGCAAATTTTACAGGTTCATAACTTGTTGGGGCGACTATTTTTAAGTTTGAAAACCCTTTTTTATTCATGTAGTAACTTATCACTTCTAAATTCCCAACAAAAGCATCTGTTTTTCCATCGGTTACTGCCTGTAAACACTCTAGTATCCCTGGGAAATAAACGAGCTCAATTTCTGGGTAATCTTTCGCAATCATGTCTCTTGTATAGTAATTTTGAGGGATGGCTAATTTCATCTGGTTTAGACCTTCCATTTCTCCAATAAAATGCTTTGCATCTTTAGCCGTAACGATTACCAAAGGAACCGTAATATATGGTGCTGTAAAATATAGATATTCTTTTCTAAGGTCAGAAATTCCAGCGCAGGGAACCATTTTCAGCTCTCCTGATTTTAATTTTCTTATGGTTTCTCCCCATACAACTTGAGGCCCAGCAACAAAGTTGATTCCTGTTTCTTTTTCAACAATATCAAGGTAATCTGCCACAATCCCAACGTATTCCCCATTTTCATAAAGCCCATAGGGTGCCCAATTTGGCTCGTAACCGTGCTCTATCTCTGGATGGCTTTTTATCCATGCAATTTCTTCTGCTGTAAATTGGATGTCTTTCGCCAATAAATTAGCAGAAAAAGCAGTGACCAGAAAGCCTAAATAAAAATATTTTAACAACATGTAGTTCTTCTTATTAAAAATTAACAACTCGCAAGCTAGTGAAAAATCAGACGAGTTTCAAAAAATAGTTTTAAGCCCCTCTATTTTAATGGCATCTTTTATTTTGTACTCCCCAATTTTTGTCCTTCTTAACACAGAAAGATGACCTCCAGAATTTAATTTTTCACCAAAATCGCGCGCAATGGCCCTGATGTAAGTTCCTTTAGAACAAACGATTCTGAATTTTATGTTGATCCCTTTTTGATAAGGTGTTTCTTGATTGATTTTTGAATCTTCAAGAGCTTCATTGATTGGCGCATCACAAATGTCTACCTCAAACTCTTTGATGTTAATGGTGTTCGATTTAATGACCACTTCTTCTCCCTCACGGGCATATTCGTAAGCCCTTTTCCCGTCAATCTTTTTAGCCGAATGTATGGGGGCCACTTGCTCTTGTTCTCCAAGAAAGCTTTTGGCAGTGGCTTGAATTAACGCTGCTGTAATGTGTGCTGTAGGGTATTCAATATCAATTTCCTTCTCTAAGTCATAACACGCGGTAGTTGCTCCCAAAGTAATTACTCCTGTGTATTCCTTTTCTTGAGTTTGAATCTCATTAATTTGCTTGGTCAGCTTTCCTGTACAAAGAATTAACAAGCCAGTGGCCAACGGATCTAAGGTTCCTGCATGGCCCACCTTAATCTTTTTCACCTTAATTTCTTGCTTAATTAACCAACGCACCTTATTCACCACATCAAAAGAGGTCCAGGTTAAGGGCTTATCGATTAGGATGATTTGTCCGGTTTGAAATTTGCTTTGCTCTTGCTCCATATCCATCTATTATCAAAAAAGCTATGCTGTAATACCGAGCGTAGCCGAAGTATATTTTGGGTTTATAACTGTGTTTTCAATAGATTCCTCTGTTCCGTTGCACTCCAATCGGAAGAACAACCAGACTAAGCTAAAGAATAAACAATAGCAACTAATCCAACAACCAAACAGTAATAAGCAAAGTATTTCAATTTACTTTTCTTTACCAATTTAATCATCCATGTACAGGCTAACATTCCAGTAATAAAGGCAGCAACAAAACCAACTCCGTAATTCAGTAGAGCTCCATCTATGGTCTCAAAGGCCCCATCTAAAATGTCTTTGGCTATTTTTCCTATGATCAAAGGAACCACCATTAAGAAGGAAAAACGAGCTGCTTTCACCCGATCAACACCTAATAAAACGGAGGTAGAGATGGTTGCTCCAGAACGTGATATTCCTGGCAGTATGGCAATTGCTTGGGAAATCCCAATAAGTACGGCTTCTTTAATTCCTACTTTCTTATCGGTGTTTTTTGCTTTATCAGCTAAAATCAAAAGCACCGCAGTAAGTAACAACATAGAACCCACCAGCAATACTTGTCCTCCAAAAAATGCTTCAATCTCTTCATCAAACAAAACGCCTACAGCGGCTGCAGGAATCATGGAGAGCACAATGTTTAAAGAAAACTTGAACTCCTCATTGTTTTTGAACTGAAACAAGCCTTTGAACACCTCTAAAAGGTCTTTTCTGAAAACAACAATGGTGCTCAACGCTGTTGCGCCATGTAAAACCACCGTCATTAGCATACTTTCTTCGGGCAAAGAGTCGTCCCTTAAAATAACTTTAGCCAATTCTAAATGACCACTACTACTTACGGGTAAAAACTCCGTTAATCCCTGTATAATTCCTAAAATTATTGCTTCCAGCATTGAAATGTTGAGTTATGTTATTGCGAGGCAAGAAGCAACCTTATCCTTTAAAGTGAGATTGCTCCATTTCACTGCGTTTCATTCGCAATGACGAATTGATTTACTCTTCAGACTTCTTTAAAACTCCCCAACCTACAACCCCTAAACCGGCTAAAATAAGCAATGGAGCAACATACATTCTACGGGTGTTAAACAGCTCTTCACTAAAAACAGCAGGGTCTTCTGAGCCTCCACCAGACATTAAAAAATAGCCGAGAATTGCCAAGCCGGTTCCCGCAGCTATTAAAATATAATTTTCTTTCCCAAAAGCAAAATCTTGATTCAATTTATTTTCGTTGTTATCACTCATAATATTCAAGTTTGAAGTTTGAAGTCTGAAGTTTGAAGTTTAAAAGCCTCAAAACTCAACGGCAAACAATTAATCAATATAAATCTCCCGACTCTATTCGTAAATATTTTCGGACTGCTAAATTAGTAGAAATCCATGAGATAATAATGCCTAAAATGAGCACCATCAAAAACAATGCTCCGTAGAGCTCTAAGTTCTTGAAATCAATTAACTCTGGAAACTGTTGTTGTAGATAATATAGGAAAGTAACAATCAATCCAATGGCAATAAATGCAGCAACAATACCATTCCCTATTCCTTGAAGCACAAATGGTCTTCTAATAAAAGAATGCCGAGCGCCTACCAACTGCATGGTCTTAATTAAAAATCGTCTCGAATAAATGGACAGTCGAATGGTGTTGTTAATTAATGCCATGGCAAGCAACAACAACAATCCACTAAAGCCTAACAAATAAAAACTGATTTTTTTCATGTTCGTATTTACCGCATCCACTAGGTCTGCTTGATAAAACACTTCTTTAATTTTTGTGTTTTCTAACAAACTCGCTTCAATATTCGCTAAACTATCTGGATTGGCATAAGCTGCATTTAATTTCACATCAATAGAAGGCAACAAAGGATTCTCTCCAATAAAGGTTACAAAATCTTCGCCTAAAGCTTCTTGAAATTCTGCTGCAGCAACATCAGGATCTATAAATTTGGTTTGCTTTACAAAAGGTTCAATCTCCAATAAATCTTTAATATGTTTTACTTCTTGCGGATTAACTCCTTTATTCAAAATAATAGAAAACCCTATGTTTTCTTTTACATGATTAGAAATTTGTTGTGCATTTAAGAGAATCAGGACTAACATGCCTAACATAAAAAGTACCAACGAAATGCTAACGATGGTAGTCAGGTAAGACGATCTTAGTCTTCTTTTAGATTGTTTATTTTCTGATTTTGACATTTTATTTTCTTAGAAATTTGAAATTGAGAATTAGAAATGATTACTACTCAATACCGCTCAACTAACTTCAGCACGAAGGTATTATTAAACGCCTTGATTAACAACTTATTTCTCCAAAAATACTGCTAATAATTGTTAATTTCGCTGCTTATAAATGGACGTTATAAACGACCATTTCTTAACAAGAATAACAACCTTTGTCATTCCGATTGAATTTCAACTTTTTTGTTGGAAAGAACAGAGGACTCTTTTTGAAATTCAACAGACGAATTCAAAAGATGCCTCAGCTATCCGTAGTATGACAATTAAAAATAAAACAATGCAATATCAATTTAACGAGATTGAAAAGAACTGGCAAAAATATTGGGCAGACAACAAAACTTTTGCGGCTGAAGACAACAGTGTAAAACCAAAATTTTACGCCTTAGACATGTTTCCTTACCCTTCGGGAGCAGGATTGCATGTTGGACACCCTCTAGGATACATTGCATCTGATGTTTATGCGCGTTACAAAAGATTGTGCGGATTTAATGTCTTGCACCCTATGGGTTACGATTCTTTTGGATTGCCAGCAGAACAATATGCCATCCAAACAGGGCAACACCCTGCGGTGACTACCCAAACAAATATTGAGGGAGGAACCGACAAGGATGGTAATGCCATTGCAGGTTACCGAAAACAATTGGATAAAATTGGGTTTTCTTTTGATTGGGATAGGGAAGTAAGAACTTCTGAACCGAATTATTACAAATGGACCCAATGGATTTTTAAACAAATTTTTAATTCTTGGTACAACAACGAAACCGATAAAGCAGAGAAAATTGACACCTTAATTGAAAAATTTAAGGCGGAAGGAAATAGCAATGTAAAAGCGGCTACCGATTTTGACGAATCATTTTCTGCTTCTGATTGGAACAACTGGAACGAAGAAGAACAACAAACCATGTTATTAAATTATCGCTTGGCCTATTTATCTGACACTTGGGTCAACTGGTGCTCTGAATTGGGGACAGTATTGGCCAACGATGAAATAAAAAATGGAGTTTCTGAACGTGGTGGACATCCTGTAGAACAAAAATTAATGCGCCAATGGAGTATGCGAATCACCGCTTATGCCGAACGTTTATTAAAAGGGTTAGACACGCTAGATTGGACTGATTCTATCAAAGACATTCAAAGAAACTGGATTGGTAAATCTCAAGGAGCAGCTGTTCATTTTAAGTTGGAGGATTTTGAAGAAAAGATTGAAGTTTTCACAACTCGACCTGACACCATCTTTGGAGTTTCGTTTATGGTGCTAGCACCTGAACATGAATTGGTGGCTAAAATTACTACAGCTGCTCAAAAGGCTAAAATTGAAGCGTATCAAAAAGCAGCGTCTTTAAAGTCTGAAAGAGATCGAATGAGTGATGTAAAAACCATTTCTGGTGAATTTACAGGTGCCTATGCAATCCATCCATTATCTGGAGATAAAATTCCGGTTTGGATTGGGGATTATGTTTTAGCAAGTTATGGAACTGGAGCAGTTATGTCTGTTCCATGTGGAGATCAAAGAGATTGGGATTTTGCCAATCATTTTAACATTCCTATCCCAAACATATTTAAAGACAAAGATATCTCTGAAGCAGCTTACGCTGAAAAAAACGCCATAATTATCAACTCTGATTTCTTAAACGATTTACCGATTAAGAAAGCAACCAAATTGGCGATTTACGAAATTGAACAAAAGGGTTTCGGAAAAGGAAAAACACAATATAAATTAAGAAATGCAGTATTTTCTCGTCAACGATATTGGGGAGAACCATTCCCAGTTTATTACAAAGGAGAGACTCCTTACATCTTAGAAAATGATGATGTAGTTGAGTTACCTGTTGTAGATAAGTATTTACCTACAGAAGATGGCGAGCCACCTTTGGCAAGAGCAACTAAAGAAGCTTGGGGTGTTGATTGCCCTGGAGATAGAATGGAACACAATACTATGCCAGGTTGGGCAGGAAGTAGCTGGTACTTTTTGCGTTATATGGATCCAACAAACGAAAATGAATTTGTTGCTAAAGACAAAGTCAACTACTGGCAAAATGTAGATTTATACATTGGTGGATCAGAACACGCAACAGGTCACTTATTATACTCTCGTTTTTGGACCAAGTTTTTAGCTGATTTAGATTACATCCCTTTTGACGAACCTTTCA
>JAWUVT010000067.1:0-12339 GCA_034112225.1 Flavobacteriales bacterium | reverse complement strand
ATTATTTAATTTAGACATAAAGCTGATCAATTCTAAGAAGTTATCCGCAGAGACCTTAGATTCCTACAACGATCTTTCCTTACTAAAAGAATGGATGAATGAAAGATTCTCGCACAGAAATCAAAATATGATACCCTTATTTTCAGATCAAATTGAAAGCACTTTAAACAAGTACAAAACCAAACATCTTATTTACACTGGAGTCTATGAATCCCCCCCAAATTCGTATTATTTTTTAACCTTATATGACTTGAAATCAGGTGAAATAAAATTTAGTGACTACAAAGAATCTCGAAATATATCAAAAAGTGAATCCTATAGACTTATAAAAAATAACATCGAATTTATTAAAAAATAAACCTATGAAAAAAGCAACTATAATTAAATACATAATCCTTGTTTTAATGAGCACACACATTTCTTTGGATATGTATTCTCAAACAATAAACTGGGGGAGTGAAAATGAAAGTCCATTTTCATCTACCGTATATCTACCAATTCTATTAGGTGAAGATGACGATAATTTTTACACCTATACAAATCATAACTATAGCTATAATTTGGTATTCGAAGCATTTAATAAGAAAACAAAAAAACAGCTTTATTTTAAGAAGTACAACCTGCTAAAAAAAGAGAGAACAAATTGGGTTACAAAGGTCGTTTTAGTAAATCATAAAATCATGTTATTCATCACTGAATTTAATAATTCAGACAACAAAATTAACCTATACGCTGCCGTATTCAATCCAAAAACAGGAGAGATTGAAGAAGATAGACTTGATCTTTTATCTTATACTTCAAAAAAAAAGAATAGCATTATAAATGGAAAATTTAATACCTACACCTCTCCTGATCATTCAAAAATTTTAATTAATTACGTTGCTTATGACGTTGAAAAAAACAAGTCCTCTTCCAATTACGTTCTTTTAAATGAAAAATTAGAGCAAATCGTTTCTCGAGAAAACACTTATGATGGAAAAAAAGGTGATGACGGTTCACACTATACAATTGACAACGATGGGAATCTATACTTTCTAAAAAAAAATGGGCTTAAGAATTCTTTAGTCTCTTACGATGTAAAGAATGATTACGAAAAATGGGAAGCAGAAATCGCACTAACTAATTTGGACTTAAAACTAAACAGTGTAATTACAGAACTTAAACTCAATATAAATCGAAACAACGAATTAACAATCTATGGCATTTATTGTAAAAATGCCCCAAATTACGAGGAGCCAAAAGGGGCTTTTGATGGCTATATACACTTCAAAGTTGATCCGAATTCAAAAGAGATTATTCAAGAAGGTTTAATACTATTGGAAGATTCTATTGTTTCTGAAATTAAATCAAACATGGGAAAGAATAAGTTGTATTTTGATTTAAACATTTTTAATCTAGATAATGGTGAAACAATCTTAACAAGCGAGTTCTATATAACATATAGAGTTTCAAAATCTGGAAAAAAAGTTGTAAGGTATTTCGATATTTTAGCTTCAAAAATTTCAAAATCAAGAGAATTAAGCTGGTCCTTACGGATCCCTAAAAGACAAAAATATACTGCTCGCAATCTTCAGATCCCAACCTATTTCAAACCTTTTTATAGCTCTACCACTTTTTTAGATTTAACTACTGCTTACATACTATTTAATGATCATCCGAAAAACATGTTTGAGACTCAAAATAGTCTTGACATAAAAATGATGGGGAATCCTAAAAAATCAAAAGTTTCAGTTTATGCAATAGATTTACAAACCGGGGAATTTAAAACTTCCAGCTTAAAAAAGGATGAAGAAAGCAAATTAGCACTAATGGCTCCCCTCTCTTTTCAAAAAGAACAAGGTTCTAATTCGTATGTATTTAAGAAACATGGAAATAAATACGCTTATGGTATTTTCTCAAAATAACGATTTTTCAAAATTCTATCTATTTCATTCTGAAGACTGACTATTCTATACTAAGGTTACAACACATAGTTGTCGCTCAACCAAATCAAAACCAAACTGCTTTCCTATACGCTATTAAGCGTTGAGAAAATCGGCACTAAAGAGAAACATCGAAAGCGATTCCTCCAAGAAACTACTTCTTCACCCTCGTATACACGACCATTTTGGTTTCAAAGAATTCTTCTTTAAAATAATCTGACAAAGGATACAGGTGAACTTGTTTTTTACTCTCTTTAATTTCAGCAGTTAAATCGCCCCCTTTTAAAAAAAGGATCCCCGATTTCATGTCATTTTCTGTTTCAGGAATCAACTTTCCTTTTACAAAAGGGATAAACTTCTTGATGTTGGTGACTGCACGAGTAACCACAAAATCAAATTGTCCTTCTACCTCTTCTGCTCTTTGATGGAAAGCTTTTACATTTTCTAAACCCAATCGTTCAGTCACTTCTTTTACCACTTTAATTTTTTTACCAATAGAATCGACCAATGTAAACTGAACATTAGGAAATAAGATGGCCAATGGTATCCCTGGAAACCCTCCTCCAGTGCCTACATCCAGAATTTTAGATCCATCTTTAAATTCAATCACCTTTGCAATTCCTAAAGAATGTAAAATGTGTTTGATGTAAAGCTCCTCAATATCTTTTCTTGAGATCACATTAATTTGTGCGTTCCAGTCCTTATACAAAGGCTCTAACATTGCAAATTGCTCCAACTGAATTTCAGATAGGTTAGGAAAATATTTCGTGATATCTTTTATAGATGAACTCATTAATGATTTGATTTTATGGTGAAACTGCTCTCCATCAAGTTTGTTCAGCATTAAGGAACTTTACAAAGACGAAAGAAGCTATTTTAAATTTTTCCTTTTTTATTTTGCATCAACTTATACAGTTGTTCTCTTGCTCTAAACAATTGTGCTTTTACAGTTCCTAATGGCAATTCTGTTTCTTTAGCAATTTCATCATAAGAGAATTCACGAAAATAGCGCAAGATGACTAACTCTTTATAGCGAGGTTTCAACAGATCAACGATTTCACGCATGATCCTAACTTTCTGTTTTCTAACAAAGCGTTCTTCAGGGTTTAAGGTTTCTGATTTAATTTCAAAACTCATTCCGCCTCCTTCACCATCATCTATCTTTCTATCTATCGATAGCGTCACCATTTTTTTCTTTCGAATAAAATCGATGCAATTATTGGTTGCAATTCGATACAACCAAGTACTAAATGCATAGTTAGGAGTATATTGGTGTAAACGATTAAATGCTTTACCAAAAGCTTCAATGGTTAAATCATCCGCATCATCGGTATTTTTAACCATTTTAAGCATCATAAAATAAATAGAGTCTCGATATTTACCCATCAACTCTGCATAAGCACGCTCGTCTTTTTCAAACCTAGCTTTGCAAACCAAGTCAAAATCAATTTTGGCCTTTGGCGATAAGTTTTCGTTCAATTCCATTTACTTTTTTTTACGATTTGGTTTGAAAGCACTAAAATAGGATTAAAAATCATAAAAAATAGCTCATACAAAGGCGATAAAATTACTAAATCCTTCCCTCCTATTTTATTGGCTGATAATTTAAAAATGAGCATTTGCACCAAGTACCTGAACACAAAGACCCCAAGTATTAAATAGAATGGTTTTACCAAGATGAATAAAGCAATAAAAAGTGCCATAAAAAGGAACTGTGAAAACTGTAACATCCCTAACACCAACTGGTGTTTCAACTTGTAGTGTGTGCCAGATAAAAAATGCCTTTTCTTTTGCCTAAACCACCCCTTATAAGTAGTGTTTGCCAGAGAAACGGTATGTGCATCGGCATCCACAACAATTTGAGTGTTCCTTTTATTGGCCACCTCATTGATAAACAAATCATCGTCTCCAGATAAAATATGATGGTGAGAGGCAAAACCTTTGTTCTTAAAAAACAATTGAGATTGATAGGCTAAATTTCTACCCACTCCCATGTAAGGCATTTTGGCTTGGGCAAATGATAAATATTGTACTGCGGTATAAAAGGTTTCGAACCGGATTAATTTGTTCAACAATCCTTTTTTCTTTTCATAAGTCCCAACACCTAAAACAATTGCTTTTTGAGAGGTGTATTGACTCATTAACTTCATCCAGTTAGGGGAAGAGGGTTTACAATCGGCATCCGTTAATAGCACTTGCTCGTACTGAGCAGCTTTAATGCCTAAAGTTAATGCCAACTTTTTACTTCCATAAAAACGATCTGTATCCGGAACATTAACAATTTTTAGATTATTATACTGCAAAGCAAAAGCTCTCAACACATCGTCGGTATCATCTACAGAATTATCGTTCACCACAATAATTTCAAATTTCGCATAGGCTTGATTTAAATAATCCGGTAAAAACTCCAGTAAATTATCTCGTTCGTTTTTGGCACAAATAATTACAGAAACCGGGAGTGTTTCTGGACTGCTTTCTGTTGGTTTATAAAATGCGAGTTTAGAAAAAATAAAGAGGTAATAAAAAAGTTGAACCAAGAAACTTCCTAGGTAAATTAGCACGAAGTAATCCACCCAAGTGTTCAACTCTAAAAATTTTATTAATTGGTTGTTATCCATTTCTCAAATGTAACGGGTTACTTTGGGTGAAATAACTATCTTTGACCAAGTTTTGAAAACCAAATAGTTAATATCATTAATGGATTTTACATTAGAAAAGACAGACCCTCAATCTAAAGCTAGAGCTGGAGTACTAAAAACAGCTCATGGCGAAATAAAAACGCCTGTTTTTATGGCTGTAGGAACGGCAGGTACTGTAAAGGGAGTTCACCAACCAGAATTAAAAGAGGATGTTAAAGCTCAAATTATTTTGGGAAATACGTATCATCTTTATTTAAGACCTGGCATGGAAATCATGCAAAAAGCTGGTGGTTTACATCAATTTATGAATTGGAATGGTCCAATTTTAACGGATAGTGGAGGATACCAAGTCTATTCTTTATCCGGAAGAAGAAAAATTAAAGAAGAAGGAGCAACTTTCGCTTCACACATTGATGGGTCTAAACATTTATTTACGCCTGAAAACGTGATGGATGTTCAACGTCAAATTGGAGCTGATATTATTATGGCTTTTGACGAATGCACGCCTTATCCCTGTGATTATCGCTATGCAAAAAACTCGATGCACATGACCCATCGTTGGTTAAAACGTTGTTGTGATCGTTTTGATTCTACAGGTCCTTTATACGATTACAATCAAACTTTATTTCCGATTATCCAAGGAAGTACTTACAAAGACTTGAGAGTACAATCGGCAGAAAAAATTGCTTCTTTTGAACGTGAAGGAAATGCGATTGGAGGGTTATCGGTTGGAGAGCCAGATGATGAAATGTATGAAATGTGTGAGGTAGTTACCAACATTTTACCTGAAGATAAACCCAGGTATTTAATGGGTGTGGGTACGCCCTTAAATTTATTAGAAAACATTGCTTTAGGGATTGACATGTTTGACTGTGTAATGCCTACAAGAAATGCAAGGAATGGAATGTTGTTTACTTCAAAAGGAATTATCAACATCAAAAACAGAAAATGGGCGGATGATTTCTCTCCTATTGATGCTGATGGGACAAGTTACGTAGATACTTTTTATACCAAGGCTTACTTAAGGCATTTAATTCATTCTAAAGAAAGATTAGGTGCACAAATTGCAACCTTACACAATTTAGCTTTTTACATGTGGTTAGTTAACGAGGCTCGCGAACAAATATTGGCGGGAACTTTTTACGATTGGAAAAAACAAATGGTGAAACAATTGGGAGAACGATTATAAGTGTTTACAAAAATTGACATATACATTATTAAGAAATTTTTAAGTACATTTTTCTTTACCTTGTTATTGATTATCTGTGTAATCATCGTTTTTGATTTATCGGAACGGCTAGAGGAGTTCATTGATAAAGAGGCCCCTATAAAGGCCATCTTATTTGATTACTACCTCAACTACATTCCTTATTTGGCCAATATGATGAGTCCGCTTTTCATCTTTATTTCTGTCATATTTTTCACTTCAAAAATGGCCAGCAATTCAGAGATTGTTGCGATACTCTCTAGTGGGGTTAGCTTTAAAAGGCTTTTAAGGCCCTTTTTAATCTGCGCATTCTTCTTAGCAGGTTTATCCTACTTTTTTAACAACTTTTTAATACCAGACGCAAACAAAAAAAGAATCGCTTTTGAGGAACTCTATTATCGGAACAAGCTGACCAACTACACGCAGAATATTCACATGAAAATTGATGAGCGTACCTTTATTTATATGTCCAACTTTGTAGTGGACTTAAACTTGGGAAACAACTTTTCTATTGAGCGTTTTAATGAAAGTGGTGAATTAGAATACAAATTATTATCTGATAATGTAAAATGGGATTCCTTAACCAATAAATGGAGCATTACCAATTATACAGAACGGTATATTGACGGACTAGAAGAAACCATTAAGAAAGGAATTAAAAAAGATACCCTGATTAATTTAAGGCCCGAAGAATTTAAACGGAGAAACAATTATGTGACGACAATGAATTTCTTTGAATTGAATGATTATATTGAAGAACAGACCTTTAAAGGTTCTCAGCAGATAGTCAATTTTGAACTGGAAAGACAACAACGAAGCTCCTACCCTTTTGCCACCATTATACTTACCCTGATTGGCGTTTCTGTATCCAGTAGAAAAGTGAGGGGTGGTATTGGATTACACATTGGTATCGGCTTAATGATTAGTTTTTCCTACATCCTATTCATGCAAATTTCCTCCACTTTTGCGCTAAACTCTGGAGTGGCCCCTATTGTTGCCGTTTGGATTCCAAACATCGTATTTGGTGCTTTAGCAGTATACCTGCTTCAAAAAGCCCCCAAGTAATTTGAAAGATCAATTCCCTACTATTCACACTGAATCGTTCATTTTAAAACAATTTACAGCGAATGATTTGGAAAATGTTTTTAGAGGCTTGTCGAATCCTGATGTTATTAAGTATTACGGAATAAGTTTTAATAGCTTAGAAGAAACCAAAGAACAACTCACTTGGTTTGCAGATTTAGAAAAACATAAAACTGGAATTTGGTGGGCAATTTATTCGAAAGATGAAACCACTTTTTATGGCGCGGGTGGATTTAATGACTTAGATAAAGCAAATCAAAAAGCAGAAATTGGTTTTTGGTTGCTACCAGAACATTGGGGAAAAGGAATCCTAAAAAAAGTATTTCCTTTACTCTGTAATTATGGGTTTACAACGTTAAATCTTCAAAGAATTGAAGGTTTTGTTGAAACAAAGAATATGAATTGTAAAAAAGCCATGGCTAAAACTGGCTTTAAACATGAAGGAACAAAAATAAATTGTGAAATTAAAAACGGCAACTATATTAGCCTAGCTGTTTATTCAAAAACAAATCCTAAAAGGCCATATAACCCTCAGGGTTAATAGCAATACCATTATACCATAACTCAAAATGTAAATGAGGACCGGTAGATAACTCTCCAGAATTCCCAACAATTGCAATGACTTCTCCTGCCTTAACATGGTCACCTACTTTTTTATGCAATACTGAATTGTGCTTATAAATAGATACAATATTATCATGGTGTTGCAACTGTATTACATGACCTGTTTCTACAGTCCATTCTGCAAAAATAACAGTACCGTCTAATGTTGCCTTAATGGCTTCATTTTTTGGAGATACGATATCAATACCAAAATGTTGTTCTTTAAAGTTAAAGCGATTCGTAACAATTCCTTTTAAAGGTTGTAAAAAAATAAAACTACTAATATTACCGGGGGTGCTACCAGCCTGATTAAAGAGGTTGTACTTCTCCTCAGTTTCAATCATAGCTCTTAAAACTGAATCCTCCTCAATAGGTTCATTTTTAATTCCATCATAACTCGCCATCGAATCAATAACAAACTCATTATCCAATTCTTTCAACTCTCCTTGAATAATGTTTTTAATATTATCTAAGTATCTATTGTTTTGAGACATAGCCACTTGAATAGAATCACTTTTTAAGAAATTCTCAACGCCTTGTTTTCTAATATTAACATTGGCATAACCAGGAATAAACTCTTTTAAAGGGGTAAACGCAATTAGCAAGATAACAAGTAAGATGAGCAGCAAAGAACTAATTCCAAGAATAACAAATACATTTAATTGAGAGAGCCTTAAAGAAACTTTTTCTTCAAAAGTATCGTCGTTGAAAATTACCAAGCGATACTTATGTTTTAAGCGTTGAAACTTCTTGGGTTTGTTTTTAAAATCTACCATAATAATTACTGCAAATATACCGATTCAATAAATAGAATGAGAATCCAAAGTAAACCCTAATTTTTACTCTCTTATTTTACAAGGTTTAAGTATTTTAGCAGATTATATAATAAATAAAGAAAACTTTAGTTTATTAGCGCTGAACATTAGCTTGAAAAAGAACATAAATATCCATTTAATCGTTTTTGCATTTATTGCACTAATAGTAGCCGGCTGCTCTAAAAAACGGCCAGGATTTACGCATAGAGCCTACCACAACACGGTGACTCATTACAATGGATACTTTAATGCGCGTGAAATATTTAAAGCGACAAAACAAAGTATTTACAGTCAGCATAACGATGATTTTTCTGAAATAATCCCTTTATTTATTTATCCTACGGAAGAACAGTCCAAAGGGTTGTATCCTGATATGGATAAAATCATAGAAAAAACCTCAGATGTAATTGACAGACACTCCATGTACATCAAGAAAAAGGAGTACAACAGATGGATTGATAAAAGTTACCTCTTAATGGGTAAAGCTCGTTTTTACAAACAAGAATATTTTGTTGGAGAGGAAGTTTTTGAATTCATTGCCAAATCATTTAAAAATGAGGACGTGAAATACGAAGCCTTAATTTGGCTCGCAAGAACTCATATTTCTATGGGAAATCTCAATAAGGCGGAATCGTATTTAACCTTAATTGAAGACCAAGGTGCTCCAGAACAATATTCAAGTGACTACAATGCTTTACTTGCGGAGTTTTACATCAAAAAAAATAATTATGAAGATGCGATTACGCGTTTAACTAAAGCATTAACCAGTACCAAAGGCAGAGAAACCAAAAGAAGGTTTAACTATGTGTTAGCGCAACTATGGCTTAAGCAAAAAGAATATGGTAAGGCCTCCCAATTATTTTCTGAGGTCATCAAATTAAAACCGAGTTATGACATGATGTTTAATGCTAAAATTAGTAGAGCATTATCATTTGATCCGAGTTCTGGTGAAAAAAACAACATCAAAAAGATGTTATCTAAAATGGTTAAAGACAAAAAGAATACTGAATTTTTAGATCAAATTCATTATGCTTTAGCTGACATCGCTTTCAAAGAAAAAAACGAACCTTTAGGAATCGAACACCTTCAGCAATCAGCAGCCTTAAGTGTTGCCAATGACAAACAAAAATCTCTTTCGTATTTACGATTAGCAGAACTGTTTTACAAGAAACCACTTTACGTGGAGTCAAAAGCTTATTATGACAGTTGCTTAACGGTTTTGCCTGAAGACTACGACAGGTATGAAACGATATTTAACAGAAGTCAGGCCTTAAATCGCTTGGTTAAAAACATTTTTATTGTTGAGGAGCAAGACAGTCTTCAAAAATTAGCCAATGATGAAACGTATCGAGACAAAATTATAGCAGAATTAATTCAAAAAGCGATTTCTGATGAAGAAAAGAAAAACACAGGACTAGAAACTGGTGATGAAAACAACCTCTTAGATAACAGTAATGGGTTTGCAGACAACCAACCCAACTCCGGAAAATGGTATTTCTACAACAATACTACGCTGGGTTTTGGTTTTACTGATTTTAAAAAGAATTGGGGAACCCGAAAGCTGGAAGATAATTGGAGAAGAAGCAATAAGGAAACTGTAGCCACTTTTGAAGAAGAGTTAAACGATGTTACTGATACCAGTAAATTAGATAGCGCTACCAATCTCGTCGCGGAGAAAACTACCCCTGAATACTACTTGAAATTTATTCCGCTAACGCAAAAGAAGATGAACACTTCTCACAACAAAGTTATTGAAGCACTTTATGCTTTAGGAAATATTTATCGAGAAGATTTTCAAGATTATAAAAAATCGACCACTGCTTTTGTAGATTTAATAACGAGATATGACACTTGTAAATACCTACTTCCTTCATGGTATAATTTATATCGAATTAGTTTATTGATTGACAATGATCCCATGAAAAAAAAATATCGAGATCTTATCCTCAACAATTATCCAGAAAGTGAATATGCCAAAATAATTGAAGATCCTTCTTACAATAAAGTAACCAGAGAAAACAGAAAACGTGTAGACAATTATTATAGTATTGTTTATAAAATGTATAGAGACCATAGATACGACAATGTGATTACCCGATGCTCTAAAGCAAAATCCATCTTTGCAGACAATCATTTACAAGATCATTTTGACTTCTTAGCCGCTATGTCCATAGGCCATACCAACACGATTGACACCTTCGTAATTGCCTTAAAAAAAGTCATTGTGAAACATCCAGAATCAGAAGTAAGTGAAGAAGCTACACGGATTTTAGCCCTCATTAAAAACGGAATTAAGGAAACTCCTAAAGCAATAGAGACTTCAATTCCTTATCAACATATTTTTGATGATGAATTCCAATTAATCGTTGTAGTCCCTGCAACAGATAAAAAAACAAACAAGTACAAAGTTGATGCCTCTAATTTTAACTCAAAATACTACAGCGACCAAACATTTAATGTCAGTAATATCTTTATTAATAAACAAAATCAATTGATTATCATCAAACCAATCAAAGGATATGATGCGGCTATTGACTACTACAAATCATTTACCTTAAACAAAGATAACCTCATAGAATTAAATGATAAAGGCTACCAATACTTCCTTATTTCAAAGGATAATTTTGTTTTATTTTATAAAAACAAAGACATGGAAGGTTATCTTAAATTCTTTGCTACAAATTTTGAAATTTAAGCTTAATCTTTAAATGTCTATTTTTGTGCTGAATATAATTAAATCTGATGTTTAAGAAAAACGCAAATAAAATGGCAAGAAACAACGAAGTAGAAAGTCCGGCTATAAATATTATTAGAAAAGGAACTGAAATTTCTGGTGATGTAACTTGTTCTGGAGACATTAGAATTGACGGAACATTAAATGGAACACTTATTTCTGAGGGGAAAGTTGTTGTTGGTGAAAGCGGAATTATTGAAGGCCAAGTCACGTGTAAAAACGCAGATATTTCTGGAACGATTAAAGCTACATTAACGGTTAAAGAATTGCTTCAATTAAACGCTACTGCAAATATCAGTAGTGATATTAACACCAATAAATTATCCATTGAACCAGGCGCTAACTTTACGGGATCTTGTAATATGGGTGCTGCTGTAAAAGGGATTAACAATGAGTCAAAAAAACAAACCGTCAAAGGAAAAGCCGAACAGTTCGCTTAAAAGCGCCGCTGTTTTTACCGGTATTGCTGCACAAATGGGAATTACCATTTTTGCAGGTGCCTACTTAGGGAAGTACCTAGATCTAGAATATCCTAGTAATAAAAAATGGTTTACAATGCTTTTTACGCTCTTAGGGGTTGGCATTTCACTGTATGTAGTACTCAAGCAGCTCAACAAAATTAATGAAAAACCAGACCAATAACCCTCTCCTTAATTATCTTACTTTTTTATTTTCATTCCTAATTCTTACAGCTGGAATTCATTTTTTCATACTCGACCGACTAGAGCTTCCGCTCCTTGAGAACAAGATCGTTCTTTCCTATATCATCAATACCTTACTTGCTGTTACAATCTACATCGGGTTGTACTTCCTCAGAAAAAAACAGGAAGCTAATCTGGGCTTTATCTTTATGATCGGTAGCTTTATCAAATTCGGTGTCTTTTTCCTGTTTTTTTATCCAGAATACAATGCAGACGGAGAAATACAAAAGCTGGAATTTAGCACCTTTTTTATTCCTTATGCAATTTCTTTAATTATTGAAACCTACTTTTTAACTCGACTGTTAAATGAGAATTAATAAAAGAGTTAATAGGCTGAATTAGAACCTGTTTAACCTGCCTCAATTTTCAGTTGATTTCATAAAAGACAAAACCATTTCAATTATTTTTATATTTTTTACTGGAGTCAATTTCAGTAAAACAGCTACCACCTCAACTCTAAAAAGGGTTTAAAGAGAAGTCTATATAAAAAAGTAAATTTTAGACGAAAAATAAAGTGCAAAAAAGACGGTACGAACTATTATTTATAATTACTTTTGCAGCCAATTTCAAAGGATAAAATTACTGATAGCGTTATGCGAAAAAATTTGATACAACATTTTATACTTGCAGTTTTG
>JAWUVT010000066.1:0-17600 GCA_034112225.1 Flavobacteriales bacterium | reverse complement strand
AAACCCACGCCAACAATAGTCGAATTCCCGAGTAGCCTTTTCCCAGCTCAGCAATCTCTTCCTTCTCCCCTCTTCCCTTTTCCCTCTTCCCTCTTCCCTTATGCCTTTTTCCTTTTGCCTTTTGCCTTTTGCCTTTTGCCTCTTCCCTATTTGCCTATTTCCCCTCTCCCATAACCTTGTAAACAAGTAAAAAAAATATAAAAATTAGGTGTTTATACTTACGTAATAAAAGTTTTTAGTGTCTATATTTGTTAGGTCACAACTGTGGAGGTTTTGCACCAAAAATAAAAACCCATTTGATGGTTTTTATTTTTTTTTACCCAAGCTCAACGGCAACAATTGTAGTAAACCTTCAGCTGTTGGTAATTGGGTAGTTAAGGCAAGAGTAGAAAAGAGAGCGCTCCAAGCTATATGGGTGGTGTTTCATTCATTTTTGACAGTAGCTAAAAAGATAAAAAGCGGCTTTACATCGGCTCAAGTGGACAAGGGAATAAATAGGGAACTGTAAAAATTAGAAAGGGTGGATTATGCGATAGAATAGTAACCGGAGATCATCCAAATCGTTTTGGTAATGACAAAAGAATAAAAAACAGTAATGGATTTGGAGAACAACTGTTGAAATCAGTTATTGGTCCGGTTGAAATTATTCAAAAGGACTTCAACAACGCTCCTACAAATTTGTGAGATATAGCCAGTTGTTGGCGAACATCTAAGCATACAACTAGTAAAAAATAAAAATGAATTTAACACCTTCTGATCCTGATATCGCAACTATAATTAGAAAAATTGAAGAAGGAAAACTTGACTTGCAACCCAATTTTCAAAGAGGAGAAGTGTGGGATAAGGAAAAAAAACAACGGCTTATTGACAGTATTCTTAGACGTTGGCATATTCCCCCGATTCATGTGATACAAGTTCCAAACTCCAACAAGCAGGAAGTGCTTGACGGTCAACAAAGACTTGCTGCTATTAGGGATTTTTTTAGAAATGAATTTCCAATACTAGGAAATCAAGAACCAGCCGATGCAACGATAAAGGGTCTTGATGGTTGTTTTTTTAACGATCTTAATCCAATTTTAAAAGGAAACATTAAAGACTTCACCATAAGAATTTTAACCGTCTCTGATTACGAAATTGGAGAACCTGGAGAACTTTTTTACAGATTAAATCAGCCTACAAACTTGACTTCTGCAGAACAACGAAATGCCTATTTTGGTGAAGCGAGGCAACAAATAAAGACTATTGTTGATCTTCTATTAGGATTTAACTTCAACACGCAATCCATCGGATTCTCCAATTCACGCATGGCATATGATGATGTAATTGCAAAGTGTTTGATCACCATTGAATCAGGAAGGCTTTCAACAAAAATGAGTTCAAACCTTGTTACTTCAAGATATCGAGATTCAAAAGGATTTAACGTTCAATTCACGAATCAATTTGAAAATGTAGTGAGAAGTTTCAATGAAACCATAAAAAATACTCCTGAAAAATTAAAGTTGAATAAAGCTACACTATATAGTTGGTTCTTATTTTATTTTCAATTGCGTTCAAAATTTGAAGTTAGTCAAAAATCTGTAAATAATTTCTTTTACAAATTCGAGAAAATGAAATCCCTTGCAACTGATTCATCACTTCTTTCAGAATTCGTTCCCAAAGGGTTTACATCCTCATTCATTCAATTCATTTTAGATGTTTTCATTGACAGGTCAAGTTCAAGAGTCTCAGATGCAAGCTCCGTAAAGTTGCGGGACTTTATTCTTTGGAATTTATATATTTTAGACGCTCCCCATATCCTAGAATCCGAATTAACGTTAAAGAAAACAAACTTAAGTTTTGTTTATTTAGGGAACCAATCGATTGTTAATGAAAAGGATTTGTTAGCCATTATTTCTACAACTAATTGGGAAGATATCGTATGATAGATTTGAGAAAAGAAAGAATTGATGAGCACTGGAGACGTCTTTTCAAAAGAAAATACAAGCTATCCTTAGAGAACATATCCTATACAGGAAACCATCTATTTGGTGATTTCGAAGCTGTATTTTCTAATGGACTTACATGTATTGTAGGTAAGAATGGCATTGGTAAAAGTACTTTTATTAGATCGATACATAACGCTTTTCATTCTGAAGGGAGTAATCGAGACATTTTTAAAATAAATACGATTCAGGAAGGTGAAGTACAAATTAATGTCAATAGGGAAGGAAATATAGCCGGTTTTACGACCAGTATAGGCAGTAAAATTTCCGAGAATATTGTGGATCCAATCACTTCTTTTCTTTTTGATCCTTGTTCTACAATTCCTTCGCTTCAGCAAATGCTTTTGGATCAGGACAACTTCCATGAATTGCTTGAAGGGTACCAAGTGAAAAAATTCACATCGGAAGAATTAAAAATAATAAACTATTTGACCGGAAATATTTACACTGAAGTATCTCTTGTGGTAATAGAGGATGAATTTGAAACATTCTCTAGTTTCCCTTATTTCAAGGTGAATACAAGTTCCTCAAACTATGACTCTCGTAATATGGGTTTAGGGGAATTATCTCTTTTTTATTTTTTTTGGTTAGTCAATTATATCCATAAATTTGATGGACATAAACTACTCCTAGTTGAAGAACCTGAAAGCTTTTTACCCCCTCTTGCTCAAGAAAAATTAGCCAACATTCTAGCCAAGTCAATAAGTGAGTACGGTGTTTCATGTATTTTATCAACTCATTCAGAACATCTCTTAAAAAGAGTCCCCAGAAATCATATACTGATCTTTCAAAAAATAGATACTAAATTAACGTCTCGAATTGCTTCAGATAAATTTGAACATTTACAGACAATAGGATTGGCAGCACCTAAAGTAGGTCTTTTATTATTTGAAGATTCCGCAGCGATATTGTTTTTTAAAACAATTATTAAGTTTTCAAAAGAGTTTGTGCCCGATCGCTTTTATTATCATCATTCTGGTTCTGAAGGGGATATCATTTCAGATTTGAAAAGACTTCCTAGTCTTATTGAAGGATTTAGAATTATTGGTGTTTTTGATGGCGACTGCAACTCCAGGGATCTTAAACTTCCTGAAACAGCATTATGGACCTATTTACCTACTTCTCTATCGCCTGAAGAAATCATTATTAAATTTATAGAGAAGTTAGACAAAGATGTTCTTGCTTCATACTTTACCTTGAATATTACAAAACTAAACGATGCTTTAGAAACAGTCATTGGAGGTGATCGCCACAACTATCTTGAGGTTTTAGCTAAAGAACTTGACATTCCATACGCTTATTTATTTAGTAAAATATGTGAAAAATGGTGTGAGTTAAATGACAATGAATCAGCGCTTAATAACTTTCTAATTGATTTCAATTCCAAAATAGAATAACGTTCGCCAGCAACTAACTCTTCAGATTGCCAATAATCCAACTCAAAATAAGAGGTTAACAAATCCCTTCACACAAAAAACAGATGGAGAAGGCATCAATAGACCAATTGCCAAGTCGCTTTTACGCCCAAATTTGAAAAAGCAGCAACAGCAAAAACTTCCCATTTAAAGCAACAGCCCAAAGCCCTACGTTGTTATGAGCAGGTGAATAATAAATAAAAATGGGACTTCCGCTAGCTACTGTGGTGGTCAACAAAACAAAAAAGGAGTCCTCCAAAGCGAGTACTTCCACTTCCACAGCTGTTCCCCCTGGTTTCAGATTTTTTTCCAGTTCCATATACTTTGTTCATAGGTATAAACACCCTAAAAAATAAATACGTATTTATACCTACGAAATAAAGAATTTTAGTGGCTACATTTGTTTGCTATTGAATGCAACTTAAGAACATGATATTTACAAGTACTTCAACAACATGGTTACCCTTTTTATGACATACAGCCGGTTGTTATGTACAATTGTAAGCTACAGCGATTTACCGCTTCAAAATTCACGTTTAAAAATGTAAATCAACAATAAACCTAATATGGGGTTATTAACCTTGTAAGAGAATTTTAAAAAATTTAAAAATATTACCAAAATGAAAAATGTCACTCTTATTATCTGTTTAGTCTTCTTAACCAGTTGTGCTTCTACAAAACTTTCGTTAACCAACTCTTCCGAATGCACAAATTGTCGTTTAGAAAGGATCGAATTTTGGAATCGTTGGTTAGCTGTATGTGCACCAGGAAATAAGGTTTCCTCTACTAGTTCTGTGTGGTCTAAAACAAAGTTTTGCCCAGTTGGTGTGACCTATGAAGGGTTCAAAACTAAAGACTCTTTAAATTATTTGGGCATGGTAAATCTTTACAAAAATTTAGACACCGCCAAAGAATACTTACCTTCCATAATTTGTTCTGGTAGTAATTATCCACAAAAAGCGAAGGTGAATAAAGGGGAGTACCTTATAAAAATAGTGAAAGTTGGAGATGATATTTCTAGCGAGTCCCCTTATTACATCACACCAAAGGAATTCAAGCGTTTAAAGATGAAACCAAGTAGGATTGAACAAGAATTGGCTTTACCATTAACGAGTAATGCAGGAATTTATTTAGTCTACAGAATCCATGCTTTAGCTGATAATGTGGTTTTTCAATCCCATGTCGCTCCTACTGTTCAATACCATTTACCGAGTGAGGCAGTTTATTGGAATACTGGAGGAGCAACGCAAACTTTAGTGATAAACAATTTCAAAACCGAATTTTGGACAAAAGAAACCATTCCTTCAGACACATTAAAGATTCAAACTCTTCCAAACATAAATCAAAGACAAAATCTCAAAGAGTAAATCTTATAAATTACCTGAGCTATATAGCAAGTGTAAGGTGTTCGTACTTGGCGGTTCGTTAATGATACGTTTTGATGTCTTGTAGTCATCGAATAAACGAGTATTCCCTTTCTTTTTCATTTTTGCTCTGGCAACAGTTATTTTAAGTATGCACTTAAAAATAAACGGAATAACTTCATCTTGGCTCTATACTTTACCTTATTGCTGATCAACTGTACCAATCCATAATGTTCTATTTCATCAAAGAAACTCTTCAAATCGAGATCTACTACATCTTGATATCCCGAGTTAATATTTGCAAAGCTTTGTTTAACCTCTGATGGCCAAACCACCTATTGCCACACAGTTTGCACTCCAAATTTGAAGAAGAAAAGAAGCGGCGAAAACTCCCCATTTGCCGCACCAACCGAAAGCCCTCCGTTGTTATGAGCAGGTGAACAATAAATAAAAATGGGACTTCCGCTTGGTACTGTGGTGGCTAACAAAAGATAATACCTCCAAAGCGAAGACTCCCACTTCTACCCCTATCCACCTTGGTATTAAAATCCCCCCCAGTTCCTTTCACTTTAGAAATAGGTATAAATACCCTAAAAAAAAGTATTTATACGGATGAAATAAAGAATATTAGTGGCGACATTTGATTGGTATTGAGTGCAACTTAAGAACATGAAATTCACAAGTACTTCAGCAACGCGGTTACACTTTTTAAGACATATAGCCGGTTGTTGGTAATACTTATTTTATTAGAGAAACAATCCAAAAAAAACGTAAAATCAAAACTATGAACATAACAACTATATTACTAATTGGCTCATTCTTACTAATTGTTCCGGTTACCATTTATTATTATTTGAAACGTCGTAAAGAATATGGTTCAACCATTCCAAAACTTCCATTAAGAATACTCGGGTATACGAATATACCTGCCGTGCCATTTCAGTTAGGGAAAATTCCCGGAACACTTTTGAAATTAGGCCTAAGAACTAACGCTACTACGCAGGCAAAATGGGGTATGAATAATTTTTATCAAATTGATACCTTTAATGAGAACGGCTATTCATACCTATACGGAAGAGGTAAAGATGCAGAGGCTGCTAATGAGTCCGCACGTCAATCGCTTAAAAAAGAGTTAGAAGAATCCTCTGATTCTGTAGAACTAGCAAGTTCTAAATTAAAAAGCAGATTAAGTGCAAGTAAAAACTTAAATACAAGTGAAGCTTTAGATCCTATTACATTACTATCACTTACCAAGCCTGATCAATTTGCGATGTCTTGGACCACCTTTGGTGGTGTATATAAACGGGCTCAAAAATTTCAGCCAGAAATGGTCGAAACGATGACCAATATGGAAATTGCAAATAAAGCATTTTGGCCAACTATTGCAAAACACGGTTTTGCTTATAATTTACTTATTCTAGAAAAAGTAAATGATCCTTCCAAAATAAAGGATTACAAAGCCCTTTTAGGAAGTGCATGGACTCCAGAATTTGAAAAACTGCTAAAAAATGGGTCCTTATTCGCTATAGATTTACGAATGTATGCTTCATTACCCGTAAGTAATGTGAAAGAAAAGGCCCCCAGGTATACACCTGCAACCTTAACTTTATTAGCGCAAAACCCAGATAAATCTTTGCAGCCTATTGTTGTTGCATTGGTGCATTCTAACAACACAGATACTACTATTTATTCTTTTGGTAGTTGTACAAAAGGTAGTTGGTTATATGCTTTAATGGCAGCTAAAACTTCTATTACTCTATATGGAATTTGGATGGGGCATGTATATCATTGGCATATTGTTTCTGCTGCAATGCTGATGACCTTAAACAATTCTATGGAAGAGACACATCCAGTTAGAATATTTATGGATCCGCATAGCGATTTTATCATTCCGTTTAACAATACCTTGTTATTACTTTGGAAAAATATAGCACCACCTACTTCTGTAGATAGTGCCGAACAGTTTGTCAAAATGACGGATGATTTTGCAAAAGGAAGAACTTTTTTACAAGACGATCCTACTACCACGCTTAAAAACAATGGGATAAAGATAGAAGATTTTACAGATAAAACCGATTGGGATCAATTTCCTATTGCTGGTGAATTATTATCAATTTATACCGCCGTAGAAAAGTACGTTACCGTTTTTGTAAAGCAAACGTACACTACTGAAAATGAAATCGTTGAAGACAAAGAGCTACAAGCATGGATTGCTGCCTCTTCTGATCCTGATGATGGAAATATAGCAGGAATTCCAACCCCTGATAGTTATCAAAATTTAATTAGAACTTTAACAAGTTTACTCTTCAGGCTTACAGCACACGGCGCATCTCGTTTAAACTCTACTGCTAATCCTGTGCTATCTTTTGTCCCAAACTCACCCCCTTGTTTACAAAGGACTGATATCCCTTTACCGACAAATGACTTGTCTACAACTGATTTACTTACCTACTTGCCAAATACAGGTAGTATTGGCGAAATGATTACCTTCTTATTTACCTTTGTGTTTTCTGCTCCCTATGTGCCTTATTTACCAATTGCGGGTAATGAAACCGAATTAATTTGGGGAGATAATCCTAAAGAACCTCGAAACGCTGCACTTATAGAATTACGTGAGTTTATGACCCTTTTTATGGCAGCATATGAAACTCCAGAAGCTGCACAATTATATCAGTGGCCAAGAAATATTGAAACCTAAAATTTTATGGTTATAAAATACTATTGCCAACACTTAGCGATCAAAATAAAGTGGGTCCGTGGACCCCACTAATGGTATGGCTTTGTTTCACGGAGCAATTTAGATCTTAACCTATAGAGAATCGCTACTTAACCCCTGTATAAAAAGAGACTCTCACTTCTACTCCTGTTCATCCTGATTTTACCCCCAATTCTTTTTACTTTACAAACAGGTATAAATACTCAAAAAAATCACGTATTTATACCTACGGAATAAACAATTTTAGTGGATACTTTTATCACTCAAGAGTGTAACTCAAGAACATGATATTTACAAGAGCTTCAAGAGCGCGGTAAAACTTGTGTAAGCTATAGTCGGTTGTTGTAGGCACTAGAAATAATGAACACTTAACTTTTAATCAAAAAAAGAAAACACGAATGGACAAATCTAAAATTGATAATATAGCTATATTTCCTCCTATAGGAATCGCTAGAATAGGAAACTCTAAAAAATACTTCTTAGCATCCGAAATACCAGGTGTAGAGCCTGAGACAAAAGATGGTTATAAAGATGCTAAAGGGTGCATTAAAAAGCAAGCGGTAAAATTTAAAGTGTATGCTTTTGATAAATACGGAAATGCATTAGGAGAAATCACAAGTAAGAATTCAAAAATTAACTGGCATGTACATGTTGCAAATGTAAAATCAGCATGGTATGAATTTAACAATGCATTAGATCTTCCACAAGCTGGCATTCCATCTCAACCTAGAAATAGAACCATAACAGAAAGGGAGCAATTAGCCATTAAACCTGCACCTATTGAAATCAATGGTGAAAATGTAGAAGATTGTTCTAATCGTTTTGACGACGGAGAGTTCTATGGAAAAAAAGTAAACCTTGGAAGCGTAGAAACAGACAACAAAGGAAGATTGATTTTTATTCCAGGTAATGGAGAATCCGAGTCTAAAGATAATGAACCAGCAACGACCTTTGCAAATAATGAAGGCTGGCATGATGATACTTGTGATGGAGTTATACGTGCAACTGTAGAAATAGATGGACAATTATTAGAAGCCAATCCTGCTATGGTTGCTGTAACACCGCCAAATTTTGGGCCTGGTCTTTTTGGGGTTGTTACTATGAATGATGTTGTTCAAGATCTTTTTATTAGAGAAATGGACTATCCTGATTCAGCTGCCAAAGGAGTTGTTTTTTATCAGCACATCTTCCCTATCTTAGAAAGAATGACGAATACACAATGGGTAAACGAAGGCTTTTCAATGCTTTTCGGTCATAATTCTCCTTCAGATTTCACCAATCATACTTTTTTAAAACTGTTGGAAAACCCAGGAGCGGATGCTAAAGAAATTCGAGAAAAAGTATTTGCATGGTTTAGAGATCCTAGTTCCAAAATATTTAAACCTCATCAAGTACCTCCTTTTTATGGTGATGGTTTTGGAGAATACAAAGATCTTCCCATTGTAGACCTACCTATTACGCAAACACAATACAATAGACTAAAGAAATGGTCGAAAGGAAATTTCACTACAGGAGAATTAGAAACGAAAAAAGTTTTTGAAGATCTTACCTTAGAAGAACAAATAGATTCGCTCAATCAAGCACCACTAGAAGAATGTTTAGGAGGTCCTTTTCATCCGGGTATAGAGCTAACATGGCCAATGCGCGTAAAACAAATGTGGAAAGCTCCTTATCGATTAAATGTGGTAGAGAAAGGCAAAAATACTGTTTTAAATTTTGGACCATTACTTTCTCCTCAAATCGCACTAAGTGAAAAGGGTCCTTTATCTAAAAGTGGCCCAGGATCTTTAACAAGATGGTTAGGGGTGCCTTGGCAAACAGATGAAGCAAGTTGTTTATCTGGCTACAACCCTTCTACCTATCTTCCTATTCCTTCTTTCTGGGCTGCACGTGTACCGAATCAAGTATTAAGCGAGGATAGTTTTGAAAGACTAAATGATGTGAATGTAAACATTGGTCAAAGACTAAAACATTTTGATTACAGACAAGACTGGCTAAGGGATTTGGGAACACAGTACTTGGTTAAAATCAACAACATGGTAGATAAATGGCACAACTTAGGAATTGTTACAAAACATTTAGAGAATATAGAGGATAGCTCTGGTTTGTTGCCTAAGGTGGCATGGATAGAGTCTGGAAGACCCTTACCTGAAGAAGACCCCAGTTTTTATCAGGTAGAATATGCGGAAGAAACTATCTTGGAAGCGATTAAACGAGCCGAAAACAAAACAGAATCAGCTACTCAGTATTTTAAAAAATCTATTAAACCTAAATTAAACAGAACAGCTACTGACCATACAACATATGGACGTGACCAAAAGTAAGTCTTACGAAATGAAAGAACAAAAGTATGATGTAATTATAGCAGGAGCAGGCCCTTCGGGGCTTGCTACCTCTTTAACCTTATCAGCTTATGGCATTTCTCATTGTCTCATAGATGCCAATAAATCTGCGGTTCATAAATCAGGAGATGCCTTACCTCCTAATTCAAAACCCTTGTTTAAACAATTAGGCATTCTAGAACTACTTGATAGTAAACACCACATTCCATATTACGGGAACAAAAGTATTTGGGGAACAAATACGTTAGAGCAAAAGGAATTTTTAGAAAACAAACACGGTCATGGTTATTTATTAGATCGATTACATTTTGAGAACCAACTGAGGCAGCTTGTACAAAACAACCAAACGCCATTTTATAGTGGCTATCAAATAAAAAAAATAGAGCAAAAAGGAGGTCAACTTGAAGTAAGTATTCAAAACAGCTCAATAAAAAAACACCTGCAAGGACAGTATATTGTAGATGCTACGGGTCGAAAAGCGTCCATATGCCGTCATCTAGGAATCAAAAAAAAAGAATTAGACGCGCAAGTTACTTTTTCCTTTTGGCATCAACTAACCCATAAAATTCCTCGTCAAATTTGGATAGAAGCTACAGAGAATGGATGGTGGTATCTGTCCCCATCTTCAAACAATAAAATAAATTGCATGTTTTTTACACTAAAAGAGTTGATTCCTAAAAAGGATGAAATCCTACCTTTTTTAAAAAATGAACTTCATACAACGCAACAAATACAAAAGATCATTCAACCAACAGAGAAAGAGCTTTTTGAAAATAAACGGATGACAAGTGGCACAAGCTATCTTGAAAAACCCTACGGTGAAAATTGGTTAGCTGTGGGAGACGCTGCTTTTTCATATGATCCCATTTCTTCTTATGGAATCACCTCTGCATTGGCATCAGGATACTATGGAGCACATGCCATAGCAAGTAAACTACACCATGAGGAAGATGCTTTTATAAGCTATCATTATGTAATAGAAAACGGGGCAAGATCTTACTTACAAAAATTAACACATCAATACAGCATGGAAAAAAGATGGAGTAATAGTTATTATTGGAACAACAGATTGTTAAAAAAATAAAACTGCACCCAACACTTAGCGATCAAAATGAAGTGGGTCCGTTGGCCCAACTAATTTTATTGCTTTGGTGCAGGAAGTAACTTCGGGCTTACCCGCTGTTCAAAACGAGGCTTCCACTCCTCTCCACCCTGGTTTCAATTTTTTTCCAGTTCTATTTACTTTACAAATAGGTATAAATACGCTAAAAAAAATCACGTATTTATACCTACGAAATAAACAATTTTAGTGGGAACATTTATTGGCTATGAGTCTAACTCAAGAAGATGATATTCACAAGCACTTGAACAACGCGGTTCAACTTTTATAAGCTATAGCCGTTTTTAGGCACAATTAAACTAAAAGAAATGAAAGATCAGAAAAAACCCTTATTTAGAATTTACCCCTCCATTGGAATCGCGCGAATGGGAAACGGACCAGCAAACAAAGAAGAGGTAGTTTTTAGTCCAGAGGTACCTTGGAAAAATTTATTTGAAACGAACATTGTACCGTGTTAATAATGAAAGACATTCAAGAAAATATTTTAGACATTATCAAAGTAAGAAGTGAACAAAATGGAACAAGCAGCAGCTAACATCGATCTATTCAGATGCCCTATAGCCCAAATCTGAATACTTAGTTGACTAAACCTACTGCTAAAAAGTCTCTTATCGTGAAACCAATGGCCAAGTAGCCTTACCCCTGCACTTTGATGTAGCCCCGCTTTTTTTTGCAGTACCAACCCTAAGGCCTAACGCTTGATGAACAGGTAAACAATAACCGAAAATTAGGCTCCTACTCTCCATGGTTTTAAAATATTTACCAGGTTCATTTACTTTGCGAATAGGTAGAACTACCCCAAAAAAAAGGTGTTTATAAGGGTGTAAACATGATTTTTAGTTGCGAAATTTAGAGTCTCAATTGCCGGTTTGATACTGATACCTGATAATTTGTAGTTGTTGACTCAACGGACATCCACTCTATTTTCTTAAGGTTTGATGAGAATTGTGGTAACAACAACAACGACTCTTCTCTTAATCTAAGTGAAAAAATAATTCTATTGGAACAATAAAGACATTACTTAGAGATATTCTATTGACTAAAAAAACAGACGTAAACATTGTGAATAAAACATGCGGTAGCTAGCTTGGTTAATTCTCTTAAATTTGTGCAGTTTACTCCCTATTTTTTTGCTTGTGCTACGAGCAAATAATTTGCAAGAGGCATCCTTACATTTGTTGATTTGCATCCTAAGAAACTGGAACTTTGGCAAAAAATATTACTTTTATAAGTACTTAAAACAACAATGCACTTTTCATACACATGCTTTAGCAATAATTTTTAGAGGAAATGGGACATTTTAAGGCATCTATTCTTACCAAATTGACAATGTTACTTTTAATCTTAAATTTTCAGTCCTGCACAGTATCAAAGCAAAATACACCAAAAAATTATTCAAGTAATGAGAATAATCCAAGAATGGTTTTTTTGAATTGTTCAATAACATTCGATTCAATCCGACAAGAGCATGAAGTAAGTTTAATTAATAAAATCATTACAGAAGGGAGAACAAAGAAAACTGCCCTCCATTCTAAGACACCTGTAAGTGGAGATTTCAACTATAATTTACTAGATAAAGATCAGCTCGTTATCTCTCAAACATATATACCAAATCCGCTTTACAAAAAAATTGAGTATATTGATAAAATTGGTCACTTGGGAAAAAAAGAGATTAGATTGGATAGCACACAATTTTCGTTAAGAATTCCCCTGATCCCTGATGCTAAATATGTTTCTTTTGAGCTGAATAATAAACCGCTTCTATTCATTGATTTAAAAAAACCGTAATAAAATGAGACCCTTAATTATTTCATTATTAATTTACTTTGCCTCTCATTCTGCATATTCACAAAACTTTGTTGTGGATACAATTCAATTTAACGGAAGTTCAGATGCCTTAATTAATATCGTTATTTTAGGGGATGGGTATCTGCAAAATGAATTAGACCAGTTTGTAGCAGATGCAACCAATGCTTCAAATCATTTATTTGAGGAAACTCCGTTTTCAAATTATCAAAACTATTTTAATGTATTTTTAATTCAGGTTCCATCAAATGTGAGTGGAGCAGCCAATGATCCAAATCATCTTATAGACAACTATTTTGGCAGCACTTACAATGCTTATTATGAGATAGAACGTTTGCTTGTTCCAATGAAAACCGAAAAGATTACGAATGTACTTGCCTCCAATTTCCCTTCCTACGACCAAGTACTTATGATTGTAAATGACTCAATCTATGGAGGCTCTGGAGGATGGGTGGCCACATTTTCAACCAATGCTGCCTCATTAGAAATTTTTCTTCATGAACTTGGCCATTCCTTTGCTGGTTTGGCAGATGAGTATTGGGCGGGTGAACAATATGCGCAGGAAGCTATAAATATGACACAAGAAACAACTCTTGGAGTTCTTAGGTGGAAAAACTGGTATGAGGACTATGATGTAGGTTTATATCCTCATAGCGAATCACCCACATGGTACAGACCTCACCAAAACTGCAAGATGCGTTTTTTAGGTCCAGCGTTTTGTTCTGTTTGCAAAGAGAGTATTGTTGAACGAATCCACTCCTTGGTTTCACCTTTAATTTCATATTCCCCTACATCTACTCCAATAAATACTTCTACTTACCCACTATTTTTTAACCTGAATTTGATTGAACCGAATCCAACTACTTTACAAATTGAATGGAGATTAAATAATTCTCTAATTGAATTGAATAGTGATTCGCTTAGGATTGATTCTACTGATTTAATTACAGGTTCAAATAACTTAAGTGTTATTATTGAAGATACTACTGAGTTTTTAAGAATTGACAACCATCACTCCATCCATTTATCAGTTATCAACTGGAATATCGATATCAATGTAACAGGGATAGAAAGAGTTGTAGTTTCTTTAAAAGAAATGGACTTCAGTATTTTTCCAAATCCATTTCATGACGATCTCACAATAGAATTCAAAGAAGAACTGAACGAAAAGCTGAAAGTTGAAATTATTGATATGTTGGGAATTACAAAAGTATCAGCAACGTTTAAACCACAAAAAATCTACACTTTAAATACGGTCAACCTTCATAAAGGACATTATTTAATTCTGTTATATTCAGGTAATGTTTTGATTGCTACTCATAAAATAGTGAAGAATTAAAACGATTGCGAACACTTAGCGATCCAAATGAAATGGATCCGCACCCCCCACTAATTTTATTGCCTTCTTAAAATCAACACCTTAGGGCTTCTCCTCTATAAATTAGCGATGGACTTCCCTGTGTAAAACTCCTACTCCTACTCTCCCTGTGTTAAATATTTACCAGGTTCATTTCCTTTGCAAATAGGTAGAACTACTCAAAAAAAATAGGTATTTATACGGGTGTAAACATGATTTTTAGTTGCGAAATTTATAGTCTATTCAGTAGAACTCAAAAACATGATATTCACAAGTACTTAAACAAAGCGATTTTACTATTATGACCTATAACGGGTTGTTAGATTTCATCAAAAAAAAATATAAAATATGGAGCATACTTTAGACTACTTAGATAAACCCCCTAACTATAAAAATCATATAAAAAGAGCGGTTAGAAAATTTCCAAATACTACTCCAATTTCAGAAAAACAATTTGAATCCATAACAAAAAAGGACTGTAATTATTGTGGTAAAAATGGACCAAATGGAATTGATCGAATTGACAATTCAATTGGATATATAAAAGTCAATTGCGTTGCTTGTTGTAAGCATTGTAATTACGCAAAAGGAAACTTGTCAATTGCAGATTTTAACACTTGGACGAAGCGATTTGTAAAAAACCAAAATGAAAAGAGTAACGGATCAAACCCTAAATTGGTGGAAAAGGCCTATTTAAGAAAAAAAATTGATGAACCGCAAAGAGGGCAAAAGAAAAGAGGCAATAGCCAAGAGGTAAAAGGCAAAAGAAAAGAGGCAAAAGGAAAGAGGAAAGAGCTAGACTAAAGATAGATGAATTCAACCCTTAAAAATTAATGACAAAGAGGGCAAAGGTTTTCGCAAAGTACTTTTTTCTAAGGGCCAACGCTTGTCCATTCTTTACCGCACAAGGCGCTTGCATTTCATCGTCCAAAATCGATTCCATTTCGTGCAGATACTCTCGTGCCTTAGGGATTCGATTTTTAGTGTGTATTGGATTCGCAACTAGACATTTAACCCTCTTGCAAGGAATTCTTTGAATTGACGCTTAGAGATTTATTCTGCTTCCCCTATTTTTTTGATCTTCTTTTGAAAGATTTCTTCGGTCAATAACTTCAATTTGCTAACGCAATCGGAAAGGTAAATTAACTCTTGCTACGTTATCCCCTAATCGTCCATTTTATAACGAGCGTCAATGTAGGCTTTCTTCAACAATTCAAACAATCGTTTTTCTTCGTCCGTACTTTGTGGAAATACTGCAAATTGGTGATCGCACATTTCAACTTTAATGCCTAATGTTTCCAAGTTGTGATCTTTCGGTCTATAAGCTGTGAAAACCAATAAAATGGTCGTGTAATATTTTTCCGTGGATTGATGCAAATTAAATGCAGACTCTTGCCAATACTCTTTATCGTAATTAAACTTGAAACTTTCTAAGAATCGGTTCGCACTTTCAAACCATTGGTCAAAATAGCCTTGTGCTTTCTTTTGGTATTCTTCAGCAGTCAGTTCCCTTATTTTTTTTCGAACCTCTTGAATCGTATTTTTTTGGGCTTCTAAATCTTCTTTTGATACTGATTGACCGATGAATTCATCCCGTAAGTTATGCGAATGAACACAAGAGTGAAGCCAGGTTAGTTTCAAGTCTTGCAATTCCTTTGCCTTTTTAAACGGGTAGTTATCCTCAAAAAAAATAAGTATTTATACTTGCGAAATAAAGCTTTTTACTGGCTCCATTTATTGGCTTACAATTTTGGAAGTCGTTGCACCACCACCAAGCGACAACCAATGCCGCTAAAGAAGTTTAAGTTACTAGAAAGGGACCTCCTTAAAAACGATAGGCAATTACATTGTAAATGTGCAAGCTAAATAGCATCCATTTATTAGCTTTAAAACATCGGGGTTACCCATTCATGTGTTTTAGCCAAACCTTACCCAACATTACTCGAATCCAAACTATCTATTAATTTGTTCGGATAACGTGAAAATTTTGATGATTTTTGAAATTAAAAATTTGACAATAATCTGAATTAAAAATATAATTAATGCGTAAAATTAGTTTAACAATAACGACAATGGTGCTCGTTAATTTTGCTTACGGACAAAATTGGAATCTCATTAAAGATTCAATTTCTCCTACCAACGAGAAGCCTTTAGAGTATGATTCCATTTATAGGCAACCACTTTCTACATTAGGATGGGAAGATGGTATACACATTTCAAAAGATGGTTTAAACTTGTATTGTACGTATGTGCCCATTGACTTTCTTTCATTTGTGCTAAATGGAGATTTACCGAATAACTTTACGGCTTCATATTTAAGAGGAGCACCTACTTTTGGAATGGATTTAATCAATAATCCAATTGGTGCAACAGAATGGTTGCATGCTGACATCCTTTATTCTCATAGAAATACTCTTGCAGATTCATTTAATATATGGTCACTATCTAACATGGCAAGGGGTTTTTATTCCGAGGGAGCTCCAACTCCAATATTTATAAACAATACGAACTCCGTTGAGTTTATGCTGTTTACAAGCAATGATAACCCAACAAACAATACTGATATCTGGATCATTAATAACACTTTACCAAACCCATTGGGTACCGGCACACCAATGCCTTCACCAATTAACACCTTAAATACTGAAGATAATCCACACTTAGTAAGAATAGACAGTAATCAGCTTGTTTTGTTTTTTGATAGCGATAACCTGCCTGGAGGAATTGGGGATATTGACATTTGGGTTTCAGTAAGTAGTAACAATGGCCTAACTTGGAGTACTCCCTCAAATGTTAGTACTCTAAATACTCCAGACAAAGAACATCAACCTTTTTTACATCAGGATTTCAGCTCAGGAGAATGGTTTCTTTACTATGCTGCACCTCATACTGATGGGAAATTAGCAATCTTTAGAGCGCACCAAATGAACCCCAACAACTGGGATAATTGGGAAACTCCCGAATTGGTTGTCAGTGCAGGAAATTCAGCAGGTATTGGAGAACCTACATTAACGGAAAATGGAGACCTCTCTTTTGTTCTAATCTATGAAGATCCGAATACTAATTCTATTTATAATCATTTTGATGCCGACCCTTGGTTTCTTAAGAAAAAGGAGACCTCAACAGGGTTTAATAGGAATGATAAAGATCCCAAAATTTCAATTTATCCCAACCCAACAAATGGAGTTATCTCTATTGATTTAGGAGAAACAAAATCTAATCTTAATTTAAAGTTGACGAATGCTTTAGGCCAAGTTGTACTGACTAAAAACTATACTTCAACCAATTACATCCATTTTAACATTGAGGTTCCTAAAGGAGTTTATTTCTTGCTTTTAGAAAGTTATGGAGAGGTGATTACCAAGAAGATTATTAAGAAATAACGATTTGCCAACAACGATGTATTCGGATTGCCCATAGGCCAAATCTGAATACATTGTTGACTCGTCCTACTGCTCAACAATCCCCATCTAGGGAAAACGAAAACTTACGCATTGC
>JAWUVT010000065.1:0-14204 GCA_034112225.1 Flavobacteriales bacterium | reverse complement strand
AAATGTTCATACGAAGCAATTCTTTCAATATTGTTAATATTATTGAGGTTCGTGTTTGTACTGTTTGTACTGTTTGTATTGTTTGAATTTGTGATGTTTGTATTGTTGTTGTTTTTGTTGTTCTTGTTGTTTTAATATGCGTTGTTAGTGTTCGTGTTAGTGTTTGTGTTGTTCGTGTTTGTGTTGTTCGTGTTTGTGTTGTTCGTGTTGTTTAAATTCGTGTTGTTTGAGTTTGTGTTGTTTGAGTTTGTATTGTCCGAAGTCGTGTTGTTGTTGTTGTTGTTGTTGTTGTTGTTGTTGTTGTTGTTGTTGTTGTTTGTGAGTGGATCTAGATCATTAAAAGCGATTAAGTTGTCTAACTTAATTGTATCTGATATGTTAATTCCAAGGATAGAATTTGTAATTGACATTATTTGATACAGATTATTTTCTTTATTTATTTGCATCAGTTTAATGGATAAGTCTGATATTGACGTTGCACGAAGTAGGTCAATGTTTGTGATCTGTTTTTCAAAGTCTAAGCCTTCAACCGTTAATTTATGTTTCCCTATATTTTCAGTAACGATATTAAATACTCCATCGTTTACATTGTAAGTGGATTCATCAATTGAGTTGGTGTCATTTTGTTCAATTGATTTTAACCTAATATTCCCCGAAGTAATAGGAGTACCATTAATATCTGCTAATAATCCATTAATAGTTTTAGTGATGATTGTAGGGCAGTCAGTGCATAGACTATAGATATCCATACCACCATGACCGCCTTCACGATTTGAAGATAAATATCCTTTTTTTTCTTCAGGATCAAAGATGATATAGATATCATCAGAAGATGAATTTATAGGTATTCCCATATTTACTGGTCTTCCCCACTCTCCATTTACAAGTGTGCTTTTAAAAATATCATATCCTCCAATACCACCAGCTCGTTTGGATGAAAAATAAAGTGAATTTCCATTTTCTGAAAGAAATGGAGCCTCTTCATCTTTTGATGAGTTGATAAGTGCACCTAAGTTTTCAGGTAATCCCCATTCTCCATCTTTAGTTTGTATTGATCGGTAAATATCTTTTCCTCCAAACCCTTCTTTACGCACAGATATAAAATATATTGTAGATCCATCATAAGATACGAATATACTTGGAGTGTTAAACTTACTTGAATTGATGTTTTCATTCAATTCTTCTAATCTAGACCATTTATCATCGATAAAGTTAGATTTCCAAATGGTACCTTTTTGATAGGTGTATAATGTTTTTCCATCGGATGAATACAGTATTCCAGCATCATGTTTATTTGTCATTAAACTCATCGGAACGTATTTTTTGATCGTTTCTTTATCTGAAATTATTTCCCAACTTTCACTTGTTTTACTTGCAATATAAACATTCTCAAAAGGTAATAAATCTTTGTCAAGCTTATTGGAATTCCCTTTTCTTCTGGAAGTAAATAATAAAATATTATCGTCTCTTTTTAATACAGGAGCATAATCTCCATAGGCAGAATTAATCTTATCAGATAAATTTTTAACTTTCACACTATCGTTCTGTACGATTAGAAACTTATCAGCATTATTATTTACATCAACAAAATGGTTCATGTTTTTTAATAATTCTTGACCCTCATTCGTATTTTTATTAATGTAAGGCCTAAATTTATTAAATGCAGTTACCGATTTTTTATAATCACCATTTAGATGATAGGCACGGGCTAAATAATAATAAGTTTCAGGAATCGTATCAACTGTAGATTTCTTTAGAGACAATTCAAAAAGAGGAATACTCTTTGCTTGTTCAAATTTGGATAAAAAATAGCTTAAACCACCTTCAAAATAATAGTTTCTTTCATTAGGATTCAGTTCTATCAGCTTTAAAAAGTTAGCTTGAGAATTTATAAACTCTTCCGATAAGAGTTGTTTTTTTGCTTTTTTATAAAGTTTTCTTTATTCCTTACTTTCTTTTTGAGCAAAAATAGTATTTACACATAAAAAACAAAGAACAAGAACACAAATAGTAGATATGTTTTGTTTTTTAATACAAGTTAATTTTTTAAATATATTCATTTTAATGAATTTGAATTTTAACAAATTGGTGCTTTTTATAGATGGCTTTATTTTTAAAATCACCATTGTATTTAGGACCATTAACTTTAGCGGTTACTTTTAAAATAGTAATATTCTTCTTTTCAATTCCTTTTTGATTTAAGGATTTAAGAACAACTTCCTTAGCCAAGGTAGCTCTTCTATTTGCCAGTTGGTTATTTGTAACATATTTTTTTGTAGGAACGGATGATGCACTCGATTCTATTGATATTTTAACTTTTCCAGTCGCCTTAAATTGCTGAACAGCAACCTCAATTAGATGGATGTATTCTGGATTAGAGGTATTGATATCTTTATTGTTGTAATCAAAAAACAGTTGATAAGATGAATTTATCTTTTCATGATCAGAATCGCTACTTAACATTTCAATTCCGTCCTCACTTTTTATTTTTTCTAAAGAATCCACTGAGGCTTTTAATTTTTCGAAGTTAATTTGTGTGTTCACTAATTCATTTTCAAGGACATCATTCCATTCATTTTCTTTCAATTGATCTAAACTATTAAGTTCTGCTTTTAATTTAGCGAGTTCTAATCTTTGGTTTTCATTTAAATCGTTTAGTTCTAGTAACTCTATTCCATGACTTACTGCTTTTAATTTTTCAAATCGAATTTTTTTAGAATTCATTATTTTTACTGTCTCAATATTTAAATCTGTACCTTTTGATTGTGGATCATTAGCCATCAAACTTTCAATTACGTCCTCACTTTTTATTTTTTCTAAAGAATCTAATGAGGCTTTTAACTTTTCGAAGTTAATTTGTGTGTTCGCTAATTCATTTTCATGGACATCATTCCACTCATTTTCTTTCAATTGATCTAAAATACTGTGTTCAGCTTTTAATTTAGCGAGTTCTGTTTTCTGTTCTTCATTTAAATCGTCCAATGTTAATAAGTCTAATCCTTTTCCTACAGCCTTTAGTTGATCCAATCGTGCACGTCCAGATTTTATCATTTTTTCTGCTTCAATACCGAAGACAACCTCATCTAGAATAATTCCTCTATTGATTTCCTGATAGGACGAGATAGCGGGAATGTAGATATCTTCTTCTTGTTGATATTTTTCAGCAGAATAAGTAATGTGATAATCAATATTTGAGGTTAAGATTATACTAAATTTCCCATCTTTTTTTCTTGGTCTATAAACTCCTATGAACTCGCCTGTTTCATTATTGGTGACTACCACTTCACTGTTTTCAGGGGTTTCAGTTGTTCCAGCTACTTTTAGATAACCAGTTAATAGCGTAACGGGTTGAGAACTTGCATCTTCTAAGGAAATTTTATAGATGTCTTTTTCTCCGTATCCACTTTGTTGGAAAGAAGAATAATAACCTCTTTTTCCATCAGCAGAAGTAACAAAGAATACATCGTTATCTGTTGAATTAATCGGGTAACCTAAGTTTATTGGAGTAGACCATATTCCTTGTTCATCGATTGTTGTTGAAAAAAAATCATATCCACCAATACTTGTATGTCCCTTTGAGCTAAAGTACATCGTTTTTCCATCAGGATGAATAAAAACACCCTCTTCGTCATAAGGAGTATTAATAGTACTGCCCATGTTTTGTGCTAAAGCCCATTCACCATTTGGAAGTCTTTTACAAACATAAATATCTTGACCGCCTAAACCACCTTCTCGATCACTAACAAAATATAAGAAATTGTTATTAGGAGAGATATGGGCATGGGTTTCTCTTGATTTTTCATTAACATTAGAGCCTAATTTCTCAAGTGTAGACCAACCCTCATTTTCTCGATTACTTATATAAATATTTCCATCTCCTTTATCATCTTTATAGACGAATAGAGTTTGACCATCAGTTGAAATGTTTATTACAGCATCATGTTCTTCGCTATTGATATTAACTATTTCTGGAGTTGACCAAGAGTCATCGTAGTTGTGAGAAACATAAATATCTTCAAAGTGTTGGCCATCAGATGCGTCTTTTATATAGTAATTACTACTATCAGGTCTTAACCTTCTAGAAGTGAAATATATTGTAGATTCATCTACAGAAATAACAGGACTGTAATCTGCAAAAGGAGAATTTATTGATTCTCCCAGATTACTAACTATGATGTTAACAGGGTCTGCTATCGCTTTTTTCGCATATTCACATTGTTCTAAATGATGATCGATCTCTTTAAACAGATAATGTTTTTTTGAGACTTTCTTTTTAAAAGCACTATAATTAGTTATCGCAGCATCTATTTTTGAGTTCAGATGATAGGCTTTTGCTAAGTAAAAATAGGTTTCAACAGGTGATTTTTTTTCTAAAGAAGAAAAAGGGTCATAATTTTTAGAAATATTTTCAGAAGCTTTTAATAAATAATCAAGTGCTTTATTTTTTTCATTCGCAGACTTAAGATAACATAATCCAATTTTATAGTTGAGGTTACTATTTTCTGGTTTTTCATTTAAAAGGGTTAACCATAACGGTAAAGCGATGTTGTATTGACTTTCTTCAATTAAGGTGTTGGCTTCTAAGAATTTAGCACTAAAACTATTCTGAGCCTTAATGCTTGTTAATGCAAAAATGAAAGAGATTATTAGTGCTGTTTTTCTCATGTTTTTTAGCTTCCAACCTTTAATTTATTATGCGTATAAATATTGTTTGAGACTTATATACCAAACAATATTTTTGTTAATATAGTCAATATATACTTTATATCTCTCTATTTACATCAAATTGTTCTAGATAGTCGGCTACCTTTCTGACAAACATTCCTCCTAAAGCGCCATCTACAACTCTGTGATCGTAAGCGTGAGATAAGAACATTTTATGACGAATTGCAATCGCATCTCCACTAGGAGTTTCAATTACTGCAGGTTTTTTTTGAATTGCTCCAACAGCCATTATGGCTACCTGAGGTTGATTAATAATTGGTGTGCCCATAACGTTTCCGAAAGATCCAACATTGGTTACTGTGTAAGTCCCTCCAGAAATATCATCTGGCGTTAAGGCATTATTTCTTGCTCTATTCGCTAAATCGTTTACTGCTTTGGTCATCCCAATCAAATTTAATTGATCTGCATTTTTAATTACAGGTACGATTAGGTTTCCAGAAGGTAGAGCAGTAGCCATCCCAAGATTAATATTTTTTCTTTTAATGATATGATCACCATCAACTGAAACATTTATCATTGGAAAATCTTTGATAGCTTTAACGATAGCTTCCATGATGATAGGTGTGAAAGTGATTTTTTCATTCTCACGTTGCTGAAATCCATTTTTCACTTTATTTCTCCAATTCACAATATTTGTCATGTCAGCTTCAACATAAGAAGTAACATGCGGAGAGGTGTGTTTTGAATTTACCATATGGGCAGCTATGAGTTTCCTCATTCTGTCCATTTCAATAATCTCATCACCTGCGTTGATTGATATGTTTGATTTTTTAGGTTCGTTTTTTACCACTGCTGCTGGAGTAGGAGCTGCTGTTTTAGTTACAGTGTTTGGAGTAACAGCTGGTGCAGTCGCTTGTTGATTTCTAGAGGGAATATAATTTAATATATCAGATTTAGTAACTCGACCTTCTTTCCCAGAACCAGAAATTGTTTCTAACTCTTGAATTGAGATCCCTTCTTTTTCAGCAATACTTCTTACTAAAGGAGAATAAAACTTACCAGTATCAGATGTCTTTCCAAGTTTTTCTGAAGCCACTACTGTTGCAACAGATGCAGTTTCAGCCATAGGAGCAGCAACTTCTTCTGAAGTCGTTGCCGCTTCTGGAGCAGCACTTGGTGTTTCTGAAGCACTTTCGCCTTCAGAACCTATAATTGCAATGGCTTGACCAACCTGTACAACATCACCTTCATTAAAAAGTTTTTTGATTAAAACCCCTTCTGCAGTAGAAGGAACTTCTGAATCCACCTTGTCAGTTGCTATCTCAACAATTGATTCATCCGCTTCAATTGTATCTCCAACTTCTTTTAACCAGCTTATAATTGTTGCTTCAGCAACACTTTCACCCATCTTAGGCATTATCAATTCAACTTGCGCCATACTATATATTCTTTTATTAAGTCCAATTTTAACAATCATCGCAAAAATAGTTTAAAAATTCTATTTTTCAACTCAATTATATAAGTATTTTGCGAACTAGATCTATCGATTTATAAGATCCACTTACTCCTGAAATTTATGAAGTTACTGACTCTTTTTTTTATTATTCAAAGTTCTTTTATTTGGGGTCAAGTTTCTCGTGTTAATAAATTTAAAGTGTTGAGTGCTCATGAGAAAATTTGGGTTATTTTTCATCCTTTTGTTGTTAAAAAATCCTTGATAATCAGTGATATGGTTAAATTAACAACTCAAGATGTTCTCAAAGAAAATTTATTAAAAGGGAATGGAAATAGTGGGCAGGTGGATGCTTTTAGACATGTTTTTTGGATGGCCAATTTAACAAAGTCTATCGGATGGAGAAAGGCGAAACGATTAGGGATTGCTCATGAAAGAGGGAATTATAAAGACTATAAAAAGCATAGAAATGAGGATGGAATTGTTCCAGATAAAATAAGTTCCGAAATGGATTTGTTTAATAATAATATTGGAATTGAAATAGGGTAAACTACGGACCTTGAAAATATTAAATTGAAAGTGATCGCATTTGTTTTGTCCGGAAAATGTAAAATCATTAAAAAGGATGATGATGGAAATTATTTAGATTGCGATGGTCATGTACTTTCTAATGAAAAATTAAATGGTAAATGGGAGAATGAGAAGTGTTTGGTGTGGAGTAATGATTAGAAAAAAATGAATTTAATCATAAATACAAAACCTCCAATAGCAACTATTGTTATTACTAATGAAATGAATAGTTTATAAATATGTTGTTGTTTTTCAAGGTCTCTATTTTCTTTTAACTTTTGAAGAAATATCTCTTTTTCTTTTGGTGTCATTTCCTTAGCTGAAATTGGCTTTCCCTTACTGTACTCTTTTACATAATTTGAAAATGGTTTGTTTTTATTTTTTCTGCGATTGTTGTTTTTCATCGAAGCAATCATTGCAGATATTGAACCCTCTCCTCCCATAAAATCACTTTATACAAATAATTAAAATAGGTTTACTGTTGGTATCTGTTGTAGCAAAAATGTAGTGGTTTCCGCCATCTTTAATTTTCATTTTATTTTTAACTTCAGCTACACTGTATTTGAAATTTCTACAGCTCACATTTGCTTGTTTAATTCCTAATTTTTTAAACTCCTTTGGGGAATAAGCAATTGTTTTTTTAATTTTAAAGGTGCGACCAGGAAAGTTCTCAATTTTTTCTTTTGAGGTGTATAGATGGGAGTTGATGGCTATTTTTTTCACCTTAAATTTAGTGCAAATACCGTTAAATGATCCAGCTTTTAAAATGGCAGAATTACTTTCGTAAAGATAGTTCTCAGGAACAGAAAACCCTACTACTGAACTCTTTTCAATTTCATAATCAAAGGAATACTCTTGATTTTTTTTTGCGAGATTAATCGTGTGTATTCTTGGTGTAGAATTGTTATTTTCTTCTAATAAATACAAAACTTCTTTACAATCATTATCTACTGAAACCACCCAAATGTTAGTTGCATTTTTTAAATCTAGAAGGGTTTGTTTAATGTCTAAGAGAGGAGCTGTTTTAACTAGTATTTTGTTTGAGAGCTTAAAAATATCAGGAGCTAATTCAATAAGATTCGGAACACATTCGTCTAATTTAAACACACGTAGGTTCTCATTTCTTCTGCTAGGATCGATGTAAATGATGTCTGCTTTTTCTTTCGTGTTTTTAATGAACTCTTCTGCAGTAGTATTTATCGTATTGATGTTGTCCGCTTTTAGTAACTTGAAATTGTTTTTAGCGACTTTAGAGAGCTTCTCATCTTGCTCAATATGCGTCACCTTTTTAAAGTGCTTTGAAAAATAAAAACTATCAATTCCAAACCCACCAGTTAAATCAATTAGGTGATCTCCTTTTATTAACTGGCTTTTATAAATGCCAGTTTTTTCAGAGGAACATTGCTCCATAGAAAGTTTAGAGGGATAAATAATATTTGTAGTGTTGTAAAATTCAGGAAGTTTTTTTTTAGCTTTTTTAATTCCGTTTATCTGTGCTAAAATAGTTGCTTTATCGAAATCTGTTTTGCTTAACAGTAAAGCAATTTCAGGAAGTGATTTGTTTTTGTTTTTAGCTATGAATTGGGATTGATTCATTCTTCACTAAATGCGTATTGAATTAAATTGGCTCCCATTTGAAGCGCTTTTAATCTGTTTTCTTCTGAATCGTTATGAACTGCGGAGTCTTCCCATCCATCACCCAGATCACATTCAAAATCATAAAAACAAACTAACCTTCCTTCATAAAAAATTCCGAAACCTTGTGGGGGTTTTTCATCATGTTCATGTATTTTAGGTAAACCATTTTTAAACTTATATTTCTGATGATAAATAGCGTGTGAATAGGGGATTTCTACAAACTCTAATTCAGGAAAAACTTTTTTCATTTGTGGCCTTAAGAATTTATCCATTCCATAATTGTCAGAGAGATGTAAGAAGCCTCCAGCAATTAAATAACTTCTTAAATTGGCTACTTCATCATCCGTTAAAATAATGTTTCCATGCCCAGTAAGATGAACAAAAGGGTAGTTGAATAGTTCTGAATTTCCAATTTCAACAATCGCTTGTTCTTCATTGATATTCGTCTTCAAGTTTTGATTGCAAAAGGCGATTAAGTTGGGCAATGACGTTTCTAAATTGGCATACCAGTCACCTCCACCATTGTATTTTAATAAAGCAATTTGATAACTAGAAGTTTGACTGAAAGCAGTTGAACTTATGAGCAATGAAAGTAGGATAATTAGCTTATTCATTTAGTAAATTAAAAGTTGTACAGGCAAAAATTCCTGCAGTTTCTGTTCTCAATCGACTTTCGCCAAAAGTAATAGGTACAAAACCATTTTTAAGGGCTAAGTCCACCTCTTGTTCACTGAAGTCTCCTTCAGGACCAATTAAAATCATGCAATTCTCTCCTTTTAAATAAATATCTTTAAAATGTTGTTGCTTATTTTTATAACAATGAGCAATGTATTTTTTTCCTTTAAAAGCAGCATTAACAACCGTGTTAAAATTAGTTAACTCATTTACAATAGGAAGTGACGCTTTTAAAGATTGTTTCATCGCAGAAATTGCGGTTTTTTCAAAACGTTCTTGCTTTATTTTTTTTCTTTCAGAATGTTTACAAAGCGTAGGCGTTATTTCATTAATTCCTATTTCTGTACATTTTTCTATCATCCACTCTGTTCTGTCGTTGTTTTTGGTGGGAGCTATTGCAATGTGTAGGTAGGGCTTGGCCTTTTTTTCGGTACGAATAGTTGTAATTTGTACGGTACATTTTTTTGGATTGGCATCAGAAATCGTAGCGTCAAAAAAAGACCCTTTTCCATTAATTAACGTAATAGTATCCTTCTCTTTAAGACGTAAAACACGTATTGCATGCTTAGATTCACTCTCACTTAAGGTGAACGTTTTATCTTGCGCTATTTCGGGAGTGTAAAATAATTTCACTTAAAATTAGTTTGTGCTATTTAGTTGTTAGTGTCTAGGTTATTGTTTCGACCAAATTAATCAAAACTATTTATCAAATACGAACAACTAAAGACTAAACTTTAGTGAATTTCAATATCATAAGCCATTCGAGTCATGATGCCCGATTGTTGCGTAACACTTTGTATTTTTTTATAATATTTTTGTTCATTACCAAGCGCTTTGGTGAGTATCCTAGTTTCAATGTTTAAAGATAATTCTTCTAAAATTTCTTCAAAAGGATCTTTCGTTTTAGGGTAGTTAACAATTTGGTAATCAGATAAATTGGCTTTTTCTTTAGCAATTTCAATTGCCCTGTCCATTCCACCAATCTCATCAATTAAACCAATTTCTAAAGCATCTTTCCCCATCCAAACTCTACCTTGTCCAATGGCATCAACTTCCTCTTTGGTCATGCCTCTACCTTCAGCAACCTTAGTAATAAAATCATCATATATTTTCTCTACACCAATTTGTATGATGTCTTTTTCTTGAGCAGTCAAAGGTTTAAAAACACTCATTAAGTCGGCATGTTTATTCGTTTTAACTCTATCAAAAGTAATCCCTAACTTATTATTCATCAATCCTTGAGCATTTGGTACTACACCAAAAACTCCAATAGATCCCGTAATTGTTTTTTCATCTGCTATAATTTTATCAGCCGCACATGCGATGTAGTAACCACCGCTTGCCGCAACATTACCCATAGAAACAATTACGGGTTTTGCTTTGTTGGCCAAAACAACTTCTCTCCACATAATATCAGAAGCTAAAGCACTTCCTCCAGGAGAATTTACCCTTAAAACAATGGCTTTGATGTTGGTGTCTAGTCTTGCCTCTCTAATTGCTTTAGAAATAGTTTCAGAACCCATAACACCTTTGGTACTTTGTCCACTTCTAATTTCTCCTGAAGCATAAACGATCGCAATTTTATTTTTTCCAACTGTAGATTCAATTTTAGCTTTCTTTAATGTAGTTGCGTATTTTTTTAGACTCACCGAATTAATATCAGCATCCACGTCAAGAGCTAATCTTTCTCTTAATTCACCTAAAATTTCATCCTTATAGTATAGCTCATCTACGAGCCCTTCCGCCTTTGCAATTTTTGCATCCTGAATCGTCATGTTGTCTGCTAATTCATTTAGCTTTTCAATACTAATGTTTCTGCTTTCAGCAACTTGTTTGGTCATACTGCTCCATGCAGTATTTAAAAGAAGTTGCATTTGCTCTCTATTGGCAGCACTCATTTTTTCTAACATATAGGGTTCTACAGCACTTTTGAATTTTCCATGTCTAATGATTTGCATTTCAACATCTAATTTTTCTAACGCATTTTTAAAAAACATGATTTCAGAAGATAAACCTCTGTGTTCAACAATTCCTGCAGGATTTAAATAAATTTTGTCTGCTGCAGAAGCAATGTAATATGAGCCCTGTGTATAAAGTTCAGAATAACTAACCACCCATTTTTTAGAGGCTTTAAAATCAATAATAGCTGCTCTTAATTCTTCTAGAGTGGCCATGCCTGCAGGGATATAAGTAAGGTCTAAATAAATCCCTTTTATTTTGTCATCGGTTTTCGCTTTTTCAATGGCTCTTAACATTTTATCAAGACCTAAACTATTTTGAGATTTCAGATTGATCAAGTCAAAATTTTCAAAAGGATTTTCAGAGGTTCTATCAATAATTGGCTTGTTAAGCGATAAATGAAGAATGGAGTTGTCTTCTATATTTTCTATTTTTCCTGGCCCATTTTCTGAGGCTTCAGAAATTACTACACTTAACATGGCAAAGAAAACAACAAATAAAAATACTCCAGCAATCATTAGGGATAAGAAGGTGCCAATTGCACTGGCAAACATAAATTTAAAAAATTGTTTCATTTGTTTTTTTTGGTTTAATTAACTTTTGTTGTTTTACTTTTGTAAAGGTAGTTTTACTCTCCATTATTTGAATTAATTAATACACCAATGGTAGCTGATATGGATAAACGGAATAATCAAGTAGTGTTGTCTTTAGGGGGTAATATTGGCGATGTTAGCGCAACATTTACCAAAGCTATTCATCTTTTAAAAGAGGATGTGGGAGCCAAGGTTGTGTTCTCTCCATTATATAGTACTAAAGCTTGGGGAGTAGAAAATCAACCCGATTTTTTTAACCAAGTCGTAATTTTAGAAAGTAGTTTACCTCCAATGCAGGTTTTGAAAAGTTGTTTAGCGATTGAGCTTAAACTGGGTAGGGTTAGAGCGCAGAAATGGTATGAAAGAAGAATTGATATTGATTTACTTTTTTATAACAATGAAGTGCTTCACCTGAAGGACTTAATTGTTCCACATCCTTATTTACAGCAAAGGAATTTTGTCCTTTTTCCTTTGGTTGATGTTCTTCCCTTATTTATCCATCCATTACTACTAAAAACAATGCAAGAGCTTAAAAATGAATGTAAAGATGAACTAGAAGTAACAAGGTGTTTGAGTTGATATCTTAAAATTAGATGGATTTGTGTTTTAAATGTGAAAAGTAATGACTATCATTGCAGTTGAAAAATTAAGTAAAATTTTAAAAGCATAACCTTTATAAAGATGAGAAATCAAAATTCAAAATCATTAGCATTAGTAGCAGTCGCTGCAGTTGTTTTAGTGTCTTGTAATCCATTAAGTAAAATGATTAAAAGACAAGGGGAAGTAAATTATGAACTTACTCCTAATCCAGTAGAAATGCATGGAGACTCAATAGCAATTACATTTAATGGAAGTTTTCCTGCAAAATATTTCAATAAAAAAGTATCTGCTGTTATTACACCAGTATTGGTTTATGGAGAGAATTCTGAGTCTTTTGAAGCTTTAAAATTAAAAGGTGAAGTTTCTGAAGAAGAAGGAACTATAATTAAGTACGATGCAGGAGGAAGTTTTTCTCATACAGCTGTAATTCCTTACAAAGAAGGAATGGAAGATGCTATTGTTGAATTAAAAGTCGCTGGAACTTATAAAGCTGCAACGAAAGATTTAGATACTCGTAAAGTTGGTGACGGTACAGTTATTACTCCAAAATTGGTGATGTCATCTGATCAAGGTATTGTTGGTGCAGATAAATTTGTAAAATTTACCTTAGAAGACAATAACGTAGAAATTCATTATAACGTTAACAATTCATCAGTAAGAGGTTCTGAAATGTATGATGCTGACGTTAAAGAATTGAAAGCTAAATTTAAAGGATGGAACCAAGATGTTAAGATGGAATTCAATAAGTTAGCCATTACAGCTTATGCTTCACCAGAAGGAGAGTTGAGTAAGAATGAAAACTTAGCCAACGAAAGAGCTGCTTCTGCTGCTAAATCTTTAGAAAATTTATTGAAAAGAGCTGGAGTTGAAATCGCTGAAGGATTTTCTACACCTATCGGTAAAGGGGAAGATTGGGATGGTTTTAAATCCATGATGCAAGCTTCTGATATTGCAGATAAAGAATTAATCATTAGAGTTTTAGAAACTTACAAAGACGGTACGAAAAGAGAAGAAGAAATTAAAAACTTAGCGGCTACTTATACTCAAGTATCTAAAAAAGTACTTCCTAAACTAAGAAGAGCTCAAGCCAACTTAGTGATGAAGCACAATAACTTAACAGATGAAGAAATTAAAATGTTAGTGGATACTAAAATTGATTCTTTAGATGTTGAGCAAATGCTTTATGCTGCTACCTTATATACAGATATGGCTAAAAAAGAAGCCATTTATAAAAGTGTTTCTTCTATCCATTCTTCTGATTGGAGAGGAGCAAACAATGTTGGATTCATTTATCTTTCTCAAAATAAATTAGCCGATGCAAAAGCTGAATTTGACAAAGCAAATGCAATCTCTGCTAATAACCCAGTTATCCAAAACAACTTAGGGGTTGTTGCACGATTAAATGGTGATTTAGCTGAAGCAATGGCATTTTATGACAATGCTGCTGGAGCAGGAAAAGAAGTTGCTCAGAATAAAGGAATTATCAACATTATTCAAGGTGATTATACTGCTGCTGCTGCTAACTACTCTGGAGTTAATTCTTTTAACGCGGCATTAGCTAGTTTGTTAAATGGAGAGAATTCAATTGGTGCTGTTATTGATGGCTCGGATGATAAAGACGAAGCTTTAGCTTATTATTTAAAAGCAATTGCTGGTGCAAGAGCTGGAGATAATGATATGTTGATTAACAACTTAAAAACCGCAACATCTAAAGATGCTGCTTTAAAAGCAAAAGCGAAGACTGATGCTGAATTTATTAAGTCTAGAGAAAATGCTGATTTCCAATCGGCAGTGAACTAAGACCTCATTTATAATAATTTTTTAAAGGCTCTTGAATATTATTCAAGAGCCTTTTTTACATCCTTAATTTAATACAATAGAACATATGAAAAATAGATTTTATGGAATCCTCATCACCATTTTTATGATAAGCTTGGCTTCTTGTGCTCCTGCAGAAGAGTGTGTATGTGAATTTCATACGATAACAGAAAGTGATGCAAAAGATTCTAATGTAACCTTAGAGGAAGCATGTACCTTAGCTCAATTTTCTG
>JAWUVT010000064.1:0-49003 GCA_034112225.1 Flavobacteriales bacterium | reverse complement strand
TACCAATGCTAATGCAGAATCTTTTAATTCCAAAATAAAACTCTTTAGAGCTAATTTAAGAGGTGTAACAGATACTGCTTTCTTCCTCTTTAGACTGAGTAAGCTTTTTGTCTAGTCCCCATAAAAATGAACCTGTCCCCTAAAAACCGAACAAAAAAAAAGCCCCTGCGGTTACAGGGGGCTTACAAATTGTATGTTCTTCAAGCTCGAGAAGAGTACAAAGGATACTTATTGGAAAGTTAACGTCCAACCTTGTGCCCAGTTTGTTCCATCAAAAGCTCCGATGTAGGTTACATTTTCATACCAACTATCAACAGAAGCAATTCCTGTTCCTAAACTAGCTGTAGGAACTGGATTGGCACCGGTAATTGACGCGGCAACTGTGCTGATGTTGGTGATGCTTGCATGGCCAAATAAATCAACACCGTTATTATCAACAATGAGGTCAGCGCCAATATTTGACAGTACTATTCCGGAAAGTTGTAACTGTCCAGCATCTAATCTTGCTTTAGAATCTTCACCAGAAGCTAAATCTTCAATATCAATTCCTTTTCCAAAATTGTGGAATATTGAATTGTGGTACTCTCCACCAGCATTATCTCTAAAAGTGATTGCTCTACTAGATCCATTTCCGATGTAAGTTGAGTTGTAAATTACAGGAGTGGCATAAGGCGTTCCATCTTCAGGAGAAGTTCCTCCATCGTGTTCTCCTCCCCTATCAGAATTTGCATTTTCTATCGCTACCCAAAATTGACCTTTCCCTCTAAACCCTTGGTCGTAATCAAAAGAGTCATCTAAAACATTAGTAACTAAGATGTATTTTAAGTTTGGCGCTCCTCCAAAAAATTCAACCCCATCATCAGCATTAGCAACCACTTCGATATGATGAATGGAAGTTCCTGATCCAACACCACCTAAAGTTAATCCGTTAATTTCATTTCCTGCACCAATATCTGTTCCTCCATGTCGGATAGAAATATAACATAAAGACCCTGAGTTATCAGCATCATTACTTCCTCCATAAGAACCTCTCCCTTCACTTGTTGGAATCCCTTCAATATTTTGACTGGTCGGAACCGTATTTAATATGGCGTCCCCTAACAGCATTAAACCACCCCACTGTCCTGTAGTTGTCATTGGTACAGAACCATCTAAAGGATCGGCTTCAAAAGTGAAAATAATGGGTTGCGATGCCGTACCACAAGCGTTAATTCTTGCCCCTTTTGCAATGATTAGTGCAGATGCGTTAGCTCCAGTCCCTGGTTTCCCTTTAATTACTGTACCTGGCTCTATGGTAAGTGTTTGTCCTGAATTTACAAAAACAAAACCCTCCAATAAGTAGACCTTGTCATTTGTCCAGGTCGTAGTTCCTGTTCCTGATCCGTTATCAGATACCGTTATGGTGTTAATAACTGTTGGATCAATAACTGTAACAGCATAGGTACAAGATCCATTATCTTTCTCTGCATCTGCGCTAAAGTTTTCAGCCGTAATATCGGTACACCCCTCTTGTTTTGAACAAGAAGTTAATAGCCCAACAGTGATTGCCCCAATTAATAATAAGTTTTTTGTTTTCATGGTTTTCATGGCTTAGTTTTATAAATTTTTATGCTGCAAAGAAAGAGGTCAATTGTTATTGGAGAATGAATGCAATCTTATTCTTGCTTTAACAGCATGTTAAGGATTTGCAAAGGATGACTTGGATTTTTTGAGGAGAAAGACTTGAAACGGTCAATTTTAAAAAGGGGTATGCAATTATTTAATATTAAATTAACATGAAGAAAAGAGAAGGGTTGTATTTTCGTAGTAAATTTAGAACTTATGGTAAAAGAGAAAATATTGTTAGTTGATGATGAACCTGACATCATAGAGTTTTTAAGTTACAACTTAATAAAAGAAGGGTTTCAGGTTTTTACCGCGAATAGTGGTGTAGAAGCAATTCAAGTGGCCAAAGCAGAAAATCCAGACCTAATCGTTTTGGATGTAATGATGCCTGAGATGGATGGAATAGAAACCTGTCATGAGTTAAGAAATACGGAAGGATTAAAAGAGGTGTTGATCGTTTTTTTAAGTGCTAGGGGAGAAGACTATTCTCAAGTTGCGGGTTTTGATGCGGGTGCAGATGACTATATTACCAAACCTATAAAACCAAGATTATTGATAAGCCGTGTAAAAGCGATTTTAAGAAGAGCTTCTGATGGCGGAAAATCGGTGATTTCTGAAACAGAGAACGGGATAAGAATAGATCGAGAAAAGTACTTGGTTTATAAAGATGGAGAAGAATACTCCTTTCCTAAAAAAGAATTTGAATTGTTAGCCTTATTGATTTCAAAACCAGGCAAAGTATTTACTAGAGATGTTATTTTGACTCGGGTTTGGGGGGGAGAAGTTATTGTAGGAGACAGAACGATTGATGTGCACATTAGAAAGTTAAGAGAGAAGTTAGGAGACCATTATATTAAAACAGTAAAAGGGGTTGGCTACAAGTTCGAAGAATAAAAACACGTTCATGCTCCGCTTGATTCAAAATACTGTTTTAGTAAAGAAACCTTAAATTTGCACCAATGAAAGATCTAACACCGAACGGAATATCCTTAAGAATATCCTTGGTTGTTGCAGTGGCAATCACCTTACTGGTTTTTGTTCTGGAATATTTAATGACTACCGTTAATTACTCACTTCTTGCCATTGCTTTTCCTGTAACTTTTTTAGTCTCCTATATTGGGTTTAGAGTTGCCGTAGAACAATTTGTCTATAAAAAAATAAAGGTAATTTATAGAACTATCCACAATCTAAAACTTAAAAAAGGAGAAGAGCAGAAAGAATTTAGTTTAAACGAAATTCAGGCTCAGGTTGAAAGTTGGGACAAATTAAATAAAAAAGAAATTGGCCGATTAAAAGGCCTTGAACGCTACAGAAGAGAGTTTGTTGGAAATGTTTCACACGAATTAAAAACACCAATTTTTAATATTCAAGGCTACCTGTTAACCTTGTTAGAAGGTGGAATACACGATCCTAATATTAATGTGAAGTATCTAGAAAAAGCGAATAAAGGGGTGGACAGAATGATTTCTTTGATTGAAGATTTGGATGAAATCTCTCAATTAGAATCTGGAAGAATAGCGCTAAACATAAAAAAAACGGATTTAAAAGAAGTGATTAAAGAAGTTTTAAACTCCTTGGAGATGAGCGCTAAAACAAATAACATCACCTTAACATTTATAGATGAACCCCTAAAACCTTTGTGGGTAATGGCAGATTCTCAAGGAATTAACCAAGTGCTCGTTAATTTGGTAGTCAATGCAATTAAGTATGGTCGAGAAAATGGAGAAACGCTTGTTAGACTTCATAATTTACACGATAATATTCTGGTGGAAGTAGCAGATAATGGAGACGGAATTGCTGAAAAACATTTGCCACATTTGTTTGAACGATTTTACAGAACCGATAAAAATAGAGGAAGAGATAGCGGTGGAACTGGCTTAGGACTTTCTATTGTGAAACACATTATTGAAGCACATCATCAAACGATAAATGTTAGAAGTACTGAAGGTGTAGGTTCTACATTCTCTTTTACACTGCAAAAAGCATAGTAGCATTTGTCCCGTTTTCTCATTTTCGCCAACTTATTTCCTAGAGACCAAACCAAGCGATAAGGAACTAAAACAAACAATCGCTAGTTTCTAGAAGCTTTTCGAAATTAATGCTACGAAACACGAATGAGGGCCAAAAAATAAAGTCTCATCCCTATTCATTGGATCAAGTTCATAAGTTAAGCAGTAGTAGAAGATCCTTATGAATGTTGTCCTAAAAAAATCACAAGGTTGGCCATCGGACGTTTCGTGCTTGCTATTTTCATCAAAGTGGTCGCACAGAAACCTGGTAAAGTCTACCATTTACCAACCCTTACAAGAAGGGTCAATTTCCAGTTGCGATGCCAATACACACTAAAAATCGAATAACTAAGGCGCTAGAGCCTATGAACGAAATATGCGAAATGGAATCGATTTTGGACGATGAAATGCGAGCGCCTTGTCCGATAAAAAAGGGAGAAGCGATGGGGCATAGAAAAAAGTCCCTTGCCCTTCTTTCCATTTGACTCTTCTCTCTTTTGGCTATTGGCCTGTCCCTCTCCCTTGCACCTCTCTATACTGCAACATCGCTATTCCTGCCTAACGTTTACCTATGCGCCTATTAATTTCTTAAAAAAATGAACTTATGGGATTCATTTAGACAATTTGCCACTCCATTTTCTATTCCTTCTCTTTTAAAGAAGTTTCACAAAAAATCGTTTCTTTGTGCTATGAAAATTGAGCTATCGGTAGTCATCATTACATTTAATGAAGAGCAAAACATTGCAAGATGTTTGGCTTCTGTAGCCGGCATTTCTAAGGATGTTTTGGTTGTAGATTCATTCTCAACGGATCAAACCAAAGCAATTTGTATGGAGCAAGGCGTTCGGTTTATTGAGCATCGATTTGATGGACACATAGAGCAAAAAAATTATGCAATTTCTCAGGCAAAAAACCAATACGTACTTTCTTTAGATGCAGATGAAGCGCTTACCGAAGAGTTAAAACAGATGATATTCGCTATTCGAGAGAATTGTGAATACGATAGTTATAGCTTTAATCGGTTAACCAATTATTGCGGAAAATGGATCAAACATTGCGGATGGTATCCAGATAAAAAGTTAAGACTTTGGAACACCACCAAAGGACGCTGGGGAGGCGAAAATCCTCACGATAGGGTTGTGATGAATAAAAATGCAACGCTTAAACACATTCCCCAAGACCTCCTGCATTATTCGTTTTATACAGAGCAACAACATTTAAAACAGATTGAGTATTTTACTAACATAAGTGCTAAAGCAGCTTTTAGTAAAGGCGTAAAAAGTAATCCCTTTAAAATATTTTATAAGTCTACCTTTAAATTTTTTAGAGATTATGTTTTAAAAGCGGGATTTTTAGATGGGTATTACGGTTATGTAGTTTGCAGAAATTCAAGTTATGCGACCGCCCTGAAGTATCAGAAAATCGCTCAATTACAGAAAACAATATAATTTGACAAAAGAGAATAAAATATGTTTTTTTAACTCTACACCATTTTGGGGTGGCGGAGAAAAGTTACACTTGGAGTATGCCATTGAGTTTAAAAAACGAAACTATCCCGTTTGTATCGTTGCAAAAAAAGACGCTCCCTTATACCAAGAGAGTCTTAAAAACAACATAGAGACCAATGCGTTTACGATAGGCAATTTGTCTTTTTTAAATACGAGAAAAAAGTTAAGACTGGTAAAATACTTTAGAGAAGCGAAGATTCACACCGTTTTTATTTCAGCTTCGCCCGACCTTAAAATAGCCTCTTTTGCAGCAAAAATAGCCGGTGTAAAAAACATCATTTACTTACGAGGTCTTGCGGCTCCAGTGAAAAACACGTTTCTGAATAGAAAAATTGTAAACCAAACCTTAACACATATTATTGCCAATTCTGAAGAAACGAAAAGAATGGTTCTTGGAAATTTTAGCAACAAAGAACTTTACCAAAAAGTTAAAGTGATCTATCACGGAATTGACCTTGAAATCTACGATGTAAAAGCCAAAAACCAAGAGCTTCTTTATCAAAGAATTGGCAATGAATTAATTCTTGGTAATGCAGGAAGGCTAACCAAACAGAAAGGACAAGGGCATTTGGTTGAGGTAGCAAAAACGCTAAAAGAAAAAGGCGTTCGTTTTAAGTTGTTGATTGCTGGATCGGGAGAAGAAGAAGAAAAGTTAAAAGCCCAAGTCTCAGCTTATGGACTTCAGGAAAATGTCATTTTTTTAGGATTTGTAAAGCATATGGAAGGATTTATGAAGACGCTTGACGTTTTCGTTTTAACTTCAGTTTGGGAAGGTTTTGGATACGTTTTGGTGGAGGCGATGGCCGCAGAAAAACCAGTCATTGCTTTTGACATGACAAGTAACCCCGAAATAGTTTCCGATCAAGAAACCGGATTTTTAGTGCCGTATCCCAACGAAACTTTTTTCGCCAACAAAATCATAGCATTAAATTCAAGCCCTGAATTAAGAGAGAAATTGGGTAAAAACGGAAGAAAAAAAGTGGAAAAAAAGTTTCAATTGAACCAAATCATACAAGAAATTGAGGCTTATTTAAAGCTGGTTTAGTACGATTTTAATTGTTGGATTGACTCGTTTCCATATGCGAGAAATGATGTCCCCCTTTTTTACCAGAAAAAATACGAACTTTATAGGTTCGTAAAACACCTTATTGGCTTTTGGACACAATGCAGTTAGAGATGAATAAGCAATTTAAAGAAGAACAAAAATATACGCAGTTTTGGTTTTGGTCAATTCTGTTGGGGTTATACCTGCTTCCTGTTCTTATTTATATCAACAAAGGAGTTGAGGATTCGTTATGGAGCGTTGTTTTCATTTCGACAATTCTACTCTTTGTATTGCTCATAAAGCGAAGTACCCAAATTGATGCGTCAGGAATAAAAATGTCATTTTTCCCATTGCTTAAAAAATCGATAACTTGGAACGAAATAAAGTCGGTTCAAGTTATTGACTATGGTTTTGTTGGCGGTTGGGGAATCCGTTTTTATACGGATTACGGAACCGTTTACAACATTAGAGGAAGAATAGGGTTGTGGATAGAGTTGACCAACGGCAAAAAATTTGTTATCGGAACGCAAAAAAAAGAAGAACTGAAGACGGTGTTAAATAATTTAGGGAAAATTAGTGGAAAATAACTATCAAATATTAATTAAAAAGCTGGATGCTTTTATTCGGAAGTACTATAAAAATAGACTTTTAAAAGGGGGTATTTATACCGTTGGATTATTGCTGGCTTCATTTATTGTTTTTTCTACATTAGAATACTATGGTCAATTTAGCACAACGGGAAGAACAGTGCTCTTTTATCTATTTATCGCTTCCGCCCTTTATTTATTCATCAATTTTGTGGCCATTCCACTTTCTCAGTTGTACCAGTTTGGCAAGGTCATTAATCATAATCAGGCAGCAGAAATTATCGGAAATCATTTTGCCGAAGTAAAAGATAAATTAATTAATGTGTTGCAATTAGAACAAAAAGCAATGCACCACAGTAATGGTTTATTATTGGCGAGTATTGATCAAAAATCATTAGAATTAAAGCAAGTGCCTTTTAGTGGTGCCGTAGATTTTTCTGAGAATAAACAGCATTTGAAATACCTTTTGATTCCCCTGTTATTCCTCATAGGGATTTCTTTACTGTCACCAAAAATATTTACAGTAGGCACAAAACGCTTAGTCAATCACAATGTATATATCGCCCCAATTTCCCCATTTAATATGGAGATTTTAAATGCCGATTTATCGATTTTAAAAAACAATGACTTTAAGTTGGAAATTGCCTTAACAGGATCTCAATTGCCCGATAAAATTTACATTGAACATTCAGGCAATAAATATCCCTTAAATAAAAACGATAAAAGAAGCTATACATACACTTTTAAAAATGTGCAACAGCAAATCGATTTCAAGCTTTTTGCCGCTGGGTTTTATTCTCAACGCTATCAGCTTGAGGTGATTCCAAATCCTATTCTAACCCAATTTTCCATTCAAGTTAACTACCCGAAATACCTAAAAAAGAAGAACGAAGTCGTGGAAAACTCTGGTGACTTAATCGTTCCAGAAGGTACAGCGCTTCAATGGGAGATTCAGGCAGAAGATGCTGATTTCGTTTATTTTTTAATGGAGGACTCTTCCGAACAATTGCCCCCAAGGCCTATCCATTTCTACAAGCAAGCCATTGCAAGTCAAACTGTTGGATATTCCATTATCCCTTCCAATCAATTTGTGGCCTTTGGAGACACTGTTCACTATGGAATACAAGTGATTCAAGATCAATATCCAACGATACAAGTCGCTCAAAAACAAGACTCTACCAATGATAATCGCTATTATTTTAAAGGTGAAATCGCGGATGATTATGGGTTTTCTTTGCTCTACTTTAAGTATCAAATTACTACTAAAGTGGATTCCTTACCCAATAGAGGAGATTTGGTGACGGTTTCAATTCCTTTTAACCCTTCAGTAATTAATGATGCATTTTTCTACTTCTGGAATTTAGAGGCGCTAAACCTTCTTCCTGGAGACGAAATAACGTATTATTTTGAAGTTTGGGACAACGACGGTGTAAATGGAAAAAAAGCCGCTAAAACGAGCTTAAAATCCGTTAAATCCAAAACAATTGAGGAGAGAAATGCAGAAGCTTCCAAAACCAATCAAGACATCAAGAAAAATTTAAGTGATCGTATTGCTGATGCCAAGCAAATTCAAAAAGACTTAAAGGAGTTAAAAAAGAAACTCTCTGAAAAGAAAAAAGTAGGGTGGGAGGAAAAAGAAAAAATGAAAGAATTGTTGGCCCAACAAAAAGAGTTGGAAAAAAAGGTCAATCAAATTAAAAAACAAAACCAAAAAAATAGTAAACAACAGAATGCCTATAAAAAGAAAAATGAAGCGGTCTTAAAAAAACAAGAACAATTGCAAAAATTATTTGATGAGTTAATGACTGATGAGATGAAAGAGATGATGGAAAAGCTTCAGGAAATGATGGCAGAGATGGACAAGGGCATGCTAGAGAATGAAATGGAAAAAATGGAGGAATCCAATCAAGATCTAGAAAAAGAATTGGATCGCTCTTTAGAGTTATTTAAGCAGATGGAATTTGAAGAAAAATTAGAAGAAGTAAAAAATAAATTAGATCAATTGGCTGATCAACAAAATGAGTTAGCTGAAGACACCAAAAATAAAAAGGAAGACCATGAAACCTTAAAAGAGAAACAAGAGAAATTGAATGAAAAATTTGAGAAAGTGAAAGAAGAGCTTGATGAACTTGAAAAGTTGGATAAAGAATTGGAGCAACCCAACGGGATGGAAGAAACTAAAAAAGAGCAGGAGGAGATTACTGAGGACTTAGAGGAAAGTGCAGACCAATTAGAAAACAAAAAAAGCAAAAAGGCATCAGAATCCCAAAAAGAAGCCGCTGAAAAAATCAGTAAAATGGCTCAAAAAATGGGCGCTTTACAAGACGAGGTTCAAGATCAAGGAGAAGATATGGACGCCTTAAGGCAGCTACTAGATAACTTATTGCATTTGTCTTTTGAACAAGAGGCGTTAATGAATAAGTATAAAAGTATGAATAGGAATAGCCCTGAGTATGTTGCAGTAACTCAAGCACAAAAAAAATTAAAAGATGATGCAAAAATGATTGAGGACTCCCTATTTTCATTAAGTAAAAGAGTCGTTCAATTAGAATCTACCATTAATAAAGAAATTGGATTGATTAACCTTAATTTAAATAAGACGATAGGCTTTATGGCAGAAAGGCAACTGCCAATGGCCGTTGCCCGTCAACAATATGTAATGACTTCTATTAATAATTTAGCGTTATTATTCGATGAAGCCTTACAACAGTTACAACTTCAAGCACAACAAAAACCTGGTGAAGGAAGTTGTGATAAACCAGGTGGTAAAGGAAAACCAAAACCAGGAATGGGCTCCATTAAAAAGATGCAAAAGTCTTTACAAAAACAATTAGAAGACATGAAAAAGGCCATGGAAGAAGGCAAAAAACCAGGAGGTAAAAAGCCAGGACAACAACCAGGGAAACTGCCCGGAAAAGGCAAGGGAGAGGGCATGGGAATGCCTGGTGGAAATGGAATGAGTGAAACCCTTGCAAAAATGGCTGCGCAACAAGCTAAAATAAGAGACGAGTTAAATAAACTGTCTAAAGGCAAAAATGCTGGAGCCATTAATGAGCTTTCTAAATTGATGGAAGAAACTGAAACCGACATCGTTAATAAAAGGATTACACAGCAAACCATCAATAGGCAACAAGAAATTTTAACCCGCTTATTAGTTTCCGAAAAGGCCGATAGAGAAAGAGAATGGGACGATAAACGGGAATCTAAAGAAGGGCTAAAAGAAATAAAAAGTAACCCAAAGCAATTTTTTGAGTATAACCAACAAAAACAAAAAGAGGTGGAACTTATTAAGACGACACCTCCCAATCTTAAAGGGTTTTACAAGAAAAAAGTAACTAAATATTTCCAAAATATAAACGAATGATTCAGGGTGAGCTTATAGATCAGTTGATATTGTCTTCCTCTCTAGACAGCCTGTCTCAAGTTGAACCTTTTATCTCCCGCTTCTATGGCAACCATAAGCATGTAGAAGGTTGTTATGGTAACATTTTAATTGCGCTTACAGAGGGCCTTACAAATTCAATTTTACATGGAAACCTTAGCGACCCAGCGAAGCAAGTTTATCTCCACATGAAAATTGAATCCCCTGAAGTTTCTTTTACCATACGTGACGAGGGGAAAGGGTTTGATCACACAAGTATTCCTGATCCGACTTTAGTAGAAAATCTAGAAAAGTTACATGGCCGTGGAGTTTTTTTGATGCGCCATTTATCCGACGCCATCTCCTTTGAAGAAAATGGAACTACAATTAAATTAACATTCATTTTTATAAATAGTTAGCATTTTGGAGACTTCGATTAATTTCTTTTCACAAGAACTCACTTTTGAGTTGGACGATTCATCCAAAACTTCTGATTGGATTCAGCACTCCATAACGCGTGAAGGCAAAGTTCCGGGAGAGATCTCTTACATATTTTGTTCAGACGAATATCTCCATAAAATGAATGTAGAACACCTAAGCCATGATACATTTACAGACATCATTACCTTCAACTATTGTGTGGATGAACTTATTAATTCTGACCTTTTTATCAGCATTGACCGGGTGAAAGAAAACGCAATAACGTTTAACAATACTTTTCAGAACGAACTTCATCGCGTAATTATTCATGGCATTTTACACCTGATTGGCTATGATGATAAAACCGAAGAAGATCAAGTTATAATGAGAGCCAAGGAAGATTTTTATCTAACTTTGCTTTAAATCCATTCATGTGTTCCACGTGAAACAATCCCAATAAGTAGATGAGTGAAGAATATGATGTAATCGTTGTTGGCGGAGGCCACGCTGGATGCGAGGCTGCTGCTGCGGCTGCCAATTTAGGATCTAAAACCTTATTAATAACCATGAACATGGACACGATTGCACAAATGTCGTGTAACCCAGCGATGGGCGGTGTAGCAAAAGGCCAGATTGTAAGAGAGATTGACGCATTAGGCGGGTATTCTGGTATGGTTAGTGATAAAAGCGCCATACAGTTTAAAATGTTAAACCGTTCTAAAGGACCCGCAATGTGGAGCCCAAGAACGCAGAATGATAGAATGCTTTTCTCTAAAGAGTGGCGATTAATGCTTGAGCAAACTGAAAATTTAGATTTCTGGCAAGACATGGTTGTAAACCTTCTTATTGAAGAAGGGAAATGCAAAGGTGTAAAAACGCAGATTGGAGTGGAGTTCAAAGCAAAGTCCGTGATATTAACCAACGGAACCTTTCTAAATGGTTTAATCCACATTGGTGAAAAACAATTTGGTGGCGGTAGAGCGGGGGCAAGACCTTCTACTGGACTAACCGAACAGTTAATGTCTTTAGGGTTTGAATCAGGAAGAATGAAGACAGGAACCCCTCCTCGAGTTGATGGAAGATCAATTGATTATTCTGTATTAGAAGAACAACCTGGAGATGAAAACCCCGGAACATTCTCCTATCAATCCAACTTTAAATTAACCAAACAAAGAAGTTGTCACATTGGATATACCAATCAAAATGTACACGACGTTTTGCAAACTGGGTTTGAAAAATCTCCTATGTTTACAGGAAGGATTCAAGGATTAGGACCAAGATATTGTCCTTCCATAGAAGATAAAATAGTTCGTTTTGCCGAACGAGAAAGGCATCAGTTGTTTGTGGAGCCAGAAGGATGGAGTACCGTTGAAATATACTTAAACGGCTTCTCAACTTCCTTACCAGAAGATGTTCAATTAAAAGCGATGCGTTTAATCCCTGGATTTGAAAAAGCTAAAATGTTTCGCCCAGGATATGCCATCGAATATGACTTCTTTCAGCCAACACAATTAAGAAACACCCTAGAAACAAAGGGAGTGCCAGGACTGTATTTTGCAGGTCAAATTAACGGCACAACCGGATACGAAGAAGCAGGTGGACAAGGATTGATGGCGGGAATTAATGCCCATTTAAAAATCAATGAAAAAGATCCATTTGTACTAAAGAGAGATGAAGCCTATATCGGAGTTTTAATTGATGACTTAATTACAAAAGGAACAACAGAGCCTTATCGAATGTTTACTTCTAGAGCTGAATATAGAATTTTACTTCGTCAGGACAATGCAGATATTCGATTGACTAAAATATCTAACCAATTAGGATTGGCAAGTGACGCCAGATTAAAAGCAATGGAGTTTAAAGCCGAAAACATAGCCGCTATTATTTCTAATTTTTCAAAAACAAGTCTAGTACCTGCGGAAGTCAACCCTTACTTAGAGGCTCAAAACTCTTCTCCATTAAAACAAAAAGTAAAAGCCTCCGCAGTGGTTACACGCCCTAACATCTCCGTTGCAGGCCTCAAAGAATACAATACAAAACTAAAAGACAACCTTGCTATATTCTCTGATCTTGAAATTGAAAATGCTGAAATTTTAATGAAATATGAAGGATACATTAAAAGAGAAAAAGAAGTAGCAGACAAGTTAATGCGTTTAGAAGATGTTAAAATTTATGATGACATTGATTATTCTAAACTAAGTTCATTATCAGGAGAAGCGGTTGTAAAACTAACCAAGGTAAAACCAGCTACAATTGGCCAAGCTTCTAGAATAAGCGGAATCTCTCCTTCTGATGTTTCGGTTTTAATGGTTTTCCACGGCAGATAAGCTTTTAATTGTTTCACGTGGAACATTTTTAACGCATTTCAACAAACAAGAACAATTTATCTTTGTATTAATGCGGAAAAGCCATTTTAAAGAGATTATAGGCGTTCAGAAGTTGTTCTGGACAACATGCAGGCAAATGACGAGAAAAGCCCTTAAAAAGCACTTAAGATAAAAAGCTGTATATCAGAAGTTTATAAGTTTTTTAGGATCTAAAAAAGAAAATTCAGGCATTTTTGACAGAATTTCTTATCAGATCAGTTATTTTTAATAGCATGTATGAAAAACACAAAGAGCACCTTTTTATCTTAGGTTTAATTTTGGCACTTCTTCCATACGCTTATTTGTGTTTTTTTACTTTTCCTGTTGCGGATGATTTTGTGTTTTCAACTCATTTTCGAGATTCAAGATTTTCTGAATTGTTAAAGCGAACATACTTAGGATGGAATGGGAGGTATAGCTCTAATTTTTTTGCATTCCTCAACCCGCTCGGATTTAATAGCTATAACGGGTATAAAACAGCCTCTCTTTTTACCATCATTTTTCTAATTGGAGCAATCTCTTTTTTAATTAGACAGGTTTTATTTCAACTAACTCTAAAAATGCAGTTGAGCATCTCCCTGGTTTTTAGTTTGTTGTTTCTTCACAATATGCCAATAATTTCAGAGGGAATCTATTGGTACACTGGAGCTTCAATTTACACCCTAGGAACAGCGTTTGTTTTTATTTATACAGGAGCACTCCTAAAAGGGCTAAGAGAAAAATGGCGTGCTATTTATCAAATAGGGTTATTGGCACTCTTGTTTCTGTGTTGTGGATTCAATGAAGTACTTACTTTTCTAGTGGTATTCTTTTTGGCAAGCAGTACTTTAATTTCCTATCAACAGAAAAAAGAAAACAAGAAATGGTTTCTTCTTCAATTTTTGTTCGCGTTGTGCTGTACTTTTCTGATGGTGCTTTCTCCAGGAAATGAGTGCAGAGGAGAACAATATCTTAACGCTAACAATTTGAGCTACTCCTTCATGTATTCTTTAGCACAAGTTGGACGTTTTTTAGCACGTTGGATTTTTTCTGCACCATTAATGGTTGCCTCTATACTATATCTTTCTTTAAAACCGAAATTTAGTGAAAATAATGAGTGGTTTAAAAATGATTTTTATTTAAGCAAATGGAGGTCATTTATTGGGTTAGGTATAATTGTATTTGTCTGTGTTTTCCCTCCCTATTGGGCAACAGGAATCTTGGGTCAACACCGAACACTAAATGTAGCTTATACATTCTTCCTTCCATTTTGGTTTATTAATCTCTCCATATGGTCTAAGCATTATGCAGGGAAACTTACCCCGCTATTGAAGAAGAGAAGCGATGCAGTTTTGGTTGGAATATTATTAGTAGGATTAATCTTTACGGGCAATGGTTATAATGCGTTAGAAGACCTCTTTTCAGGATCGGCTAAGAATTACCTTATACAACTAAAACAACGTACTGATGCGCTAGAAAAAGTGCTTCCGAATGAAAAAGAGCTCATGCTTGAACCCTTAAATTATCACCCTAAGAGCTTGTTCATAATTGACCTAGCTACCGAACCCTCTAATTGGATCAATCGATCCTATACGCTCTATTTTCAAAAAGATTCGCTAGACATTTATAGCAAGAAATAAAGTGTTTAATGGCTAATATAGCGATTGAATCACCTAATTAAGAGGAGTCAGGCGCTACACAAGAAATACAGCTTCGACTTCTTATTCCTGGATTTTATGAATAGGTCTGTAGCGCTGATATAAAAAAGAGCTAGACAAATTCTAATTAGATAAGGATCTCCACTTGAAAAAAAAAAGAAAGCTACTAAAGAGCGAGCTGATTCCTTAGATTGGTAAACCTGTCGCTAAAGTTTCTTATCAATCGTAATTTATCTTATTGCTGAAAAGGAATACAATGGTAACTAAAAAACAAGAAGTAAAAATAGGGGAGTAAAGCACATGTGTCGCTGTAAAGATATCGGGAATGAAGTGAAAAAGAAGTGTGATTTTTAAGGGTTATATGCGTAGCAAGGGAAAAAAAACGATAAAATTAAAAGTACAATACAGGCAACTAGGAAAGTAGACTTTAACAGAAACTCTTGAAAAATTAAAGGCATAACGGAAATATAAAGAGTAAAAGTATTATTGGGATGCGCCTATTTCAAAAAAAAGGCTCAAAAATTAGTCTTAGAATATGTATTTTCGCAAGGCTTCTTTTCTCACCAAAAGTAATTTTAATGAGACATCTACTTGAGGTGAGGACATGAAAGGTGCAAAAATTAAAAAAGAAAGACCCCAAAAATGAAACTATCCATATTAATCCCCGCTTATAATGAAGGAAGAACAATTCATTTAATCTTGGACAAAGTCAAAGCTGTAGTTTTGCCCGAAGGAATTTCTAAAGAAATAATTATTGTCAACGATTTTTCATCTGACAATTCAGTTGAGAAAATTGAAGCTTATCAAGTAAAAAATCCATTAATGGAAATACAGTTATTTTCCCAACATAAGAATATGGGTAAAGGCGCTGCAATTCACAAGGCAATAGAGTTAGCTACAGGAGATTATTTAATCGTTCAAGATGCTGACTTGGAATACGATCCAGAAGAATATAATTTATTGTTAAAGCCTATTTTGACTGGTTTCGCAGATGTTGTTTATGGTTCTCGTTTTATTGGAGGAAACCCCCACAGAATTTTGTTCTTTTGGCACTCGATAGGAAATAAAGTATTAACTACACTTTCTAATATGTTGACAAACCTGAACCTTACAGACATGGAGACGTGTTACAAGTTAATTAGATCGGACATTGCGAAAGGTTTAAAATTAAAAGAAAAACGATTTGGTTTTGAGCCTGAATTAACCGCAAAACTTTCAAGAGTTCCAGACATTAGGATTTATGAAGTAGGCATTTCTTATTATGGTAGAACGTATGAAGAAGGAAAAAAAATTGGTTGGAGAGATGGTTTTCGTGCCATTTATTGCATTATAAAATATAATATTTTTACTAAGAAATAGTAATGTTTAGCTGGTTAAAAAAAAAAGAATTGAATGCTGCAATAATTGCAATGTGTACAATCCTATTTTTTATTTACACCTGGATTTTAGATGAACATGTTTTAGATCCTGGTGATGGGATTTCACATTTTCAGGTTGCCAATTATTCGTGGAAATATCCGTCTTTGTTTTTTAACCATTGGGGAAAACCTCTTTTCACTTTATTAAGCTCTCCATTTGCTCAGTTTGGATTTAAAGGGATGTTGATTTTTAACACTTTATTGTTTACACTAACCGCCTTTATTAGTGCAAAAATAACCAAGCAACTAAAATTAGAGAATGGCTGGATAGCAGTTTTGCTTACGTTTGTTGCCCCTATTTATTTTAGAGTTGTCCTCTCTGGCTTAACGGAAATCTTGTTGGCAACTCTTCTTACAGTTTCGTTGTATTTCTTTTTAAAGAAAAAATATACTTTAGGCTGTATTATACTTTCATTTTCTATTTTGGCGCGTCCAGAAAGCTACATTATTATTCCATTTTACGGACTATATTTAGTTGCACTAAAGAAATATAAATTCATTCCTCTATTGGCAACTGGCTTTGTAGCTTACAGTTTTGCGGGATATTTCCAGTACAACGACCTCTTTTGGATTATCAACAAGAGACCCTATTCTTCTGGAGCGTCACTGTATGGATCTGGAGATTTATTTCATTTTATTAAAAATTCTGGAGCAACTGTTGGAAAGCTAACTTCGCTCTTATTTGTTTTGGGAGGGATTGGAATATTAGTTAACTTAATTCGCAAGAAGCTTAAAATATCTAACCATGAAAGGGCATGGATCTTCTTAATACTCTTGCCCGTTATCGCTGTAATTGGAGTTCACTCTGTTTTATGGTGGATGGGAACTCAGGGATCTGCAGGGCTATTAAGAATTACAGCAACAATAATCCCTTTAGTTTCTTTAGTCGCACTGTATGCTATAAATGATATTCAACTCATCGCATTGAATAAATTTAAAGCCCTAAGAAAGGAACATGTATTGGTTCTCTTAATACTTATTAGTGGCTTTATAACTTACAAGAGAGTAAAAGTTCTTGAAATGGATGAGAGAATGATCATTGCAGAAGAATTATTGTTGGATGCTGCTTTATGGTACCAACAAAATGCTCAAGAAAAAAAGATCTATTATATGCCGCCGTATTTTGCTTACAAGGCAAAAATTGACCCCTATAGTAAAAATGGATTAGGCATGGCGGAAATGAGAACTTTTAAGGATAAAAAAGTGCCCTCTAACAATATGAAAAGCGGAGAGTTTATTCTATGGGAAGGACAGTTTGCTCCCAAAGAAGGGAGACTTCCTCTTGCAAGTTTAATGAACGATCCTAATTTGATGTTGTTAAAAGTATTTATTCCAGAGGAGAACATACAATTTTATGAAAAAGAATATAGCGTGGTTATTTTTAAAAAGCAATAAGAGATCTATTCAAAAATGAGAGAAAGGAGTTCGTTGTATGTCGTTTTGTTAATTGGTCTGGTTTGGGCTTTTACCATTTTTAATGAGCAAAAGTGGAACCATAAGAACATTATCGTATCCGATGTATTGAATTATTACGCGTATTTACCAGCTCTTCTTATTGATCAGGACCTGACATTCGCATACCGGAACAAAAGGGAGCAACGCAGTGAGCACGACGCCATATTGGGGAGTGAAATTGAAAACGGAAACTTTGTTCCAAAAATGAGTATCGGAGCAGCAATATTGTACGCTCCGTTTTTTTTATTAGCGCACTGGCTTTCTCTTTTGTTTGGGTTTCCAGCAGATGGATTTTCATTCCTCTATAGTTTTTTCATGATCGTAGGACATCTATTTTACATCCTTCTAGGGCTGATGTGTTTGAGAAAGATCTTAAAACTATATTTTAATGAAGTTGTTACCTGGGTAACGATGATTACGATTGCCTTTTGTACTAACCTTTTTTATTATTGTACAGGAGCTGTTGGGATGCCACATTCGTATAGCTTTTGTCTTTTTATTTTGTTTCTCCTGCTCACCATTAAATGGCATAAAAAGCCAAGCTACTGGGGTTCCATTTTGGCAGGTTCAGTTATTGGTTTGATTGTATTAATTAGACCGACAAACGGAATTATTGCCCTCGTTTTTATTCTTTATAATGTTTATGATAAAGCGTCTTTAGTTGCGAAATGGAAATTGTTGTTGAGGCATTGGAAACAAATAGCCATACTTGTTTTATTTGCCCTTCTGGCAATATCGCCACAGCTAATTTTTTGGAAAATGGCTTCGGGAAGTTTTATTTATTATTCTTACGGAGACGAAGGGTTTTTCTTTAGTCGTCCAAAATTCATAAAAGGATTGTTTAGTTATAGAAAAGGATGGCTGCTCTACACACCTATTATGGGGTTGGCATTGGCAGGGTTTTACATGCTTTACCAAAAACGTAAAGAGTTATTTTTACCTCTTTTAATATTTACCAGCCTCAATACCTACATCATTTTTAGTTGGTGGTGTTGGTGGTACGGGGGAGGATTAGGCCAGCGGGCTATGATTGAGTCTTACGCGCTATTGGCTTTGCCGTTAGCCTGTTTTTATAATTTCTTCTTGGATAAAAAAAAAGGAGTTAAGGCGCTACTAATTGTTTCCGTTCTTTGTCTAGGAACCCTAAACCTTGTTCAGACGATACAGTACAGGCATGCTTTACACTATGACGGGATGACTAAAGATGCATATTGGGAAATATTTTTTGGAAGGCATGGATTGGGTTGGCCTGAAGGAGTTGGTTATCGAGCAATGATTAGACGACCAGACTACGAAAGTGCTTTAAAGGGTCTTCAGGAATACCCTAACGGGGAAAACTCTGCACAAAAAGAATTAGACGATCAAATAAAACGGATTAAAAGAAATAAAGAATGGTACAAAAAAATAAAGAAGCAATCTGTAGAGCAAGGTGTTCCTTTGGATTCTGCCTTGGTTAGAAATGCGCGTTATATTCTTAACAATTAATAAATTTACAAATAGTGGTTTTTAGCAGTAGTTTATTTCTTCTTTTATTTTTACCCGCTTTTCTACTTGTTTATCATTTAGTGGCGATCAAATATAAAAATTGGGTACTCCTTATTGCCAGTTTTCTTTTTTATGCCTGGGGGGCTCCCAAGTTTGTATTCGTTGGTGTTGGGTCTGTCATTGTTGATTTTTATTTGATTGACAGCATGTACAAGACAAAGGTTAAAAGAACCAAAATGATTTTGTTAACAATCTCTATTTCAATAAACTTAGGATTGCTACTTTATTTTAAATATGCCAACTTTTTTGTTGAAAATGTAAATGGAATACTGTCTTCAGTTGGTATTCATGAAGTTTCGTGGACGAGTGTGATACTCCCAATAGGAATCTCTTTTTACACTTTTCAAACACTTACCTATTCAATCGATGTCTTTCGAGGGACTCACAAACCTCTTAAGACACCATTGCAATATTTGGTTTATATCATGTTGTTTCCTCAGATGATAGCGGGACCAATTGTTCGGTTTAATGAGATCGCAGATCAAATAGAGAATAGAGAAGATTTAGAAACGATAGACAACAAATTGCTTGGGTTTTTTAGATTTGGAATAGGTTTAGCTAAAAAAGTATTAATCGCTAATGTGATAGGAGTTGAAGCTGATCGTGTTTTTGCAATGGCAGAATCCGATTTAACTACTCCAATAGTTTGGCTAGGATCTTTGGCCTATACGTTTCAGATTTATTTTGATTTTTCAGGGTATTCCGACATGGCCATAGGCTTAGGAAAAATAGTAGGATTTAAGTTTCCTGAAAATTTTAACAACCCTTATGTCTCTCAAAACATTACAGAGTTTTGGCGAAGATGGCATATGACCTTAGGAACTTTTATGCGAGATTACTTATATATCCCTATGGGAGGAAGTCGTGTCTCCTCTAAGCGTAGGCTCTATTTTAATCTTTGGGCTGTTTTTCTTCTTTCCGGTTTATGGCACGGAGCTGCATGGAACTTTGTGTTATGGGGAGCATTTCATGGCTTCTTTTTGATTTTAGATAGACTGGTGTTGTTTCATGTGTATAAAGTTCTTGGGAAGCATCTGAGCATCCTCATGACCTTTTTTATTACTGTGGTGGGCTGGGTATTATTTAGAGTTGAATCTTTAGACCAAGCGGGAGTTTTTATTTATAAAATGTTTGCTTTTGACTTTAGACCCATTGAGCATGAGTTGGATAATGGGTTTTGGACGATTTTGTTTATCGCTATTTTCTTTTCTTTTAGTACGATAACAAATTTTGGGTTGAAAATTGAAAAAAAGCTCTTTTTTGCTGAGAAATACTCGGTTATCGGTTATTTAGTAGGAACAGTTTTGTTTTTAGTGGCAATGATTATTTCTGTTTCCTCCATAATCTCTTCTGGGTTCAATCCATTTATCTATTTTAGGTTTTAAAAACGAGAGGATGAAAAAAGGATTTTTAGGCATACTATTTTTAGCGTTTTTTGTTCCTATAATTCAGCAAAATGTTGGATTTATTAACGAAAAAGAGTTGGGAGGGGCTTATCAGAAAATTGATGCACCCCAATTTTCTTGGGAAGATTGGTTTTCTGGCGATTTTCAGGAATCCTATGCTCTTTTTCATAAAGATACTGTTGGGTTTAGTAAATCTTTTATAAGAATATATAACCAATACTGCTTTTCGGTATTGAAAAAACCGAATTCAAAAAATACAATAGTTGGAAAAGATAATGTTCTATTTCAAGAAGATGTGATCGCAACCTATTTTGGAGAAAATTTTAAGGGATCAAGTCACTTAGACAGTCTTGTTGAAAATTTTGAATTTGCACAAAAAAAACTAGCCGATAAAGGAGTTCTTCTTCTTGCGGTTACCGCCCCAAGTAAGCCTTCTTTTTTAAACCATAAGTTGCCCATGAAGTATGATTTAAAGGATAAAAAACAGAATAATTATGAATACTTATCTGCTAAATTAAAAGAGAAAAACTTGAACTACATTGATTTTAATGAGCTCTTAAAAAGTAGAACCTATCCTCACCCTATTTTCCCAAAAAATGGGCTACACTGGTCTGGCTATAGTACTGTTTTAACCTTCCAAAGTTTAACTCACTATATCAGTTCCAAACTAACTAAAAAATTAAGAGGATATCAAATAAAAGAAGGAGCGCTAAGGAGTGATAGTTTGAGATACACGGACAATGATATTGGCAAGGCGATGAACCTTCTTTTTCAGCCTGAAAATTATGAGATGTATTATCCCAAGGTGGTGTTTCATAAAGAGTCCTTTTTTGAACCTAATGTTTTAATTATTGGAGATAGTTATGCCCAAAGCTATTACGGTTTTTATCCTTTCTATAAAAACGTGTTTTCAAAGGAAACCAGTTTTTGGTATTATAACAGGGTAGTAATGTGGCCTGTTCAAATGGGAAAAGATAATAATGTGAGTACGCTAAACATAAAAGAAGAAATTTTATCCAGAGATGTCATCCTTTTGTTGACTACCGAAGATAATATGGATCGCTTAGGTTTTGGACTTTTAGAGGATTTTAGTTTTATTATGAATGGGGAGTTAAGTCCTAGAGAAAAAAAGCTCTCTCGTATTGAGACAACTATAAAAAATGATCCAGAATGGTTTAAATTTATTCAAAATCAAGCCAAAGAAAGAAAGCAATCTGTAAAAGAAACGCTGAGGGCAAATGCTATTTACCTTTTAAATTCAAAAAAATAATAATTTGCTCTAGATATAATTGGGGTTGACCCCTAATTTGTTTCAAGACACAATTTTTTTATATAAAAACCATGTGTTGTCAAATTGATTACTGAAATAGATAAGATATCTGACTTTTTTAAATTAAAAAGTTGGTTTTCTTCTTGCAGAACATTCCACACGCCCGTTTCAAACCCCTCCATTTGAGCGTTTATTGTTTTGGAATATTTTAAGTCGCTAGCTTTACTTAACACCTTGATTTTAAGTTCAAAATTAGAACGTTTAGGAAGTATAAAATCCATGCTCAATGAATAGCTTAATGTTGAGTCCAGTCCTTGCTCAAACAGGGAAATTCGATAGGACACAGAAAAATTTTCTTCGTTAGGGAATTTAAAATGATTGTTGGTGTCTGGAGCCAAAGTAACCGAGGCGGTTTTGTTCCATTGAAAAATCCCATTGGAAGAGTCTGAATGGTCAAATTTAGCACAAGACCTCTCCTTTTGTTTTGGTGTTTCTGATTTGGGCAACCTGACAAAGGAACAGGTTATGTTTTTGTGCGCATAAGAAGTCATTCTTGTATTTTGAATATAAATCTTAAGATGGTCCTGGCCAACAATATAGCTCGGCAATTTTATGGATATAGCCTTGCTGTTTTGGAAAGCATCGATATTAATTCTTTTGTAAAAAAAGGAGGCCCCTGTTTTGTTTTTGATATTAACAACAACAAACAAGGATGCATTTTTAGTTTTTTTTATAAATCACCTTTTATCCTGATGAGTTCTCCTCCTAACAATCCTAAATGTTGGACACTGCGATAGAGAATGTTTTCATACTTTTTATGGACATTACTTCCGGGTTCTTTTTTAAGGTTAAGGAAGGTTAAGGAATTTTTAAAGGGTTTATCATTGCTTGTTATATTAGTAGATGCTGATGAAGAGTCTAAATATTTGACATCCTCTATGCCATTTGATTTTGGGGTACAATTCAAATTAATAAAAAGGAATAAAACCAAGAAAAACCGCATAAGTATTAAAATTTAAACGCTGGAGAGTTCTAAAAACAGACTTCTTCTCCACTTTATATTAACGGTCAATGTTAATCATTTCCTTAAGGCTAGTGTTAAGTTTTGCTGTGTTTGTTTTAATTTTTAAACGAATCAAGTTAGCTACATAGGCCAAGAATAAGTGCTCTGAACCAGTAATTTATTTAGCCATCTCAAAAACCACTTCTTCAGTAATCAGCTGAATGGCCAACCCCAAGTTACAATGAACTTGTGCAAATTCAGCTGCTGGATCTCTTGTTGGCAAAACAAATAAAGCTTCCCATTTTTTATCTTTAAGCATACTTAGCCCCTTTGCATAGTTAAAGTAAGCTTGATTCAGCCAACGAGAACCCTTTTCCTTAATGTCGATAAGTTGGTCTTTGGTGATTTTAATGAATTGTGGTACCTCTTCCGATTCTGGATTTTCGGAAGGAGTTCACCCCGTCAATTTATACGCTCCAGAATTCACTTTAAATCCAAAAAAAGTGAAAACAGCATACAATAGCCTAAATAATGTGGGAAATTTAACGCTTTTGAAACTTCTATTTCATTTCCTTCTCCATAAGAGATCGATGCGGCACCATCCACCAACACCAGCTATAGGCAAAATGGCTGCACATCAAAAGGCGAAGGATAAAAAGCACTTACAGCAGGAGATAAGTGAGGCACTGGAAATAAAAACTTTATTGTTTTATTCGCACAACCTCCTGCCCGCTCTAGTTCTTTATACATTAGGCGTTTTAGCAACATTTTTTCTTTGAGCCAAACGGGCATTGACGGCAGAAATGAACGAATTCATTTTGGAGCATAGCCCTAATAAATTTCTAATAACCATTCAAATTTTAAAAGTAGTTGGTCAAAAAAAAAGAGTATCGAGGTCCTCTAAAGATAATCCTGCAGCTACTTGGCAATACTTTACAGGATTAACAGGAAATAAAGCCTCTTGCTTTTTTCGTGTAAATCGTTCTTCTTGAGCTGCTGCAATTATAGTGTTGTTCTGAATAATGGCGGTAGCAGAATCGTGATAAAATGCTGATACACCAAATATACTCACTTGTTAAAAATTAGAAGACGTTGTTCATGTACTTAAAGATTTTAGACGAGGGTGAATACAATTACTGTTTTTTAGCCATGTATTTGGCATCAATGCTAATCATTTCGTCAATGGCAACATTTCTTTCTTTCCCTTTTGCTTCAACGTCCTTCATCCATTTTTTGTTATTTCTTATCGAAATCTCATAATACCGCACTCCTTTTTTTGTCTTGCCAAGAATGTCATTGTCTAAAAAGGTGAGTCTTTTAGCGATCCATTTTTTGAGGTAATTAATTTCGTCATCATATGTTTTTCCGAAATAATAGTTGGGCCAAAAATCGGTAGCTCCAAGAACAGGCCATTTTTTAAAATTTAGTTCAGTGGACGGATTACAAATAGAAGCAAGAGAATCAATAGTATTGGTGATGTTTTGATTAGACAATGCTGTTTTTCGCAATTCAAAATATCTTTTTTCTAAAGCCACTTTAAACGTTTTATCATTCAACAATTTTTTCCACCAAAACGGAATGTATTGGCTGGAGTTGTAAACATATCCTTCAGGATTAAAACCTTCTCGATAATCCGTTAAACCGAAAGAAAAGTTGTAATCCCAGATAGGACCAAGATAAAATTTAGGCGTTTTTTGAGAAATATCTTTGTTATATAAATAGGTGCTTAAACAGTACCCATCTATATTTTTGGTAAACTCTGTGATGAGTAGATAGTCAATAAAAGAGTTGAGATCTAAATAGTTGTAGATACGATCATTTTCATAAAGGTGTTTTTCAAATGCATTAAATTGAGATTGAATGCGCTTTGCGATTTCTGAGTTAATGGCTTTCTTTTTTGGAGCCTTAACCATGTAAGAGATGGGGATGGCAGAAGTGTCGTTTGCCGGCGGATAAAGACCTTTCCATTCACTTCTGTCTATTTCTAACAGATACCCTCCAGTAGCTTTCGAACTGTCGTTAGCGTCTATCTGTAAGGGATGAATACTTAAGTGTTGAGGACTGATTTGAATTTTTTCAGTGAGGACATAGATTCCCTGGTAATTATTATTGATTACTAAATCTACAAAACGCGTACGCGGAGCATAATTCCCCATTTTTCGATAAAGCGCATAAGTCAGTGCATTTCTTATCAATGATTTATCAGCGTAAGGGCCATAAAGCACCCACTTTTTAGATTTAGGAAGGTGGAGAAGACTCTTGGATACAGAGTTGTTTTTAGCATCATAAAGTTTGAAGCTGTATGATTTTTTTGAAAATGTTTGAGAGGTATTCCCTCTTCTCTCAATTTTAATACGGTATGATTCGCCTTCATCAAAAAGTTGATTTAACGGAGAGTCCCTGTGAATTATTTTTAAAGAAGAATTAATTTTTGGTTCATCTGGAACACTTAAACTGTTGGTGTTTATTTTAAAAATGGAGAGGGTTGATTCACTAAAATAAGAACTAGGTCTAACGATCTTAAGGTTCGATTCAAGTTTATTTGTACGCCCTTTCGAAAGAAAAGACAACTGTTTGTTTGAGCTTTTGAATTCCTTAAAATCTTGCGTATTATAAATAATTAAAGAGATTGTATTTTCTCCATCTTTAAGCACTTTTTGTAAAAATTCAGCATTTAATTTTACGCTTCGTGGTCTCCAGTATTCTGCTACCCGAATTTCATTTTTTTCTAAAGCAGAAGTAATAAGGTTCCGATCGATATCCCCATACGCTACGTTGTTAATTAGAACTTTTGCAGCATATTTGTAGTTGTATTGAAGTTCTCCAGCTATAATTTTGGAGCAATCAGTAAGCTTAAAAGTAGTTTGAAAAACAAGGCTCTGGTCACGGTGTTTCTCCGGCACTATGCGTGCTGATTTTATCCAATTATCAATGTTTATAGCAGTTGTTTCTGCGGGAAGAAAAGAATGCCTCCAAAGATGTTCCTTAGGGATAGAAACGCCCCATTGAGAACTAAAAAAATAGAGGTAACCTCCAAATGAAAGACCAATCAAAAGGAGCAGGAGAAGGTATTTTTTTGATTTTTGAATCATTTATTCTGTGCTCAATGTCCAAACTTTTTTTCTACGATCATTCATCCGATTAGAAACAAAAGTTATCTGTTGTGCGGAGTCGTCTTTTATTGAAAAGGAATAAGCATCTATAAGTATTCCAGAAGGATTTAATAGCTTTAGGGAAGTCTGAGTTGTCTTCAGTTTAGGAAGACCACCAATTGCATTTTCTGAGCCTATGTTCTGCAGCATAAAAGAGGAATATTTATTTGCAAGATAAAGAGTCCCCAAACCCTTCATTTTAGTGCCTATTGGAAATACAAACTCTTTTTTCTTTTCCTCAGTTTCTATAACAATTTTATACAAAGATAAATCAAGAGCAATATTATGGTTATTCACAAGCTCAATCCAGTCGCCAGTATTGTTTTCAGAATTAGATCTTACATGAACACGTGAAAAACTAAGAAGAGATCCATTCGCATTAAAAGCACCCATATCAGCACGATCATCTCCGGTATTGAGGCAAGGAGAATTAACGTTTAAATAGAAATTATTCGTTCCAGCATCTATAAATTTAGGATCTCCTTTCATATTATTTTTACCGACCAAAACCTTGTTGTGAACAATAGTGTTGTTGACGGTTATTTTTGAATACTCATCCCCATAGGCATTCAATTTTTCGTTTTTTTCTAAAATGGTATTTCGAACAAATGCTGTTCCACCAACAAGATAATCTTCTCTTTTTTTATACGCATAAATCGCTTTAACATTCTTAAAAAGAGTGTTGTTACTAATGTGTGCTACAGAACTATCTTTAATCGCAATACCGGTCTTATTGCGAACGATTAAGTTGTTTTTAATTTGGATGTTTTCAATAGAAGCCCCATACTGTTCCGTTCCAATAGAGATTGCTTTATCCGTATTGTTAAAGAGCATATTCTTTTCTATGAGAATGTTATTGCAATCATTTAAGTCAATAGCATCATCAGGAGAGTTTGTTACGTAGTTGTTACGGATCACCCCTTTGTTCATGGAGATGTATTCAATCGCATCGGGTACATTTTCAAAATAAGAATTTTCCGTAGTAGCTTCACCATAAAACAAAACAACCCCTTCACCCTCACCATTTCCTTTAAAAGTGCTGTTATTGATATGAACAACACCATTGCCACTATACATTAGAACTTTACGATCACTCCAACCATCGCCCATAAATTTTTTATTGACAAGAATCGAAGAGTTTTCGAATGTTAAATGCGTTTTCTTAGAATTGACCGTTCCTTCTTTTAAAATTACATGGTTGAAGTAGGCGCTATCACAAGGCTCATAAAAATAGAGGTAGTCCCAAGCAGTTGATGAGTTTTGGGGCATGATAACAATTGGCTCCGCTTGAGTACCGTTCGCCTTTAAATTCCCAAAAAAATCGATGGTTGCATCTTGTTGAAGATGAATTTCTACACCAGGACTTATCGTTAATGTAGCCCCTTGTTGAATGATCGTTTTCTTAGCGGCAACATAAGGAGATTTAGCTTTGGTTAAGGTGAGGTTCTTGGAAATCTGTGGAGGTAGTGGCGTTCCTTTTTTTACAGTGAAAATGTTTTTAGTGTTGAAACCATCGGTGAAGTATTTCCCATCAAAAGCAGTTACCTTCCAATAGTAAGTGTTAGCTGGCAATTGTTTTTTTAACGTAAAAAAAGTATCTGTAAGGTTGGTAATATAAGTGGTTTTAGAACTATCCGTTAATAGGAATTGTGTCCCGTAAGTAAGGATATAAGTAATTTTTTTGTTGGCAGGGTGTACAGACTTTTCCCAAGTAAAAGTAACATTGGTCGTCTGTGTTTGTTGATGGCGATGAACATTAAAACTCAGAGGTTGTTCGTTAAACTGTTGTTGTAAAAGTTGATAATGAGTGTTGAAATATTTTTTTTCTTTGCTCGCATAATTTTCCCACTCTTTAAGTGACCCGATTTGATCATTACTATCCAAGGGAATAATCTCCGAAAGAACAGCAATTAAACTGTCAATTTTTGGAGCAAGATATGCGTTATTTAAATGCGATTGATGCAGTTCATCAATCCTCTTTTTTATGTCCTGAAACATAGGTTGGCACAAGATTGCGCGTTCAACAAGAGGATTGTCAGACTCCCATTCACTTGAGGTTCTGTGGTAGGTGTACGGCATCCAATTATAGTAAGACAATGTTTTATCCATATCCCAAGGAATCATTTGCCACTTGCCAGTTTCATAAAGATCATGATACAAATAGTAGTTGTGGTAATATGTACTGCTATTGGATAAAAACATATTCAACGCTAAAATGTTGATGAGTTGGTCGTACTCAAACGCACTTTTGATGAAGTTGTGGAATTCAGTATCAGGAATAGTGTTGAGGTCTTCGATGAGTTTGGTGAGGTCGTTATGGTCACTTTTTGGGTGGGTCTTCTTTTCCCATTTCGCATCAAAATCATCGAAAATACTTAAGCAAGCACCATCTTTAGTTCCTTTGTATAAGTTGCCTTTCGTGGAAAGATTATTTCTTTTCAAGAAGTCTTTCCCCATATTTTCAACCTGGAGAAATACCCCATAAAATTGACCATTCACACTAATTTTCACATGTTCAGCATTGAAACAAACCTGACCAGATTTTTTCATTAATTCGCTGGATAAAAACTGACGGAGATAAGTTTTATCAGCATATTCAGCATTAAAGTTGAGAATTCCAGGAATAGCATCAATCAGTAAGGAATCGAATTTTATTTTTAGTGACTTTTTAGGCTCTTTTCGAGAAGTGTCTCCTCGGATTCTCATCTTAGCAGTCCGCGTTTCTCCGTTGTAGGTTATTTTTATACGGATATAGCTGTTTTCCTGAAAGTTGTCGTGAATTGCACTGAATTCTGCAGGGTCACATTCAATAAAATATTCTTTAACAGATGCAGGAGTTAGAGGAACTTCTTCAAGTGATTTAGTTCCACAAGCGATAAGTACCAATAAAGGAATTATTGCCAAGAATAAGCTTTTACGATTGAAGAATTTAAATATTATCATGTGAAATATTATCTTTTGACTTTAGCAGAAAAAGAGCATTAAAAAAAGCAAAAAAATTAATTCCTGCATGTACTTCAAGCATGTCTTCGGTTAACATTGATAAAATCATTATACTCAAAAAAGCAAAGTAAATATTATTTTTATAATAGTTAAGTTTAATAACGGGGTAAAACAATAAAAATAAAAACGATAGGATTCCTAATGACCCCAAACTAACCCCATAGGCCAGAAATTGATTATGCGTTCTTAACCTGTATTTTTTTTCTAAAGTGGATTCGGAAATGTCGTATTGAGCATTAAAAGCATCTTGTACATCGCCTGTTCCAACGCCAAAAAACATGTTTTCAGTAATGATTTCAATGGCGGTTTTCCAATACTCCCAGCGCATTAAAACAGAGTGACCATTTATACTTCTGCCCTCTTTATAAGATTGATACTCCCACAAAATTTTGAAGATCCTAGCCTGAAAATACCCCAATTCTAAATACTTGTAATTAGACACTCCATTTTCTATCGCTTCTATTTCCGTTGCACTTAAGCTATCAATTGCCGCTTTATCTTTTCTTAACCCTTTAGAGGTAATGAACCTTCTTAACGTGAACTTTATTTCATTTCCTTTTAAGTCTAAAGCTTCATATTTAAGAGTACTCTTGTTATTCCAGGCATCGGAAAATTCTTTATCTGCTATATTTTTATCTACCAAATAGCCGTTTTCTCTCAAGGTGCTTGCTTTAGAATTTTGATCTATTCGGTAGTTATTTTTAAGAGAAGTAAAAGGAATTTCTTCAATCGTTTTTTCAATTCTGCAATGATTAAATTCGGACAGCGTATTTTTAAAAAAGTAGACAGAACCAGCAATTAAAAGCATGAAAATATTAATAGAAACATGCTTTAGAAAAACATTTTTCGCTTGGAGATTTAAACTAATAAGTAAACAGAAAGAAGATATGGCAAAAACAACTAAGCCAGAAAACAAACTAAATAAAACAAAGGAAGAGATGAACCAAGCAGAAATAAAGAGCCAAAAGAGCTTCTCTTTATTATTTTTAGCGGTAAAGAGAAGATAAAGGCTAATAAATATTGCGAAAGCAATTTCTAGCCCAAAACGAATGTGAGAATTAAATCGAGAGAGTTCTCTGGTATCGATAATTGACTCGCCCAATCCTCCTAAATAAACAAAAAGACTCCAGAATGTAGCCAGAAGAACACCTAAAATATAGAGATGGAGTAGGGCGTGAAATTCTTTTTTTGTAACAGGGCTAAAACCTGCAACAAAAAAAGGAATAAAGAAAAGAGGTAACTTTCTTCTTAAGTCATCTAGGGCAAATTCAAAATTAGAAGTATGTATGAGTCCTAAAACAGTAATTAAATAAATTGAACTAATTAATAAGGCAGTTTTATTGTTGCAAAAAGCCTTAATTTTTGACTTAAGATCACCATCAATCACCCAGACGATAAACAGCCCAAACAACCCTACAGACATCATTGGTTTAGATAACGATATGCCTATAGCGATGCACGACAAGCAAAGGATGAACCATCCTCTTGTTGTAGACAACGTACTTTTAATGGATGACTTAAAGCTCAATGGTTGCTTAGTATTGTTATTTTTTTAAGGTTAATGGATTCTCATTTATTACTGCAGAAAATTGTCGGTTCTTATAGATATCGCATGCAGTGTATATTGCTTGTCTAAACGAACTTTCTTCCGCTTTATTTTGTCCAGCAATTTCATAAGCAACACCATGGTCTGGAGAGGTTCTGACAATGTTTAGTCCTGCAGTAAAATTGGTTCCCGAACCAAAAGAAAGCGATTTAAAAGGAATTAACCCTTGATCGTGATACATCGCTAAAATGGCATCGAAATTTTTGTAATTTCCTGAACCAAAAAAACCATCCGCAGGATAAGGTCCAAAAGCGTTGATGCCAATACTTTTTGCATTGTCTATAGCAGGAATAATAATGTTTTCTTCCTCTTCTCCGATTAGCCCGTTATCTCCAGCATGAGGATTTAAACCCAATACCGCAATTCTAGGGTTGGTGGCACAAAAATCTTGAACCAATGTTTTGTTTAATATTTTTAGTTTCCCAAAAATGATCTCCGAAGTGAGTGTATTGGCAACTTTACGAAGTGGAATGTGATTGGTGGCAATGCCAATTTTGAGGTTTTCGCCCACCATTAGCATTAAGGATTCGCCATCAAACTTTTGAGACAAATACTCCGTATGTCCCGGAAAATCGAAGGTCTCAGATTGAATGTTATCTTTGTTTATTGGAGCGGTAACTAATGCATCAATATGGCCTGCAGCTAAATCTGCAGTGGCAGCCTCAAGAGAAATTAAAGCAAATTTCCCACCCTTTTCAGTCGATTTCCCTACCGTAATTTCTGCATTTTCTTGCCAACATTCAATTAAGTTGGGTTGTTGAACAATAGCATCTTTTGCGTCTTTTATTTTATTGAAAGTGAGTTCATTCAATCCGAAGGCTTTTTTATAAAAAGAGGCCACTTTTAAGGATCCGTAAATAACGGGCGTACACACTTCTAACATGCGAGCATCACTAAAAGTTTTAAGGATCACTTCCATGCCTATGCCATTAATATCGCCAACGCTTATTCCTATTTTTATTTTTTTATTCATCTGTTTTTTTTTGATAAGTACTGTGAAGAGGTTCTCTTTTGGAAAAGAGAAGTGTGGAGACTGAACTGAATCAATCCCCCTAACCCTCCTATTTTTTAAAGGAGAATTCCACAAGTATGCCTAATAATTCTTTACAAAATCATAAAATAAACGCACACCAACACCTGTACCTCCTTGAGAAAGATAATTGATGGGTTTGTGTAAAAATGCTGGACCAGCAATGTCTAAATGAATGTAAGGAGCATCGGTAAAGTTTTCTAAAAACTTTCCAGCAGTAATTGCTCCTCCGGCTCCGTTTCCAAGGTTCGTTAAATCTGCTATAGGAGATTTTAACTGTTCATTAAATTCATCCCAAAAAGGAAATTCAACCACCCTTTCAAAAACACTGTTTCCACTGGTTTTTAATTGGCTCATCACTTTTTCTTGGGCATTACCCATTCCAACAACTCCGTAATGACCAATTGCTGCTGCAGCAGAACCGGTTAACGTAGCAATGTCTATCACCAACTCAGGATCATATTTTTTAGAATAACTTAATGCATCCGCCAAAATTAAACGACCTTCAGCATCGGTATTTAACACTTCAACCGTTTTTTTGTTGTACATCGTAATTACATCTCCTGGCGCATACGCATCACCACCTGGCCTGTTGTCTGTTGCAGGTACTAAACCAATTACATGGTAAGGCAACTTGTTTTTGGCAATCGCATAGATGCCGCCAATTACAGCTGCTGCTCCACCCATATCACATTTCATAAAATCCATGGAATGTTCTGTAGGTTTTAAACTCAACCCTCCAGTATCATAAACCACCCCTTTTCCAACCAAAACAATAGGTTTTTTATTCTTAGCATTCTCAGGTTTCCATTCTAAAATAGAAAACGTGGGAGGCTGAATACTTCCTTTGTTAACGGCTAATATTCCACCCATTTCTAGGGCTTCAATTTTCGCCTTTTCAAAAACGGTAACCTTAAAACCTGCCTCTTTTCCTAAAGTTTTAATTTCTTGAGCAAGTTGTGTTGCCGATAAAAAGGATTGCGGCTCATTTACTAAGCCTTTTGCATAGTTGGTGGCAGTTACAGTTGTTGAAATTTCTTCTAATTCTTCTTCATGAATACTTCCAATAACTTTAATAGCGCTTAAAGCATTGGTCTTTTTCTTCGAAAAGTATTTTAAAAATTGATAGTTCGCTAAAGCGATTCCTTCAACAAATGCTCCAGTTAACGCTAAATCAGAGACAATAGAAATGGCGTTAATTTTGGCCTTATTTACCGTTGCTGTCAACACACTTGCCGCGATCCGAGCTTTTTCTTCTGTTTTGTAATCTGTTTTCTTCTCTAACAACACCACATAAACGAGGTGTGTTAATCGATTTATCTCTATCTGTTTATGGTCTGCTTTTAATTCTTTTTTGAGGTAGTTCATTTCCTCTTTAGAAAAATAGCTTGATGAGAGTTCTTGAGCAGATGAGATTAAAAATACAGTATTCTCCTTCGCTTCTAATTTGCTTCCCTTTTTTATTTCCATGCTTGTTTTTTGTAGTAGTTTTGAAAAAGTAAATTTAAGAATAATAACCAACAATCTAAATAGACGATGATGCAAGTAGAATCATTATTAAAACGAGCCTTAAAGCTAGAGTTTTTGAGTGCAGAAGAGGGTGAATTTTTGTTTCACAATGCACCAACAGCAGAATTAATGTTTGTGGGAAATGCGTTAAAAAAACAAAAAAAAGAAGGCAACAAGGTCAGTTGGATTATTGACAGAAACCTGAATACCACCAATGTTTGTAATGCCAACTGTAAGTTTTGTAACTTTTTTAGAGTTCCTGGACATGGAGAGGCTTATGTGACGACCATGGACGAGTACAAAACAAAAATTGAGGAAACCATCAAGTATGGAGGAAATCAATTGTTGTTGCAAGGCGGTCACCACCCCGATTTAGGATTAAAATTTTACCAAGACACCTTTAGCGGCATAAAATCCATGTTTCCGAGCATTAAGTTGCATTGTTTAGGACCCCCTGAAATTGCCCACATTGCAAAACTAGAAGGAATATCACATACTGAAGTTTTAGTCGCACTCAAAGAAGCAGGCTTAGATTCCTTACCTGGAGCAGGTGCAGAAATTTTAAACGATAGAGTGAGAAGACTCATCTCTAAAGGAAAGTGTTCTGGACGAGAATGGTTAGATGTAATGAGAGCTGCTCATCAACTGAACATTACCACCTCTGCTACAATGATGTTTGGGCACATAGAAACCATTGCCGAACGATTTGAACATTTTGTAGACATTAGACAAGTACAAAGTGAAAAGCCAGCAAATGCAAATGGATTTTTAGCATTTATTCCTTGGCCTTTTATGGATGACGGAACCTTATTAAAAAGAGTGAAAGGCGTATCTAATAATGTAACGGATGATGAATACATTAGAATGATTGCACTAAGTAGAATTATGTTGCCCAATGTGGAGAATATTCAAGCCTCATGGTTAACTGTAGGAGAAAAGACAGCACAAACCTGTTTGCATGCTGGGGCCAATGATTTTGGGTCTATTATGATTGAAGAAAATGTGGTTTCTGCAGCTGGAGCACCTCATCGTTTTACTGCCGATGGCATTCAAGCATCCATTAAAAAAGCGGGTTTCGACCCTCAATTAAGAACCCAAGAGTATGAGGACAGAGAATTGCCGAAAGACATCGTTCAACAAGTCATTAATTACTAAAATAAACGAATCGGATGAATCAAAGTCATCCGATTCGCTTAGGAAAAATAAAAAAGAAAAGGAATCCCTCAACCATTATGCCAGCCCATAATTGAAAAAACCTTAATTTTATGAGTTCTGTTATGCTAAAAAGAATTCTATATTTAATGTTTGTATTGGTTTCTACCGCTACTTTTGCAACTCACAACAGAGCTGGAGAAATTACTTTTACACACATTTCTGGATTAACCTACGGCGTAACGGTAACCACTTACACCAAAGCATCCAGCCTGGCAGACCGACCAAATTTAGAGTTGTTTTGGGGAGATGGAACTTCTGTTGATTCCATACCTAGAATAGACTCTGTAACGGTGGGTAATAACATCAGAAAAAACACTTATTACGATGTACACACTTATCCTGGACCAGCTCCAGGACCTTACCTCATTAGAATTGAAGACCCGAATAGGAATGCGGGGTTAATTAATATGCCCAACTCGGTTAATGTGGTATTTTATTTAGAAACAGAATTGTACATCAATGGATTTTCTGGCGTTAATAACTCTCCGGTTTTAAATAACCCACCAATAGACTATGCATGTGCAGGAGAAATCTATGTGCACAATCCAGGAGCGGTAGATTTTGACGGAGATAGTTTGTATTACTCTTTGCAACCCAGTAGAAGAGAAGGCGGAGAATTTATTCCTGGCTATCAATTTCCACAAGCATCTAGTTCTATCACTGTTAATGGAATTACTGGCGATTTAATTTGGGATACTCCAATGAATGGAGGAGAGTATAACGTAGCCATATTAATAGAAGAGTTTAGAAACGGATTTAAAGTAGGAAGTGTGTTAAGGGACATGCAAATTACGGTGATCACTGGCTGTCCACCTCCACCAGACATTACAGGAGTTACGGATACTTGTATTATTGCTGGAGAAACATTGGCTTTTGATTATCAAGTTACAGCAAGTAGTAATGTGTTTTTAACTGCAACAGGCATTCCTTTTGAAATTGTTACTCCGGCAAACTTTCAACAACTTAATTCTTCTTCTGGAGTTTTTGGCTCATTTTATTGGGAAACAGCCTGTAATCATGTCCGTAAAAACCCTTATTTTATTTCCATTAAAGCCGTTGATGATGGGGAGTTTAATTTGGCAGACTTTCACTCCACTTCAATAAAAGTAATAGGACCTAAACCCGAAAATTTAGTAGCAACGGTACAAGCCAACACCCTTAATTTAACTTGGAACAAAACAGCATGCAACCAAGTAATCGGCTATAAAGTCTATCGAAAACTAGGTCCTTCGGGGTGGACTCCTAGTCGCTGTGAAACAGGGGTGCCTGATGGAATTGGCTTTCAGCTTATTGCAACTACTTCAGCAATAACTGACACTACCTTTAGTGATCATAATAACGGGATTGGTTTAATTCCTGGAGAGGACTATTGCTATAGAATAGTGGCTTGTTACCCTGATGGTGCAGAAAGTATTGCCTCTGACGAAGCGTGTAACCGCTTAAAAAAGGATGTGCCAATTATGACAAGAGTCAACATCAATACAACAGCAGTAACAACTGGACAAATTTATGTAGAATGGTCTAAACCTACAGAACATGATGTAACCCAATGGCAAGGACCCTACAAATACTTAATTTATAGAGGAGAACAAAGCGCGAACAACATGGTTTTGATAGATTCTACGGCTTCTATTAATGACACCATGTATACCGATAATAGTGGCTTAAACACCTTAGGTTTTCAATACCATTTCCGGGTAGACATTTATAACCTTACAGGAGGAACAAGAGATTTAATGGGCCGATCAGCAGTCGCTTCTTCAGTGCATTTAAGTTTAATTCCTTCAGACAATCAATTGACTTTAACGTGGAATGAATCCGTTCCTTGGCTAAATTCTTGGCACGTAATTTACAAGCAAAATTCGGTAACATTACTTTTTGATTCTATTGCCATTACCCCAAACACCAGTTATGTAGATACAGGTTTAGTGAATTTGGCTACCTATTGCTACCAAGTGAAAAGCATTGGAGCCTATTCCTTACCCGGTACAATTGATCCCATAGAAAATCGATCGCAAGAAATTTGCGGACAACCCATTGACAATGTGGTGCCTTGTCCTCCAGCCTTGTGTGTTGAGGTCAATTGTGAAAGACAACAAAGCACATTGCGCTGGACAAAACAAGTTCCCGATTGTGCCGATGATGTTGTCGCATATAAAATTTATAAAAAAGATTCTTTAGCCGGAGATTATGAATTAATTACAACCATTGGGAACCCTTTAGAAACAAATTATCGGTATGATAACTTTTCTATTGTCGGATGCTATGTAATCACTGCTGTAGATTCTGTAGGGAATGAAAGCTTGGTGAGTGATTCCGTTTGCGTGGACAATCCTGCAGGTGCTTGCGAAGGCAATAGTGGTTGTGTTTCTAGTACTGACGAAACAGCCTTAGCCGATTGTTATGTTTACCGATTGCCCAATGTCTTTAGTCCAGGAAATGATGAAATGAATGATTTGTTTCAACCCTTTCCCTTCCGTTTTGTAGCCTCAGTAGATATGCAAATTTTTAACCGTTGGGGAAATTTAGTGTATTGGACCTCAGATCCCGAAATTTTATGGGATGGTACAGAAATGGACAGCAGTAAACCTGCTGCTGATGGAACCTATTATTATGTATGTACCGTAAATGAGATTTGTTTAGCAGGAGTAAAACCTAGAACATTAAAAGGATTTATTACCCTGTTAAGAAGGATTTGAAAAAGAATTAATATTTATACCTGCGTCATTGCCGACTTGATCCGCAATCTCTTTGTTAAGATCAATAGCTTCTGAAATAAAATGAGAAGGACGTAAATACAAAAAAAACAATGTTTACAGGAATTATAGAAGGATTAGGACAGGTGGTAAAAATTGAAAAAGAAGGACAAAACGTTCATTTTTCGGTAAAGAGTAGCCTTGCAAACGAATTAAAAATTGACCAAAGCTTGGCCCATAATGGAGTCTGTTTAACTGTTGTTGAAACAGAAGGGTCAGTTTATGTGGTTACCGCCATTAAAGAGACCTTAGAAAAATCTAACCTCGGAGATTTAAAAGTTGGAAGTGCCGTAAACTTAGAAAGAGCAATGTTAGCCAATGGTCGTTTTGATGGACATGTTGTACAAGGTCATGTAGACCAAACGGCTGTTTGCAAATCTATTATTGAACAAGATGGAAGCTGGATGTTTACCTTTGAATACGCTCAAAAAAATGGAAATGTAACCGTTGAAAAAGGTTCTATTACTGTAAATGGAGTAAGTTTAACAGTCGTTAATTCTCAAGACAATCAATTTTCTGTGTGTATTATACCCTATACAAAAGAGCACACTACTTTTAATACCTTACAAGTTGGAAATACTATCAATTTAGAGTTTGATATTGTTGGCAAGTACGTAGCCAGATTACTTCAAAAGTAAAAAGTATAGCTGAGTAACCACGGCTTTCCAGTATTTCGACTCAACGCTTCCTTTTCTATAAATGAATGAACTCTCCAAGAGCAATTCAATCCATCCACATAGTTCTTGGAAAGTTCGCTAAAAAGAGAACACCTCTATGCATAAGTTAAGATTTGCTTATCAAATAGAAATTTGGAACGTAATGACTCGTTTAAATTTTAAGAAGAAGTTCAATCTGTATTTAAATAACTTAAACGGGCTTCTAAATCAAGAGAGCAGGTTTTAAATAGCCTCGAAGATGAAAAAATAAACCCTGAGAGTTTCGTTTTATGGTCGTTTATCCCAATTCATCACCACGAATATAGAAGCCACCCAACTTTCTGATGTCGCTTTAAGTTTTGGGCTTACGCTATTGAGGTGGTAACCTTTTTACCTTGACGAAACTTTCCTCCTATAAAAACAATTCACGATAATGTTGTGACACAACAAGATCAAACTTCCTAATAAATAATCAATGAATACTCCTGGGATTTGCAGCCTTACTGCTCCATATAAAGAAGATAAAATCTTCAATATTTCAGTATAAAATATCAATTATCATCAAAAAAATAGGATTAAGTATTAAATCTGGCAGTTAAAATAAAATAAACGGCTGCATATTTCAGCACAACATTCTTCAAAATAACTTTTATGACAAATTATATTTTGTAAAAAATCATGTTTATGAAATTATAGCTTGAATATGGTCAGGATAGTTGCGCGCTCTTACTTATGATGTATATTTATCTAGTAGGTATTAGTACTTACGTGCTAACGATTAAAACCAAATGATTATGAAAACTAAAGTACTTACACTAGTAACAGGAATTCTTTTTTTATCACTAATTGTCAATGCGCAAATTGGAGAAATAGGTTATGCCTTTCAAGGATATGCAGTAGATGCTGAAGGCAAAGCTTTAGGGAATGAGGACATAAAAGTAAGGTTTACCATGTTACCCGGTCCTTTTGTAGAAGAACACGACTTGGCAACAGATGTGTTTGGCGTATTTGCGGCAATCGTAGGCTCTAAAGATCCTACAACATTTAAAATAATTAATTACAGCACTATACAGTCCTTAAAGGTAGAAGTAAAAAAAATAGCAGGAACATATACGACCATACATGAAGGACAAATGCAGTCAGTACCTTATGCTCAATATGCGAACAATGCTAGCAATGGTGTGCCTGTAGGTACTATTATTGCTTTTGCAGGAAGTACAGCTCCAGATGGATGGTTAGTGTGTGATGGGGGAGCAATCCCAATAGCGCATACTGCGCTTGCTACAGTATTAGAGGAGGGGGTATGGGGAGCTGGAAATTTACCTGATTTAAGAAATAAGTTTTTAAGGGGGGCACACTCCGGAGAGAGCAGGCCCGTTGGTACTCCTGAGGAATATGCAACAGCAATGCCAACATTGCCATTTGAGGGGGTAGCAGCCTCTGGAGGAGAACACAGTCATTCGTATCAGGATACTTACCACACGGTATCAGGTGGAAGTAATTTGATTTCAGGTGGCTCTGGTCCAGTTGCAACTGATGATGCTGTGAATAATTCTGGTAAGGAATTCCAGAGGGAAACTTCAGCAGCGGGAGCACATGATCATGATGTTGTAATTTCTGGTGGAGATGCTGAAACACGCCCAGAAAATAATGCTGTTTTATACATCATTAAGTACTAAATGGTTACAGTTAGTTAATTATTTTTAAAAGGATACTATGCTAAAAATTAGAACGATAGCTTTTGTTACATTTTTAATCTTAACAATAAGCTTGAGCCATGCTCAAAACTACCCGGTTATGATAGGCTATTATGGAGGGCAATCGGAGCAACTTCAGGGTGCTGTAAACGATACGTTTAGAGTGACGTATGGTGGTGGAGTATTTGCACCTACCCAATGGAAGGATCATTTAAATGGTGCCGCTGCTACAATTGCAATAAGCGAAACAGGTTCCGTGAAATGGATGAGTGGATTTCTTTATAATACGGTATACATAGAACCTGTGTTTAATAAAGAGCTGTTTGTTTCTAAGGGTTATTATGGAGATTATGTGGAGCTCAGATGGGATTTAGCAAGATATGTAGATGTAGTAACAGGTTTTTTAATAAAAAGAAGAGGAGTTGAGTCGGGTGATGAATTTGTACAAGTAGCCAATCTACCAGGTGATGCAAGAGATTGGCAAGATGAATACTCAGAATCTAATGTCTTGTATGAATATAAAATCTTAGCAAAGGGGATTACTTCAATTCAGAAAGAAGGTTTAAACTACATGTTAGGAGTAGGATTTAGGACCCCCACAGCGAGGGTGTCAGGACGCATTACCTATGAGAGTGGCGCTGGCGTAGCTGGAGTTAGAGTAGTTGCAGAAACAGCAGATGATTTTAGCGGGGCAAGTTTAATCTTAAACGGAACAACAGACTTTATTAGCCATACTCCTAATGAGGATGACGCTACCTTAGCTTTAAATACGTTTACGTTTCAGGGTTGGTTTTCTCCATCAACTGCAATTGGATCCGGAGAAAAAACCTTAATGAAAAAAGGAGATCAATATTGGATCACCTATGAAAAATCTGGGGGAAATGGTATTCTAAGGTTTAAAGTGGCAAATAGTACACAAACAGTGTCGCTTACATTTCCTACGATCCCGGATAGATTTTTTCATGTATCGGCAATAAGAACTGAAGATTCATTAAAAGTATTCACTGCATATGATGCCGATACAACATATGTGAAAATGATAAATCTTACTGCTGCACCTGCAACAAATAATGAGCGCATTACCATAGGGCATGGAAACTTATTGAATGGAGATTATTTTAAAGGGAATGTAGATGAAATTAGAGTGTGGAATAAAGCATTAACCTTTGATGAAGATCTCAATACAAAGTTTAGATATATTGCAGGAACAGAACCAGATTTAAGTATTTACTACCGTTTAAATGAAGGTTTAGGTGAGGCCGCTTATGATTTATCTCGAATCGGTTTTTCTTTTAACGAGCACCATGGTGATTTTGGGGCTACTGTCTGGAGCACAAAGGTTCCTGAGGTCAATCAGCTTTCTATAAAAGGAATTACAGATGCGAATGGTGATTATTCAATTGCTGGTATTCCCTATGCTACAGATGGTAATATTTATAAAATTGTGCCTGTATTTGGGGTGCATGATTTCAATCCTAATCAGCAAAGTTTATACCTTGGGCCGGGAGCTACAATACTGAGTAACATTGACTTTATAGATGTCGCTTCTTTTCCTTGTGGAGGCTATGTCTATTATAAGGAAACAGACTTTCCGGTAAAAGGAGTGAATGTGAAAATTGATGGGGACTTGGTTATAGTGGACGGTACTCCATACCAGTCAGAAGCTGGCGGAAAATTTCAATTCGATGTACCTATTGGGCAGCACATGATCCAATTCGTTAAAAATGGACACGTTTTTAGCAATGGAGAATTTACAAGAAATTTTCAAGAGCCTTATACCTTGCAATATGATATCATAGATAGTACCTTAATTAAGGTGATCGGTAAAGTAGTTGGAGGACCTGTACAGGCAGCTAAACCTAAAGGGCTTGGAAGGACAGTAAATAATATTGGAGGGGCTAAAATTATATTGAGTAATTCCAATTACAACTATTCAGATGTTGGCGGAGGGACAGCCATTTACAACCATCCGTATTATGAAGACGCTTTGGAGGTTTTTCCTTCAGGAGTAACTACTAATGTTACCATTCCAACAACGAATTTAAAAACAGTAGAAATTACTCCAGATCTCATAACAGGAGAATACGTTGCTTACTTGTTGCCAGAAATTTATACCGTAAACAGTGTAAAAGCAGGATGGAATGGAACTTCTCATACATATAACTTAGGAAGCTATGCTGATATTGATTTAAAAAATGAGTATCATCCACAAACAGAAACAGATTCTATTATTCATCCAGTAACACCATTTGTTATTATAGCAGGAGAGACTATTCCTTTTTATCAAGTTGATAGCTCGAACTATAATAAGAGTATCGATTTTATCTATAGAGTAACCCCTTCTGTAGCAGTAACAAAATCGGATGGTACAGCTACTTTTTGGGAGGAAGAGATTACTGTTTCTGATGGAAATATCATACCGCTTATAGAATCAAATGGAGATCTAAAAACACGCTATCCAATTTTTATACAACGTGAAAAATACGACTTAAATATTGCTGTATTTGAGAACTATATTGATCCGGTTGCAGCTGTAAGTGACCAAGTACCTGTATCTGACGGTAAAGTAAAAATTATCAATAACCTGGCAAGCAATGTTTTAGCACAACTCTATCTAATAGACACTACAGGGAATGTTGCCTATACCTTTTTTGGAGGGAAACCTTCCTTTAATGGAAATTTTGAGCAGAGCCTGAGCATTGTAGCAATTACAGGGAATGCAGGCAACATTCGTACCGCTTGGGAACCAACACTTACGGCATGGAGTGGAAATACATACGCTACTACAACGAGTGTTTTTAAAGGCCTTTTATTAGGGGCGATGCCGAAAGGGAATAACTTTATTACCAAAGGCCCAAATCAGATAGACATGACGATTAGGGATCCTTACGGATCGCAAAGTTATGCTTCTTATGCCGTAGGAAATAGTGTAAGCAAAACAACACAGCTGAGTCTGAGTAACGAAATAATAAACGATTTTGGCTTAACGGTAAGCGCAGGCACTAATGTAACTACCTGGCAAGGGGTAGGTACAGGTATAATAACGGAAGTAGGGATAAAGATAGACCATACTTTGGGAATGGAAGCAACCACAACTTGGCTTAGTGATGCGAAAATCTCTGAAACGATAACCAACACTAAGGAATGGCAAACGAGTGCCGAAGAGGATTTTGTTGGTGCCAGTGGCGATGTTTTTATTGGAAGAGCTATGAATATTGTGTACGGTACTGCAGATCGTTTAGAATTAAAAGCAACAACAACAAATACATTTACCCATGATAACATTGAAGATTATGATATTACAGCTTACGAAACGATGCGTTTTATCCCAGAATTTGCTACCGCTTTTCAATTTTCTCAAAATCATATTGAAAATTATTTAATTCCTGATTTAAAAGCCTTAAGAGAAAATATTATTATAGGGTGTTGTAACCCTTTAACGCCTTACTATACGTTTCGTGTAACAGATACAAGCGACATTGATTTTGGGAAGAAAAACACAGCAACAATAATATCTTACTTTGGTGCTGGAGATGCAATAGTTGATCCTCCTGTTGAAGGTTCATCTGAATATTTAGCGCTTACAAAATTAGTTATTGATGGAGATCAATATGATATAAGGTTAGATTTTGAAAATACAGGGGCCCCCAATTATTGGGCCGGTGAGCCAGTAGATTTCATAGATAGAATAGAAGAGTATTCAGAATCTATTAAAAATTGGGAAGCGGTTTTAGCACAAAACGAAAAAGAAAAATTAGACGCAGAAATCATAGAAAACTTATCGTTTGATGCAGGAGCAGTTTATTCTAATAGCACAACGATAACAGCTTCAGAAGAAGTTACAGAAACATTTGAGTTTACTACCTCTCCATTTTTTTCAACGGAACTTGGTGGAAACCTTAATAAGACGGGGGTGATTACTACATTGTCAACAACAATGAGCCATAAACAAACAGATTATGAGGGGCTAACAACTGAAAGTTCAGTAACATTTGGGTATGTATTATCGGATACTGATCAGGGAGATTATTACAGCATAGATGTTAAAGCCCCAAAAACAGCAACAGGGACTGTTTTTGCAGTAAAAGGAGGGCAAAGTCAATGCCCTTATTCAGGACAAGAGCTTACAAAATATTACCTACCAGATTCGGAACTCAGTGCCGCAACAGAACAAAGAGAAGTTCCTACAATAGCGTGTGCTATTCCTTTACAAATTAATGTGCCAGGAGATCAACCTGCTTTTTTTGAGATAGAACTTTCTAACAATAGCCAATCTAGTAATGATAACTGGTATATGTTAGAAGTAGATGAACAAACCAACCAAAATGGAGCGAATATTAGGTTAGATGGGAACATGATTGGTAATGGTCGAGTAATTTATGTGCCTTACGTTGGGTTAGGACAGCCAACAATTAAAAAAATGATTACGATAGAACAGACCAACCCTGCAGTAGTAGATTATCCCGATATCAAATTGATCTTTCACTCTATTTGTCAGTACGACCCAAGTAATAATGTTGCGAATATTGTTGATACAGTAGAAATTTCTGCACATTTTATACCCGTTTGTGCGAGTGTTACAATAGACGATCCAACAGATTTATGGACGAGGAATATTGGATCAGGAGCAAGCTTTGATATAGATATTGGAGGGTATGATCTCAATAGAGTCGATTTTGAAAGAATGCTATTGCAATACAAGCCGTCTTCGTCTTCAATATGGAGTACCGCTCAAACTTTTTATCCCACAAACATTTCTACTGTAGCTTATGACGCAGCAGTGTTAGCCGGACAAAATCCAATTGCTGTAACGACAACAACCATTGATAATTTTAATTTTGATTTAACAGATCAACCAGATAGAACCTATGACATTCGAGTTAAAACAGAATGCAATACCAATACAGAAAACTTTTCTTTCATTGCTTCAGGAATAAAAGACATGAAACCCCCTAAGATTTTTGGCACACCACAACCTAGTGATGGAATTCTATCTCCGGGAGAAAACATTTTATTAAAATTTGATGAGCCGATAGAAGCAGGAATTTTATTAAGCAGAAACTTTAGTGTACGAGGCGTGTTAAACGGATATCCAATCAGACACAGTTCCGCCCTATATTTTGATGGTATTGATGATGTGGCAGCGACTAACGTAGGGATTGATTATACTCAAAAATCTTTTGCTATTGAATTTTGGATCAAACGAGCTCATGAGGGCGTAGAAGAAATCATCTATTCACAAAACGGAGTAAAAATAGGCTATAAAGCCAATGATAAAATGGTGGTGTCTTTAGCTGGAACGGAATATTTAACAACAGCTGAATATAGTACAGCAGCAGTTCAGGCAAATAACCCCTTATTAACTGATGTTACTCAGCTTTGGATGCATTATACGGTAAGTTATGATGCTTTATTAGAGCAAGTAAATCTATATGTGGCTTATGATGGACATAATGGAACTGACATTGATAGAGCCGATGCAAGAGCTTCAGCTAGTTTTAATGCTGCAGGAAAAATGCACATCGGAAACGATGCTGCTGGAACGAAAGCTTTTAAAGGATTTCTACATGACTTTAGAGTCTGGGAAAAAGAAATAGATTTCGGAACAAGTGTCGCAAATATGGTGGTGAACTTAAATGGAGATGAAATTGGCTTAAGTGGGTTTTGGCCAATGAATGATTTGAAAGGGGAATTTGCAACAGATTTATCAAGAAGACACCATGCTATTTTATCGGGGCCAACTTGGAGAGTTTTCCCTGCTGGTCATGCCTATGAATTTAATGGAGCTACAACTGCGAGTATGCCTACAGCATCTTCAGTAGTTATTTCGAATGAAATGGACTTTACCATAGAAATGTGGTTTAAAGCAGCTGCAACTCAAAAAGGAACAGTATTGTTTTCTAATGGGATGACAGATGGAACCAATTCTGAAGCAATAGAGGACATTTGGGAAATAGGAATTGATACCAGTGGACTAATTTATGCCAAAAATAAAGGAGAAAAAGTGCTTCAAGAAACGGGAAATTTTATGGATGACCAATGGCATCATTTAGCAGTAGTCATGAGAAGAAAAAGCAATACTACAATCTACTTAGATGGCGCATTAAATGGATTTACGCACAGCTCATTTTTTGGAGGACTTAAAGGCGCTCAAATGACCTTAGGTGCAAATAGAGATTATTTTTCTGTGGCCCCTTTTACCAATCACTTTACAGGAGCGATAGATGAGCTAAGAATCTGGAAATTAGCCAGAACAAAAGAATTGATCAACTTAGATCTCAATTCTCAATTAAAAGGAGATGAGATAGGATTAGTTGCTTATTATCCTTTTGACAATTGGGATATTAATTTATTGTTAGTACCAAGTGCAGAGGATTTGGTTATTGATCCCATTAGCAACCAATTAACAGGACGTGTAATGACATTGGCAGGCGGTAGTTATGAAAGTGAGAATGTTCCCAACATTGAAACGCCAAGACCCGTTCAAGAATTAAACTACAATTGGCTTGTGAATGGAGATGAATTAATCATTAACATTTTAGAACAACCTTCATTAATTGAAAAAAGGATCATTGAGTTTACCGTTGAAAATGTGGAAGACAAGAACCAAAACTTAATGTCTTCTCCAGAAACTTGGACGGCTTACATTAAACAAAATACAGTGGTTTGGAGTGATGATGTTGCAGATGTTGAAACTCAACAATATGCAGAGTTAACTTTTGATGTTGATGTGATCAATATTGGAGGTACAGATCAAGATTTTACCATTAGTAATTTACCGAGCTGGTTAACGGCATCTGCAACAAGTGGCAACATATCGCCAACAAGCAGACAGGCCATTACTTTTTCTGTTGGTGAATTTGTAAATATTGGTAGCTATGAAGAAGTGCTGTATTTAACAACGGACTTTGGGTATAACGAAAGATTACATGTTAAACTTAAAGTTGTTGGAGAAAGGCCAGATTGGTCCATAGATCCAACTGATTTTCAATACTCCATGAATAGTATTGGTCAGGTAAGAATTGACAGTGTGGTTTCTGTAGATGTTGATGATCAATTAATAGCCCTAGTAGACGGAGATGTTAGAGGTGTTGGAACGGTAGCATATTATGCAGGTTATGATGCTTATTTAGTATTTATGGACATATACAGTAACAGTGTTGCTGGAGACTCTGTAACGTTTCAAGTATGGGATGAAAGCGCTGGTAAAGTACATTCAGAAGTTACCCCAGATTTAACTTTTGCAGACAACAGTTTAGTTGGAACGCCAACTTCACCAGCAATATTTAATGCGATCAATACTTTTTATGAGCCCATTCCTGTGCGTACAGGTTGGAACTGGATTTCTTTCCCATTAAAGAGCACTAAGCACGCTAGCATTAATCAATTATTAGGAAATATTGATGCTGAAACAGGAGATGTTTTGAAAGGAGTGCTTTTATTCGATGCATATCAAAATCCGTTGGGTTGGTTAGGTTCGCTTACAGGAGGCGGAGGAGTAAATAATGCGAAAGGGTATAAATTAAACGCGAGTAACCAAGATACAATCAAATATATAGGTTCAAAAGTTGACCCCTCAACAGTAATAATACCAATTAGTATTGGTTGGAACTGGATAGGATTTGTATCGCAGAAAAACTTAGCAATTAATGATGCGTTTACCAATTATAATGTTGCACATGGCGACTTATTAAAAAGTCAGCAAGCCTTTGCTGTTTATGATTCTATTTTAGGATGGGTTGGAAGTCTAACATTTCTGGAGCCTAAGAAAGGATATATGTTCAAATCTAGTAAAGTGGATGCGTTAACCTATCCTGATGCAGAATTGTTTAACTACAAAACTGGACCAACATTAAGCGTAGAAGAATTGTATGCGGAGTATGAAATTGTTCCTCAAAACTTTCAAGACAACATGAGTGCAATCATTGATGTGGCTGTTTGTGATTATGTGTTAGAAGGAGAAGTTTTACTCGCTTATGTTAACGGTGAAATACGAGGTGCAGCGAACATCATCGCAAACAAAGCCTTCTTAACCATCTACGGAAATTCAGCATCAGAAATTACGTTTAAAGTTAAAGTAGCTACTTCGGAACTTTATGCTGCTATAGAAACCATGAACTATCTGCCTAATGCTCAAGAGGGAACACTATTGGAGCCATTTAAGCTGCAAACAAATAGGACGGTTGCTGATTGTGATGTGCTGACAAGTTTAACGCCTCCAATTGAAGAAAACCATCAAAATAATGAGGTAATTGTAATTCCAGTGTTATTTAATGAGCAATTAAGGATTCAATATACCCTTCAAGAAGATGCAGAAACAACCATAGCGTTGTATGGTATAACAGGTCAGAAAATCACAACCTTAATGAGTGCTTCAAGAGTAAAAGGAACCCATACCTTGATTTGGAACACGATGAACAGAAATCAAGAATTGGCTGAAGGGCTTTATTTCCTAAGAATAAATTGGGGAGGTCGACAAGTCATCAAGAAAGTAGTGAAAACTAATAATTAAGAAACTTAAAATTTTTAGTATGAAAAAGATAGCAATTATTCTTGCTTTAGTAGGCGGGTTGGGCAACTTGACAAAAGCACAGGTGCCAACATGGTCGGTTACTCCAAGTAGTTTTACTTATGGTATGACGGTAATAACAGAAATTTCTGTTGCTTGTCAAGCATTAGAAAATCCATCCAACTTAATTGGTGCTTTTGTGGGAACAGAATGTAGAGGGGTAGTAACTACCTCTACTATAATCCAAGGAAAATATGTTGCTTTTTTAATCGTAAGAAGTAATGCTGTTGCTGGAGAAACAATTGCATTTAAAATATATGATGCAACCTTAGATACTGTTTATGATGCCACTACAGAAATTCTGTTTCAAGATGGAGCATCTTATGGTTTTCTAACCATCCCTTTTCCTATTGCAACCAATAATCAACCCACAGCTATTTCCTTAAGTAATGTTGCAATACCCGAGAATGTGGACAACCCTACGGTAGGAACATTAGCAACAACAGATATAAATCTGGGATCAGTATTTACTTACTCTTTTGTTTTAGGGTCTGGAGATGCTGATAATGGAAACTTTATAATCGTTGGAGATCAACTAATTGTAAACGGAACGTTGGATTATGAAACAAAATCATCGTATACGGTAAGAATAGCAACGAATGATAGTGGATGTAGCTTTGAAAAAGAATTTGCGATCCAAGTAACTAATTTAAATGAACCCCCAACAGCAATTGCATTGTTAGGGAATACGATCAATGAAAACGTATCCCCAGAAACATTGATAGGAAGTTTTTTGACGACAGATGTAGATCTTGCTGATATACATGCCTACTCCTTAGTTGCTGGTGCTGGAGATACGCATAACAATTCGTTTACAATTACTCAAAGCGGGGAATTAAAAAGTGCTCAACTTTTTAATTTTGAACACGAAGACTCCCTTTACGTCAGAGTTCGATCAACAGATCCGGGATTACTAAGCACTGAAAGCTCTTTTAGGGTTTTAGTGTTGAATCAAAATGAACCCCCAACAGACATTACTATGAATGTCTCTTCTTTTAATGAGAATATACCTTTAGGAACTTCCATTATGAAGCTGTCTTCAACCGATCAAGATGCAATCGATACCTATACCTATTCATTTAACGCTGATCAAGCTAGTGATAACGCATTATTTACCATTGTTGGAGATTCTATTTTAACAGGAGCACTTTTTAATTATGAAGTCCAGGAGTTTT
>JAWUVT010000063.1:0-35708 GCA_034112225.1 Flavobacteriales bacterium | reverse complement strand
CTTGGCAATTGTAATAGGGTCTGCATTTATAGTAATGGATTCCTGCTAAAGCTGAAATTTGTTGAGCCGTTCCACCAAAATCATCTAACATTTGATAGTCGATAGCTTCTATAAAATGCGAATCGATGGGCAAATACTTGTTCAGGAAGTTGTAAAAGGTAAGGTGATCTAAGTGGTGTAGTTTAGAATTAATAGCAGTACTTGGCAGAGGGAATTGATTCTCGTATGTTTTTAAGAGGGCTAAGAAGTTCTTCTTTAGTTCTGTGTTGGCTAAAACTGAAGGCCTCATCGTCCCATTGTCATAACATGCTTCTTCTTTGTCCGAGGGAATCAAATGTTGTTTATCTTGAAACTCCCAGAAGTTTTTGACTCCGTTAAATTGGATGATGTTCAATTTTTCTAAGAGTTGTAATCCCTCTTCCCCATAATTGTTAGGATAGGCCAAATCATAGTGTGCGCCTTGAGAAAAGAGACTGCCATTTATGTTTATTGCTCCAGAAGTTCCACCTAAAGAGGGGGCTAGTTCACAAACTACAAAATCGTTGTTTGAGAGAGAAGACGCCGCGGCCAACCCTGCAATTCCACCTCCAACAATTAGTGTTTCTGTTGAGATACTTTCAGCAATAGGCAATTCCATGGCAGAACGAACCAAATGTCCTACAGCACTATTGGAATCAATATGAATGGGGAAATTGTTTTGCTGCAACCCATCTTTAGCTGAATAGTCATGCTTACACGCTGATAATAACATCAGGCCTCCACTCACTTTTAGAAACGATCTTCTATCCATTTTTATCAGCAATTAATAAGTGTTTTAAATGTGGGTTAGCGTCATCCATTTTCCAGATAAAACCATCTAAAATATAATGCGTAACCTGAGGCAAAGATAGAAGTACCAAAGCCAAAATTTTCCAAGAAGAATGAACAGCAGATTCCATTGGGTAATTGAATAATGAAGTAAATAAAATGGACTTTTCTCTGTTAATGAGCATGTCCCAAAAGTATTCCTCTGTAAATGCCAACCCAAAAGAGAATGTGATAATACTGGCAATTATCCACCTCATCCGGTTTGGTGTTAAAATTCCTTTAAACCTATTCTTTTTAATTTGGTAAAAGATGACTAAGGCTAAGTACGGAATGCCATGAGCTACCACGTTGGTAAGAGTGAAAGCAACATCCGAATTAAAGAAAACGATTCCTAAGTACCAATTAAAAAGAGTAGTCAATAACCATAAAATCCGACCAAAAGAAAGCGGATTTATCTTTTTTTGAATTAGAAAAACCTCTTCAATCAACCATCCAGTCATTGTTGCCCAATAAATCGATTCAGAAATTATTCTCCACGGAAATGGAGAAAACATGCGAAGGAAATCGCCATCAACAAACCAAACAAAATTTCTGTCGGATAAGTGCCAAAATAAAACAGGATAGAGCATGCTGAAATACAAGACCCATTTATCCTTAAAAATACGATGTGTTTTTTTGAGTTTTGCTTTTGCAGTATATAATGCAAAAAAACCATATTGTTGTTTTATAAAATGAAAAACAGCTAAATAGGCAAGTACTCGCCAAAAATAAGCTACGGACTCGCGCGCAATACCCAGTAATAAAATAAAAGCAAGGAGAGGAGCGAGAATTAAAACGGTTTTATGGTTTTTGAATTCTTCTTTGTCGAGATAGGTTCTAAAAAGGGTGCTCCAAACATGAGTAACATCAATCCCTAAAATGAAAACGGCCCAAATCCATAGTGGCACATCATTTTGTAGCAGGTTGTTCGGAAGGAAAAACAGTACCATCCAAATTATCCACACAGGAACAAAAAGGATAAGGAGGTCTTTATATTTTCCAAATAGCCACACGGTTATAAAAATTTGGCCCAGGTTCCATCTAAATAATATCGGTACAATACAGGGCTGTGTACCGTATTGACTTCTACACTATCCGCATTTCTTAAGTCTTTACCGAAAGAAGTCATGAGGTTCATTGATTCGTTGGTGATCCATTGAACATCTAATTCTTTAAAATCCATTTCTAATAAATTGCTTTTCATCGTTTTTCTGTCCAGATGTTTAGAACCAATTACCCAGCCCCATTCTCCGAAAGAATAGACATGATTGTGAATGGGCAGTGTATTGAAGCCTGATGCTCCTAATGTTTTTTCGATAGATCGGAAAGCTTTTGTGGTGTAGTAAGGACTTACTGCTTGAGTGATGATATGCCCCATTGGTCTAAGTCTTCTGTTGCAAAGCGTGTAGAATTCTCGGGTATATACTCGGTTTAAATCAATACTTTTTGGATCCGGAAAATCAAGAATCATTACATCATAAAATTGATCTGTTTCTTCTAAAAATTGAAAAGCATCTTGGTTAATCACTTTTACTTTAGGGTTGTAGTAAGCGCTGTCATTCATTTCGGTAAAAATAGGATTGGTCTTTCCTATATTGGTCATCTCAGGGTCAATATCTACTATTGTAATGTGTTCAACAGCTTCATATTTTAGTACTTCCCGAATGGCACATCCGTCACCAGCCCCTAGTATCAATACGTTTCGGGGGTCTTTCGTTAATTGCATTACAGGATGAACTAAAGGCTCGTGATACAGCCATTCATCAAACGTACAGAGTTGTTTGCTCCCGTTCAGGTAAAGCCAATAGTGCTCTTTCCATTGGGTAATTGTAATTTTCTGATAGCGAGTTTGCTCAGAAAAAACCACCTTATCATTGTATCTTTTTTGTTCGCCATACAATACAATTTCATCTGCGTTGTAGCTTAAAAAGCAAAGCATAATTAATAACAATGGAATAACCGCAGAAAAGACTCTTCTATAGAATGGAGTAATGTGTTTTCTGAGCCGAAAGAAAAGAACAATTGCAACTAAAAAGTTAATTCCTCCTAAAACAAAAGGAGTGTGCGTAAGCCCTAAATAGGGAAGCCCAACAAAAACAAAAAATAAACCTCCAATTAAACTGCCGTAATAGTCGTTTTCCATTACGCCAGCAATGTTGGTTCTTAGATCTTCATTTTCTTCGTTAATTCTCGTTACTAAAGGAATTTCCATTCCGATAAGTAATCCAATAGCGATGCTAAATCCATAAATAATTACAGCGATGTATTCTGTAACTCCAATAAAAAAATAAGTGGATAAAGCTGCGGTTGAAGTTAGGAGCGATAAGCAAAACTCTGCAACTAAGAATTTTTCTAATATTTTAGTGTTGAATTTAGTACTTATTCTACTTCCAACCCCCATGGCAAACAACATGACAGATAGAATCATTGTCCACTGAAAAACAGAATCACCTAAAAAGTAGGTGGCCAATGTAGAGAGAATGTATTCTGCGACAATGCCTGACAATCCTGTGGCAAATAAAGCAAGTTTGAGTATGCGAGATTTATTGGTTTTCAATTCTAGTTATTTAGGCTTACAACAGTAGGAAAATAAAACGATTTAATCCGTTGTTTTCGTTGTTAAATATGGAATTTTTTGTTTTGTTCAGTAGCCTGTTCTCTAATTGTACTGTGAATAGGCTCAGGAAAATCGTCTACTAAAACACAGTTGTTAGGTTTACCTTTGTGATAAACGAGTAATTCAATTTTCTCATCGGTTAATTCCTTTATTCTTGTGCTTCCAATTATTTTTTTTACGGGTTTGCCTTCAAGTGTCTTAAACTCGAATAAGAATTTAAAAACAGGAATAAGCTTGCCGGCCTGTTTTCTTCTGTGCATGGTTACGTGTTGTTTGATGAGGGTTGCCTCAGTTACCATCCCATTATTTAAAACCCAGAGTTTAAACAATTGGTCGGATGTCGCAAATCCAAGAACAACAAATCCGATTAAAAATGAAAAACAGGCTGCAGTTAGAGTGAGTTGATCAACAACACTATTCGTTAATCCTTTTATCATACTTACAGTCGGTTCATCTTTTAAATAAACAACACTGATCTCTTTGCCTTTATTCATAGGAAATTCAGCAAAAGAATGCCAGTAATAAATATCATTTCCTTCAGGCAGTTGATAACTGTAGTTGATTTGATAATAAGCACCATTCCATTGCTCAGAATTTATCACCGTACCTTTTGTTCGTGGAGAATTCTCCTCAATTTGATGAGATAACCAGTCAATACCATTATAAATGTCTGTTAAAAAATAAGAAGAAATCGTTAAAATGACGAGCGCGCTTATCGTATAACGAGAATTAAAAAGGTAGAACAGTTTGCTTTTAAGAGGTATTTTAATTTTTGACATTTGAATTTAGGAGGGGATTTTTACCAATTTTAAAAGAGTATCAAAGGTATGATTAATGATGGTATTAAGAATAAATAAACGAGGTTATAAACGTAGTTTTTTGTACTACAAAATGCCTAAAAACTTTCTGTAATTCACTGAAATTCTCAAAAGTAACGGCGTTTGACGCTTTAAAGCTTTGTGCCCTTCAGTTTGTGCCGGTTCAATTCCAGCTTCGAGTGCAAAAGTCTTCTCTTTTGAGTACGCTTTTTTCTTGCAAAACCTTGTCAGGATGCTTTACCTCTTATCGTAAAGAATTCAATATTGGGAGATAACGCATTTGTATAGACTTGGAAATCGTATTAAATGATTTGAATTGAGCCTTATCAACTTTATTATACCAATGCGCTAGTTTTAATCTAGCGACATCTTTATGTGTATTATTCTCAAAGATATAATTTAATCCTTGGGCTAAATGAGAAGCTTTTTCAATATTGGAGTATACTTTAAACAGAACTTCAGCTCTCTGCCAAGTGACGAATATTTTATAGCCTTAGGCTATTTTTTAAGCTATAAAATTAAACAATCAGAGATGGTTTCATTAGTTGTCACTCGGCAAAGCCAAGCGACTGCGTCTAAAAATAGGTTAGTTAGTTAGTTAGTTAGTTAGTTAGTTAGTTAGTTAGTTAACAGTCGCTAGTTAACAGTCGCTCGGTTGTGCCGAGTGACAACTATTTTATAGCCTCTGGCTAAAATTAATAAATAGCTGTTATCAATTCATGTTCAGGATGAGTACTACTATACTTATCATATGAAGAATTAGTAACTATTCCAGATTGAACAGGATTGTTATGGATATTGTCTAATTTTTGATTGAGAGGTTATTTTTTAGCACCTTTTTGTATCCATTACAATTGATATTCATATCGTTGGCTACTCTTTTGCTCTGCTAATAACTTCACTCGAGAACTTTATCTTTAAATTCTACCCCGTATTTCTTTTTTTTCAACTGTTCTAAAGTTTTTTTTGGTATAAAAAATAGGCTTAGTTTTTATATCGTAGCGAATAAAATAGCTCCAAAGCACTATTTTTGTTGATCTTTCTCTAATTATAAAATAAAAAAGTTGCTGGATTCAATTCAGATAGTGCCTTTCTCTCCATCTGTTAATTTCTCTTCGATGGCGATAAAACATAAAAATCCCTACCTGAGGGGAGTAGTAGTTAAGAATGTTCGACTTTATTTTTGTGAAAAATAGGAGGATATCATATACTACTTGGATTTACTGCAGCATGAAATGAAATAATAGCAGATTCTTTATTTGATGGATTTTGTACATGTGAGCTAATGTTAGTTTTTTTATCTGGGAGTTACCTACCTATCTAATTAATTAAGACAATAATATGAAGTATTTTTTATCTTATTTGACGCAGTGCCTTTGTTATTTATTTTTTTATAGTTTAGTTTCTAATTGTTATGCTCAACAGCCACAGCCTGTTTTGTGTTTTGATTTTTATGGCAATTTAAATGCCAATGGCAATGCTGTAGCAATGACTCCAATAGATGGTGTTGGGGGATTTTCTGAAGGCGAAAGTATTTGTAAGCTAGACTCGTTATATTCTTGGGATATATCTACCGGACTGATCTTGCAGGATCCAGCCAACTATTTTCCACAAGATCATTATACAATAGAGCTCTTATTTAAATTCACTACTCAACCGTATCCGAGTTTATGGCAGAAAATTATAGATTTCAAGAATCGTACCTCAGATCGTGGGCTATACCTCTATAACAGTAATTTACAAATGTATGAGCAATATACAGGAACCAGTAGTACAGCACAACCAGATACTTGGTTTCGTTTATTTTTAACAAGAGATGCATCTACCGACTCTATTAAAGGATACATTAATAATAACCTAGAGATCGCATTAGAAGATGTTTTGGGCAATGGAATTTTTACCGATGCACTTATTTTATTTAAGGATGATAGTCTTACCATTAGAGAAGAAAGTGCTGGAATTATTGATTATGTGAGGATTTACGACTATCCTTTATCTGAGGAGGAAATAGGTACTCTTGTTCGTACTCCTGTAGTTAATATTACAGGTGATATTTCTGCTTGTCCAGGAGATCGTCTTGTTCTTCAGGCAAATGGAGCAGACAGTTATTTGTGGAGTACTGGAGAAACAACATCAACAATAATTGTGTACCCAACAATGCAGGATACGATTTCATTAACTGGTGCTTTGAATATAGGTTGTATGCAGTCTTGCCATAGTGATCCGGACACCATACTGCTCTCTACTTACCATGTTTCCAATGTAAATTTGGGGGCTGATGTAGTATTTTGCCCTAGAGAACAAGTTGTTTTAGATGCCGGAAACAATTACATTGCTTATGATTGGTCAGATGGGTCAATAGCTCAAACATTAGCCGTATCTCAAGCCATGGAATATTGGGTGTTAGCAGTAGACATAAATAATTGCTTAAGTATTGATACCATTAACCTATTTGTAGGCTTGGAATGTGAACCTCCAAAAATAGAAGGGGCTAAAAATGTTTTTGTACCGAATGTGTTTACCCCTAACGCCGATGGATTAAATGATCAATTTAAAATTAAATGGGAAGGCGTAAAGGAGATAGACCTCCAGGTATTTAATAGATGGGGGAATCTGTTGTACGAAACCGATTCTAAATCCGACAATTGGGACGGAACATATGAAGGAGTTCATGTGAATTCGGGCACTTACTTTTATACCCTATCCGTAGTTTTTGATGATGACACTGAAATTAATCGAAAAGGGCACATTAATGTATCTTATTAGCCTGTTGGGGGGAATTCAAAAAAATAATGGTATGAATCTAAATCGAAGAAATTTTATTCAAACAGTTCAAAAAACAGTTGTTAAAAGGGGATTCATAGCTTCTCAATTCTTGAGTTTCTGGCATTTTTTAGTTGTTCTTGCTTTCCTATATATAAGTGAGCAAAGTAATGCTCAGTGCTTAGCTATTGGAGGCTCTTCAGGAACCGTGCAAAATACGATGCTGATGGACATTGATTTTTCAATTGCAATTTCACCTACTTGCTCAATTGTAAATTGGGGTTCTTTCACTGGAGTATGCGGAATTAATTTACCTGGAATAGATGTTCCATATTCAGGGAACACAGATGGATCCACTAGTACAATAACCTATTCTTTTTCAGTACCCATAACTTCGATTGATATTTTGATTGGTCATGCTGGTGTTAATGAAAGAATTGCACGTGAAACTTTTGTATTTACCACCAATAGCCTTGTACCAACTTTATCAGTCAATTCTGGAGCATGTGCAGCGTGGACTATTGTTGGCAATCAAAGTACTAGTCCCGCTATCGCTGGTGGACTAAATTCAATTCACACCGTATCTTCTAGTTGCGCTTTTACCTCCTTAACAATAACTACGAATAGCACTGGTATGGGACCAGCAGCAAATGGTGGTTCCACCTTTGCCATATGTAATGAGAGTTTGATTAGTGTAAATCAATCTACTACTACAACTAGCCTAGGCAACGATACCACCATCTGCCAAGGAGAATCAATCACTCTTGATGCCACTACTGTGAATGCTACTTATCAATGGCAAGACCAATCTACAGCTCCAACCTTTAATGTTACTCAAGAGGGGTCTTATTGGGTAAAAGTGACAGATGCCTGCGGAAGTACAAGTATAAGTAGCTCTGACACTATTCATGTAGATTACAATCCTATTCCTACCATTAGCCTAGGCAACGATACCACCCTTTGCCAAGGAGAATCAATCACTCTTGATGCAACTACTCCAACTACTCCAACAACAACAAATTATCTATGGCAAGACAGCTCTACAAATTCAACTTTCAATGTTACTCAACAAGGGGATTATTGGGTACAAGTGATACATACCTGCGGAAATATAACCGACACTATTCATGTAAATTACAATTCTATTCCTAACATTAACCTAGGCAACGATACCATCATCTGCCAAGGAGCATCAATCACTCTCGATGCTACTCCTTCAACTCCAACAACAACTACTACTTATCTCTGGCAAGACAACTCTACCGATTCAATTTTTAATGTTACTCAACAAGGGTCTTACTGGGTACAAGTGACAGATGCCTGCGGAAGTATAACAGATACGATTCATTTAAATTACAATTCTATTCCCATCATTAACCTAGGCAACGATACCGCCATCTGCCAAGGGGAATCAATCACTCTTGATGCCACTACTGTGAATGCTACTTATCAATGGCACGACAACTCTACAGCTCCAACCTTCATTGTTAATCAACAAGGGGATTATTGGGTAAAAGTGACAGATATTTGTGGAAGTACAAGTAGGTATGACACTATTCATGTAGATTACAATCCTATTCCTACCATTAACCTAGGCAACGATACCACCATCTGCCAAGGAGCATCAATCACTCTTGATGCAACTACTCCCAATACTACTTATAACTGGCAAGACCACTCTACAGATTCAACTTTCACGGTGACTCAACAAGGGTCTTATTGGGTGTCAGTAATAGACAGCAATAGCTGTTTAAGTACGGATACGCTTCTCTTCTCTTTATACAATGTTGTGAATGTAGATTTGGGTGCTGATGTAGTGTTTTGCCTTGGAGAAGAAGTTGTTTTGGATGCAGGAAACAATTACATTTCTTATGATTGGTCAGATGGATCAATAACTCAAACATTAGTAAGCTCTCAAGAAATGCAATATTGGGTGTCAGTAATAGACAGCAATAGCTGCTTAAGTAGCGATACCGTTCACCTATTTGTAGAGTTAGAATGTGAACTTCCAGAAATCGAAGGGAATAAAAATGTTTTTGTGTCTAATTCGTTTACCCCTAATACAGATGGACTAAATGACTTTTTCAACATTAAATTTGAAGGAGTAAAGGACCTGAACCTTCAGGTGTTTAATAGATGGGGAAATCTATTGTTTGAAACAAGGAACAAATACGCAAATTGGGACGGAACATATAAAGGGCTTAAAGTAAGTTCGGGTACTTACGTTTATGTCCTATCAGTAGTTTTTTATGATGATACTAAAATGAATCAAAAAGGGCACATTAATGTGTTTTATTAGCCCGTTAAACTCAATGTCTTCGGAAGAGATTCTACGATGTCTTAAAAAAAAGGAACCTATAGAAGTCGTTTATTAAACGTTGTATTGTTATTTAAATAAAGGGAACCAGTGAAGCTCATTAGTGAATGTTAACATTGCTGGGCAGCTCAAAAAGTTCAAGGTTAAAAAATGGAGTGGCAGCAAGCGCGTGATCAAATATATCAGCAATAATGTATTCATAGTTTCTCCAATCCTTGTCGCTGCTAAAAGCATAAATTTCTATCGGAATACCCTGTGCTGAAGGAGCCAATTGTCGTACCATAATCATCATGTCTTTATTTACTGCCGAATGCGTATGGATGTATTCATCTAAATACTTTCTGAAAACACCAATATTAGTCAGGTTTCTACCGTTAATTAAGACTTCTTTATTGATTTCATTTTTGGTGTTGTAGCTATTAATCGATTCGTTTCTTGTGGTGAGGTAGTCCTTAATGAGTTCAATTTTTTGCAGTTGAATCACTTCATCAGTAGCTAAAAAATGAATGCTATTTTGTTTAATAATTAATGAGCGTTTAATTCTTCGTCCATTAGAGTTTGTCATTCCTCTCCAATTTTTAAAAGAATCGGAAATTAAAGAGTAGGTAGGAATTGTTGTGATGGTGTTGTCAAAATTTTGGACCTTAACCGTCACTAAATTAATTTCAATAACATCACCATCAGCACCAAATTTCTCAAAAGTAATCCAATCCCCAATACGAACCATATCGTTTACAGAAACTTGAATGCTAGCGACAAAACCCATAATGGTATCTTTAAAAACCAAGATTAAAACAGCCGATGTTGCACCTAAAGCCGTGAAAAATTTCCATACTGGAGTTCCTGTAATTAAAGCTAAAGCGAGTATTGTACCAGCTAACCAAGCAAAAATCATAAATACCTGAATGTAGCTGTCTATCGGTTTGTCTTTGAGGTTGGGGATGGTTTTAAAATAATCTTTAAACGTATTCAGTAAACTTCTTACAATCCATAGTGTTAATACAATACCAAACAATTTTAGCCCTTTATCGGCTAGATTTTCAACATTAGGAAAGTGAACAAACAAGTAGGGTATTGCATGGTGTGTGATGGCTATGGGCATAATATGAGAAAGATTACGAGGAACCTTATTCTGAACCATAATGTCATCAAAATTTGTTTTTGATTGAGCTGTAAATCGAGTTAATATTTTAAGTAGAAGCTTTCGAGTAAGTAGATCTATCCCTACAATGATAACGACTAAAATCGCAGACAATAAAAGGGCATTCAATTGTTCTGAAGCAGAGGATGAAAAACCAATGCGTTGCAAATAATGATAAAGTAAAAGCGCTTGATTTTCCACTGATGATAAGTTTAATTAGAGGGCAAAATTACAGAAACCATTATTAGTTCTATCGATTAGTAACTATTGTCTAGTGCTTTCTTTGTTCCAAATATTCACATCCTTTTTACAATGGTTTACGCTTTAAAGAAGTGGACGAGGAACCCTTTAATTGTCTTTTTTTAGAAATTTTGGAGGATTGGTGTTGGAAATAAAACCCTTACTTCTGAGCTCCTTTGGCTAAAAAAATAGAAATTCCACTCAGTGCACCAAAAATTAGAAAGCCAATTACTAATGGTTCTACTGTTCCATTGTAATGCATTCCAATATAAGTTCCAAAAGGAACAGAGATAAAGGTGGAAACAGAGCCAACTAGTGCTGCGCCAATACCTGCTAAGTGGCCAAGAGGCTCCATCGCAAGTGAGTTTAAGTTGCCAAAGAGTATCCCAACAAAAAATACGGTAGACAATAAATACAGCATAAAAATAGGCAGAGAGGGAGAAGGGATAACGGTGTTGGTTAAGGTGAAAAAAACGATGGATATGGTGACAATTGCTAGTGCAGCTGTTCTAACCATTTGCTGCATTCCAAAGCGCATTACTAATTTTCCATTGACAAAAGAAGCCGTTCCTACACTCAGCGCAATAGCAGCAAAATACATCGGAAATTTTTCTCCCAGTTGAAATTGTATTTGAAAAATTTGTTGAGATGAATTTAGGAAGCCAACAAAGGCACTGGAGATAAACCCTGCGGCTAAGGTGTAAAAAATAGTAGAGCGAATCGTACTAATTTCTTTTACTGCGTTTACAAGATTTGCGATAGTAAATTTTATTCGTTTCTCTTTGGGTAAGGTTTCATCCTGTCGGATGGAGAACCAAATTAAAACAACAATACCCAGCGCTAATAATGCAGCAAAAATCATTCGCCAATTTGCGAGGTATAAAATCCCTTGACCAAGTGCTGGGGCTAATGCAGGAACCGCAATAAAAACAGCCATCACAAATGACATCACTTGGGCCATTCGATCTCCTTTGTATAAATCTCTAATGATGGCAACACTGACTACTCGAGGTCCTGAAAGGCCAATTCCTTGAAGACATCTTCCAATCAACATTCCTGTTAAATTTGCAGAAAAGAGGGAGATGAAACAGCCAATTCCAAAAAAGGCGAGGCCTAAATAAAGCGCTGGTTTTCTACCCATACTATCGGACAGTGGACCGTAAAAAAGTTGTCCAATTGCTAACCCTAAAAAGAGAACGGATATAATTAATTGATTGTCATTGGGTTCGGTTACCCCTAAATCTGAACCAATAACAGTTAGTGCAGGCAGCATTGCATCAATGGATAGGGCAGTAAGCGCAATTAAAGTTGCCATTAACCCTACAAATTCTCCAAACCCTAGCCTTCTGCTTTTCTCCATTTCGGATGCAAAACTAATCACAAATCTTATACTTTGTACTACTCCATTAAGATTTAGAGCGAATTAAGTTGGTAAAAGTGTCTTTGGGTAAGCTGTAGTAAATTATTCCTACAAAAATAAATGCAGCACCAATAAATTCATTCCGGCTAAAATATTCTCCTAAAACGAAATAGCTGGTAATGGAAGCAAAAATGGGCTCCAATGAAAAAATTAAAGCCGTATACATGGTGCTGACCTTTTTTTGTCCCCACACGGTAACGAAATAACAAAATAAAGTGCCCAGAAAACCTAAATACAAGACATTCTTAATGGAATCTGGATGAAACAGTATCGGTTGATTACTGATGAAATTCGCATGAATAAAAAGCCCTAAACCAGAAACGATGGCAGCACTAAAAAACTGGTGAAAAATTAAACTTAAAAAATCTACTTTGCGCACATAGCGACCAGCAAAAATTAAATGAAAAGCACAAATTATTGCGGCAATAAAAGTGAGCACATCTCCTAAATTATAACCTGTGGTACTGGAATGATAAGTAAGAAGTATAAGGCCTGTAGTTACAATAATGATCGCAAGGATTTGTTTAGCTACAAACTTTTGCCATCCAATAAAATACAAAATGATGGGTACCATAATAATGGTAGAGCAGGTAATAAAAGCACTGTGGTTAGACGAAGTGTAGATTAAGCCTATCGTTTGAATAATATAGATAGCGGCCAATAAAACGCCTAAGAAAATCCCGTAAATAAACGTTTTCATCTCTTTTAGAGCAGCTGTTTTTCTTGAGAGTAATAGGTAGCATAAAAGAACAATTGCAGCAATTGAATTTCTAAACAAGGAAAGTAAAAAAGGATCTATTAACGTGGCAGCATCTTTTACGATAACAAATGTGGTTCCCCAAACCAAGCAACAGGCAAAGAGTGCAATAATAGGGGTTCTACTTTTATTTTGGAGAGATAAAGTCAATCTTTTAAAGGGGATTTATTGAAAAAAAACAGGCTCTTTTTAAGAGCCGGGTCCTCCAACTTTTTTTAGGATTTCATGGCTCTATCCATAGTCCGTTTGGCATCTTTGTCTTTCAAATCATGACGCTTGTCATGCAGTTTTTTACCTCTTGCTAAAGCAATGTCGATTTTAGCATAGCCTTTTCCGTTAATAAATAAGCTGATGGGGACAATCGTTAAGCCGACATCTTTTTTCTTTTTAATGAGTTTATCAATTTCTTTACGGTTAAGGAGTAACTTTCTATCTCTAAGAGGTTCGTGGTTGTTGTATGAAGCTTGTTCATATTCGCCGATGTACATGTTTTTAATAAACACTTCTCCTTTATTGACAAAACAATATCCTTCAACAATACTTGCTTTTCCGGCTCTAATGGATTTTATTTCAGTACCATACAATTGTAAGCCCGCAGTAAATTTTTCTAAAAATTCGTATTCGAACTTCGCTTTTTTGTTTTTGATGTTGATTTGATTACTCACCTTGCGAAATTAAGAATTAACCAAAAACTAAACACTATAAATTAAACACAAAGCATAATAATTTAGCGGCAACGATAAGTTAGGTTTTGCAAAGGGCTAAAATAAATCCTTTGCCTTGTTTTTAAAAGTTGGCAATCTTGGTAGCATTACTTATTTGATGAACCAAACACCAAACACTATTTAGCCTAACCCCACATCGAGCATCATCATAATAATAAATCCACCAATAAATCCAAGAACGGCTATATCGGTAAACTTATCTCTTTGCGTTTCAGGGATTACTTCTTCTACCACCACAAAAATCATTGCTCCAGCAGCAAATGCTAATGCGTAAGGTAAAATGGGTTGAAAAGTCATTACGGCCCATGCCCCTATACAGGCAGCAACAGGTTCTACAATTGCCGATAATTGTCCATAATTAAAACTTTTCCACCTGGATAAGCCTTGTCGTCTTAAAGGCATAGAAACCGCCATTCCTTCAGGAAAGTTTTGGATTCCAATAACGATAGTCAGTGCAATTGCGCCTCCTAAAGAAGCGCCTTCAAAACCAACTGCTGCACCACCAAATAAAACACCAATGGCTAACCCTTCGGGGATGTTGTGTAAGGTAATGGCTAAAACCAGTAGGGTAGAGCGATGCCAATCTGTTTTTACCCCTTCGGCTTCTTCTTTTTTAAAGTTAATGTGCAGGTGTGGCAATACTTTATCCAATCCGTAAAGCATTAATGCACCCCCTAAAAACCCTAAAGCTGCAGGTATTACTTTGGCAAACCCTTCCCCTTCGCTCATTTCAATTGCAGGGCTTAAGAGCGACCAAAAACTGGCGGCCACCATAACCCCTCCTGTAAATCCCAGCATACCATCAAAAACGGCCCTATTTATGGATTTAAAAAAGAAGACAAATGCCGCTCCTAAAGCAGTTAAGCCCCAAGTAAAAAGAGACGCATACAGGGCTTGTTGAATTGGACTGTCAATACTCGACACAAATAGTTTTAATTCTTCCATTATATTTTTTTAATGATCAAGTTTTTACTGCCTTGATGGGATATGTTTACCGTTTCTTTTTTGTTGACTACCACACTCATTGATCTGTCAAAATCAACAATCTCTTTCACCTCTATTTCTGTTCCTAAAACCAAATTGAGGGTTTCTAAATAATTTAAATAACTTTTAGAATGCTCTTTAACCCCAACAACAATTCCTTGTTCATCTAATTTGAGGTCTGCCAAAGTAATGTCTTGATGGCGGTGGATGTTTCCCTCTTTATCCGGTATTGGGTCTCCATGAGGATCATACTTAGGATATTCTAAAAAAGCATCCAATTGATCCGTTAATTTTTTAGAGTTAATGTGTTCTAAATCTTCTGCTAAATCGTGGACTTCGTCCCATTTAAAATCTAGCTTCTCCACTAAAAAAACTTCCCATAAACGATGATTCCTGATAATGCTAACGGCAATGTCTTGCCCTTTTTTAGTCAAGTTTACCCCTTGGTATTTTTTATAGTTGACCAACTTTTTCTCCGATAATTTTTTAATCATATCGGTTACCGAAGACGCTTTGGTCGCTAACGATTCTGCGATAGCGTTAGTAGACACCCCATGAGCGGTTTTAGTACTTAATTTAAAAATAGATTTTAAATAATTTTCTTCAGTAAAAGAGTTCATTTTGTATTTAAATTTAAGCGAAGTTAAAAAATAAATATAGATTTGTGTAAATATATTTTTAGACAAGTCTAAAAAAAGAGTTAGATTTGTGCAAAATAAATTTTTTATGAGGCTTTTTTATCTTTTTATTGTTTGCTTACCCGTGTTTTGTTTTGCTCAAAATGGAGCAGTCAAAGGGACCGTTAAAGATGGGGATGCACCCGTTCCTTTTGCCAGTGTAGGTTTAGTTGGAACTTCCTTTGGGATAGCTACAACTATTGATGGAATGTATGAATTAAATGCCATTCCTGAAGGAAAATATACCCTTCAAATTTCGGCTGTTGGGTATAAGAATTATAGGCAATCAATAACCATATTAGCTGAAGAAACTAGTGTTGTTCATTTAGTAATGGAAAAGACTTCGGCTCAGTTGAATGAATTTGTGGTTACAGGAACTTTAAAAGAAGTTGCTGTAAGAGAATCAGCGGTGCCCATTAAAGTGTATCAGCCCGCTTATTTTAAGAAAAACCCTACACCAGCTTTGTTTGAAGCTTTACAAATTGTAAATGGCGTTCGCCCACAAATAAATTGTAGCGTTTGTAACACTGGAGATGTTCACATTAACGGAATGGAAGGGCCTTATACCATGATTACAATTGACGGAATGCCAATTGTGGGTGGCTTATCCACTGTTTACGGATTAAACGGAATTCCCAACAGTATGATTGGGCAAATGGAAGTGGTAAAAGGTCCAGCTTCTACTTTGTTTGGGTCTGAAGCTGTTGGTGGATTAATTAACGTAATTACAAAATCACCGCAGAATACACCAAGATTGAGTGTTGATGTTTTTGGAACGACTTGGGGGGAAATCAATACAGATGTAGGAATGCTGTTTAAGCCTGCTGAAAAATTAACTTCTTCTTTAGGAGTGAGCTATTTTAATTACTCCAATCCAATAGACAATAATGGTGATAATTTTACGGATTTAACTTTACAGGATAGAATATCGGTATTTAATAAATGGAGTATTCAACGAAAAAAAGAAAGAGAATTTTCTATGGCTTTTCGATACATTTACGAAGATCGATGGGGAGGCGAAATGGACTGGACACCCGAATTTAGAGGAGGTGATAGTATTTATGGAGAATCGATTTATACCAGTAGATATGAGGTGATCGGAAAATATCAATTGCCGGTAAAAGAAAGAATCATGATGAGCTTTTCCTACTCTACTCACGACCAAAATTCGGTGTATGGAAATATTCCTTACAATGCCCTCCAAAAAATTGCGTTTGGCCAGTTGTATTGGGATAAGAAATTAGACGTACATGATGTTTTAATAGGTACAGCCTATCGATACAATTATTATGATGACAATACTACGGCCACCCAATCGAGTGATTCATTAAACGCTCAAAATAAGCCTGATTTAGCACATTTACCGGGTTTGTTTGTGCAAGATGCCATCGTTATCAATGAAAAGAACAAAGTGCTCTTAGGCGCAAGATATGACTACGACAGCAGGCATGGAAATATTTTTACACCCCGTTTTAATTACAAATGGTCTCCAAATGAGAACAATACCCTTCGTTTAAGTACAGGAACTGGTTATCGCGTGGTCAACTTGTTTACCGAAGAGCATGCAGCAACAACTGGAGCAAGAGAAGTGGTGATTAAGGGATCCCTTCATCCAGAAACATCGTACAATGTCAATTTAAATTATCAGCGCTTTATTACTACCAAATTGGGATTTATCAATTTTGATGCAAGTATTTTTTACACACACTTTACCAATAAAATTACTCCTGATTACGAAACCAATGCGCAACAAATAATTTATGAGAACATTGATGGTCACGCAATTTCACGAGGGGCAAGTTTCGATATCAACATTAATTTTTCCGCACCATTGAACATTAAAATAGGAGGAACTTTTATTGATGTTTTTGAAATGAATGCGAATGCCAATGGAGAGTTAAGAAGAGAGAAACAATTGTTAACAGAAAATGTATCCGGAACCTTTAGTGCAACCTATACGCTTAGAAGTTCCAATATTAAAATAGATTACAGCGGCAATTTATATGGACCAATGAAATTACCTGTTGTAGAAAATGATGTGAGAGCAGCTTATTCAGAATGGTATAGTATTCAAAACATACAACTTACAAAAACCTTTAAAAAGAAGTGGGAGGTTTATGGAGGGCTCAAGAATCTCCTCAACTTTACCCCTCCTGACAACTCTATATTAAGAGCAAATGATCCTTTTGATAAAAACATAAACTCATCAGATAATCCGAATGCCAATACCTTTGATCCATCTTATGTGTATGCAACTTTTCAGGGACTAAGAGGTTTTTTGGGGGTAAGATATACCTTGAAATAATTAAACGTATAAAAGCAGTTGTTTTAAGTCGTCAACTTTGGTTTTAAAAGAGAACAAAAGAGGGAGGGAACGTGGAAAAGCTTTGCGATTCCACATGTAGAGGTAGGCTGTGCTTATCAACTGGCAGATGGAGACTCAAGTGAACTATTTTTATAGAAAATTCAACTGCCTGATTGCTGTTCATAATGAATGAGATTTTAACCTTTGCAGTTTCTAACTGTTCTGCCGGGTGAAAATAGGGGGGATGTTCAGCATCAAAAAAAATCTATTTTTTTTAATGCTTCCATTTTATTTTTTTGAAGATGTAAAGTGCTCATTTGGTTGATTGTAAAATGAAAGGTGCTCCCTTTTCCAAGTTCACTTTCCACCCAAATGTTTCCTCCGTGTAGTTTAACAAACTCTTTACAAAGTAGTAATCCTAGGCCCGAGCCATCTTCATCTGAGGTTCCTTTTGTTGAATGCATTTCAGAAATGTTAAATATTTTTTTTAACGACTTAGCATCAATTCCAATACCATTATCGGCAACCGATATGGTAGCAGAGGATTCCTTTTTTATTACGGAAACATTTATTTTACCACCCTGGTTTGTAAATTTTATTGCATTTGAAATGAGGTTTCGTAAAATGGTTTGTAACATGTTAGTATCTGCAAAAATGGTTAAGTTGATTTTGTCAGAACAACTAAGGGTTATATTTTTTGCATTGGCAATAGGAGTAAGTGTTTCAACAACTTCAGTGAAAACAGTTTGAAAATTTAATTTTTGAGGAGAAAATATTATTTTACCGGATTGTGTATTCGCCCAAAGTAATAGGTCTTCAAGTAATTTAAAGCCTTTTTTTGAAGATTGATGTATATACGAAGCGTAAGTATTAATTTTTTGGATATCGTATTGGTGAACATTTTTTAGTAATAATTGAGAAAAACCGAGAATAGACACAAATGGACTTCTTAGGTCATGTCCGAGGATTGACATAAAATTGTCTTTGTCAACAATGAGCTTTTTAAGTTCTTTGTTTTGTTTATCAATAATTAAACCTGCTTCTTTTCTTTCTGTAACATTACTTAATGTTAAAAAACATTGTTCACTGCTTTCTTCAAAGATGCCAACCAGGTGAATGTATAACGGTAAATTGCTTCCAATTTTCAAAATTACTTCACACTTTTCCTTCCCATTATTTTTTAACATCTCCTCAAAAAATGAACGGAAAATCGAGTGAGTTTCAATAGAAATAAAAACTTCGAACCTACTTTTTATTAAGGCAGAACGATCTTTACATAGCAGACTTGCTGCACAAAAATTTAGTTCTATAATTTTAGCTTCTTTTGAAAGTGTTAGGTATCCTGATGGGGCAAAATCATACAAATGGATATATTTATCGTTGAGAAGATCTACTTGCTCTTTTGCCAAAATAAGTTCTTCGTTTTGCATCTCCAGTTCTATCTGATGGACTTGTAACTCGTGAATAAGTTTTAGGTTTTCAGCTTCAGAAATAGCGGTGTTCTTTGCCGTTTTTTGATGTTCTTTTAGTTTTTCTTCAGCCTTTAGTCTAAGAAGTCCTCTAGCCGATTTAGGGTTGTTTTTCATAATTTACATCAAATTATTTTCACGAAGTACGGTAATGGTTTTGTTAAGATTTTCTTCTAATTTTTTTGCTAAAGAAACATCAATAAATGTAATCACTAAGCCATCAGTATGGTTTTCGAAGGTGCGGTATGGCATAATACGAACGGTAAAACATCTTGAATTACTTGCCAAAACATCTTTTTCTATAGAGCTTAATGTTTGTAAAACTTCCTTGGCATTGCTTTCTATTTCAGGATATTGTAAATCAGAAACCATTTCAGTAAATGGTCTGCCAACATCTGAGGATCGCAGTTTTATTATTTTTGTGATCTGATCGGTGAAACGACGAATATTTAATTCTTTGTCGAGAAATAAAGTAGCGATATCTGTACTGTTAAGTAAGTTTTCCATATCATTGTTCGCCTGTACAAAATCGTTTATTTTGTGCTGCATTTCTACCGTTACTATTTGCATTTCTTCGTTAAGGCTTTGCATTTCTTCTTTTGATGTCGTCAATTCCTCATTCGTAGATTGCAATTCTTCATTAGTTGACTGAAGTTCTTCGTTTGTTGATTTTAATTCTTCTTGGGAAGTTTGCATTTCTTCACGTGTAGTTTGTAGTTCCTTATAGGTCTCTTGCAACTCAAGTTCTAGCTCTGCTTGATGGGTATTTGATATTTCCTTCCCCGGTTTTAGTAGTGTTTTTTTTGAGTTGATTGTGGGCTTAACATCCGAAAAAACCAGTATAAGATTCCCTTTCAATGCATTGGGTTTTTCAAGATGCTGCACCGTAATGTCCACATGTTGAGAAGTGTTGTTGGCGCCTATTTTTAGGTGGTTTAAAATTACGGGGTCATAATTTTTTTTTGCTTTACGAATTGCTCCAGTTAAGGGCTTACTCAATCCTACACGTACCATTGCGTAAATATTCATGTTTACTTTTCCTGCAGCTGGTTCTAAATATTTGCCAGTACGTCCTGTGATGTATAAAATATCTCCTTGTTCATTGATCAGTACACTCGCAGGGGCATAACGTTGTAGTAAGAGTTTGTCTGCAAGAATTTGTATATTATCTGTAGTGTTTATGTTTTTCACAGCTGCTGTTTTTGGTGGTTTATGATGAGAAAAAGAACTTGGAAAGTTTATTAATTTGGAAATTACTTTCGTGGCTATAGGTTGGTAAAATTTTAATTTTGTATTAATTGGTGTAAAAATAGTATGCTGTGAATTGTCGTGTTCAGCACTACCTAATAACATTACTCCATTGGATTTTAAAGTGTAATGAAATAATTCCATTAGTTTTTTTTGTAATTCAGGCTCCATATAAATCAATAAATTACGACACGATATAAAATTGAGTTTTGTAAATGGGGGGTCTTTAATTACATTATGAGGAGCAAACACAATCATTTCACGGATGATCGTATTTATTTTAAAACCTTCTTCGGTTCGAGTAAAATATTTATGGAGTCTTTCTGGCGATACATTCGTAGTATTGTTTTCAGAAAATATGCCTTTACGGGCAATTTCTATGGCATCATTATCAAGGTCTGTAGCAAAAATTTGCAAGGATAAATTTGCATTGTTTTTTTGGTTTTCTAAGGCTTCTTTAAAAGTTATGGCTAAAGATATTGCTTCTTCTCCTGTAGAGCAGGCGACAACCCATGCACGTAAAACATGTTTATGGGGTAACTCTCGAAACAAGTCCGGAAATATGGTGTCTTTTAATTCTTCCCACACAGCAGTATCTCTAAAAAAACTGGTGACACCAATTAACAATTCTTTAAAAAGGAGCTCAATTTCTTTAGGATTATTTTGTAAAAAATGAATATACTTTTCTATTTTATCGATTTGATGTGCATTCATTCGCCTTTCAATTCTACGAAATAGGGTGCTTTTTTTGTAAAGAGAAAAATCGTGTCCAGTTTGTGTAAGCAATAAACTAACTATTTTACTGATGTTGTTTTTAAGCTCATCCTTAACTTCAACTGTGGCAATAGGGTGGTATTTTAGTAGTTCTAGTAGTTTTGTTGAAATTTCTTTTACAGGAGCTACAATGTCAACATTTACAGCATTGATAGCACTTCTTGGCATTCCATCGAATTTTGAATCTTTCGGGTCTTGCACGAGTACTATTCCATTATTTTCTTTAATGGCTTTCAATCCTTGGGAACCATCAGAACCCATGCCTGAAAGAATGATTCCGATACTTTTATCCCGCTGGTCTTTAGCTAAAGAACAAAAAAAGTAATCGATAGGAAGTCTCAATTTCTGTGTTTTAGTGTAATCAAACAGGTATAAAACCCCGTTTAAAATCGACATTTTTTTATTTGGTGAAATGACGTAAATGTGATTTGGTTTTATAAGCAAACAATCACTTACCTGAATGACTTTCATCGTTGTGTGACGCTGCAGAAGTTCTGGCATCAGACTCACATGGTCTGGGTCGAGATGTTGAATAACGATAAAGGCCATTCCAGTGTCTTTGGGTATGTTTTTAAAGAATTCCCCTAATGCTTCTAGTCCACCTGCAGAAGCTCCTATACCAACAATTGGGTAAGCTAAATTGTCAATTTTAGGTGGTGTTTCATTTTTTGTTGTTGGAGTAGCTTTGGCTTTGCTATTTTTCATTTTTTATATTTAGGCGTGACAAAAAAAACAGGGGCTAATGTCGCTTTTATTAAAAGTTAAAAGGGGGAAGATTAAGTGCGTTTTTAAATTAAAACCAATCCTGTGTTTTTGGAATTGAAAGTAAACCTTTTTTATTCGTTTTGAGGTAACGTTCCTACAAAATGGGATAGATAACATGTGTAATTTTTATAAATGAGGGATTGTTTAGAGGTATTGGTGAAAATTAAAAAGGTCGATCCATATTGTTTAGTAAAAGATAGGTGCAAAATTTGACAACCATGTTTTTAATTTAACAAAAATAGTGTTATTATTTCAATAAAATAATATATATTACATTGAAATACAGGTGATTAGTAGTTAACGCCTATTTATTTATAGGTGTTTTTACGTAGTTGTAATGCGTTTTCATCTTTTACAGCTGTTTTTTTAAATAGGGCGAAAGTCATTTTATACGGCTGTTTAAACAAAAAAATAGCATGAAATTTTGTGCGTGGATTTTCTTTTCGATAATTAAAATTCAGCACATCAATTCGATGGGTATCCAAAGCGAGAATCGTTTGTCCAATAGAAATCCGGTGCCACTTTCAAAAATTAGAAAGTGCTTCATCAATAAAATAGAATGTTCTTACTTTCTCTATTGCGGAGTAATTAAATAGCCTGTGGTTAAAACTCAATAGACAGGGTGTTGTTTGATTTCGAATGCGATAAGTTAGAAAAAAGTTATTGCTCAATGCTACTAACCTGAAAGGTAGAAAGTTCGTTATTGTTAAATCCTACAGCAATTTCTATAGGATTACAGCAGACTTCACAATCTTCTATGTAAATTTGATGAGGCACTGAAGCGTCTAACAACATTGATATTTCTGACCAACAATATGGGCATTGAAAAAGGTGCTCGAACATATTTTTTTGTGGATTAACGACCGCTTCAATTTGAGGCTACTTTTTCAAGAGTTCATCCGCAAACTTCTGAGCGTCTAGGCAATATTTGTCATCACCTTGTAATTTCCATTCACCAGTTTTTTCAATGTAAAATTGAACCGTTTTCTCAACAACTTCTGCATAACCACCATACGATTCTAACATGCTTTGTACCTCTCCCAGATAATCACTCTTGCTTAATTCGCCAGCTAACACCATGCTCCACAGCTTGTTAATACGTTTAGATTTCTCTTTGTAGATAGGATCTATTGTTTTATAAGCCATTAAAAAAAGAGAAAGTGCTTTCGCTTCTGGTGATGGTTTTTCGTTTCTCTGTGTCATACTATTTGTTCTGAATTTAAATCAAGGTCTAAAAGTAATTTAATAATCTTAATCGTTGAACTGTTTATTGATCTTTTCCCAAGAAAAACAATTGGATATGAAACACGAGGGAGACTTCTTTGCTTTTAGGATCGTTTGTAGTCTTTGAGAGTAACTCATTTCTGTTTTATTCAAAAAATGAATGGTTACCTACAATTATGGATAGGTTTTCAATTCAAATTTTTCACCATCAAAAACACCGTAAGAATTGTATTTTATCCATTCCCCAAGGTTGAAGTAGGTGGCTTTTTCTCCAATCTTAATGTCTAAAGGTAAATGCCGGTGACCAAAAATAAAATAATCTATCGAGGCATCTTTTTTGATGTATTCATTACAGTAAAGGATGAGATCTTCCTTGTCTTCACCATGGAAAACTTCATCGGATGTACTGTTCGATTTTCTACTTTTTCGGCTCCATGCATTGGCAATACCAATTCCAAAGTTTGGATGAATACGGGCAAATGCCCATTGGCAGATTTTACTCGCAAAAAACCCTTTAAGTAGCTTGTAGGTCTTATCTCCAGGGCCTAAACCATCGCCATGCCCGATAAGAAATTTTTTACCGTTGTATTCTTTCACAATGTTTTCGCGGTAAAGAGTAACGCCTAATTCTTTTGGTAAATAATCGAAAATCCACATGTCATGATTCCCCGTAAAAAGATGAATAGGAATCCCACTATCGGTTAGTTCTGCAATTTTGCCTTGCAGTCTAACAAATCCACGAGGAATTACGGTTTTGTACTCAAACCAAAAATCAAAAATATCGCCCACTAAATAAATTTCTTGAGCATCAACCTTGATTTCATCCAGCCACTTTACAATTTTTTTTTCTCGTTTTAAACTCTCCACAGCATTGGGAGCACCAAGATGAAAATCAGAAGCGAAATAAATTTTGTCCTTGTTAAATTGATTCATTAAATCCAAAAGTAGTTAAAATCCAAATTGCTCAAACATCTGAAGCGGATTAAGTGTATTTAGGTTGAGGGTAAACCTGATTTTTTCAGCATAAGTTAATTGATTTAAATCACTTGAGAGTTTGATCGGAAAATAGATTTCAAAGACTTTAGGAACAATGTTTAGCGAAATTCCTGTTTCAAAAGCGGACTCAACAGTTTTGTCGGTAAAACGATTCGGTTTTAAGCCACTCCAACCAATAGCTGCATAAAGACTTAAATGTTGAGTCAAAAGGTTTGACTTTATGTTGATTGAAGAGCTCCAAGAATTGGCGGTTGAGGTTGCTGTATAGTGTTTAAAACCACCGTCGTTTATGGCAAACTGTTGGCTTAAATATCCTGAATTTCCTGAAAATGTATTTCGAGCTAAAAATATATTTTCATACAAATAATCAGTGTTTCCGCTCAATCCATATTCAAACTTTCTATCCGCATTTTTATTCAATAAAAAATTTCCAGCGAAAACTCTAATGTCAAATCCAGTCTTCTTTTTTTGGTAAGCAAAATGATAAGCTGCTGTTAGGTTTAGTTTTATGAAATTATCGCCCTGTTGTAGCTCTAAATTCGCTTGATAAGGGTTTAGTACATTTTTATTGTCAAGAGCTAAAATGAGTTGGTTCACATAATAACTTTCTAATTCTACTTTGTAAATTCTATTGCTATAATTTGCCTTTTCTTCAATTATTGTATTGTTTTTTAGGGTGATAAAGAAAGTAGATTCTTGTCTTTCTCGTTTTTTCTTAAACGTGAATTTTACGGAGGGCGAAATCTTGTAGTATTCTAAAATTTCTCTGCCGGCACTATTCTGATCGGTATTAAACCTTAAATAAGAAAAAGAAGAAAAATGAGTTCCAACCTTTACATTTTGAAAAATGGAGTTGGGATGGATGTTGTAAAATGCACTTGCGTAACCATTTAAATTTTTGGAGTAAAAAGCATAAAGAGGCGCCAATACATATTCAAATCTTTTTTGAGGAATTACCGAGTTGTAAAAGGCTAACCCTAACATTCCCTTATCATTCATGTTCCATCCTGCGATAGTAGAAAAGAAGAATTGTGTTTTATCGGGGTTCTCTAAACTTCCTCCATATTGAATGCGCAATGGTTCAATCGTTTTAAAGATTCCTCTGGCTTTTAGCGTGTTATTTTTCCGATTGATTTCTGGAATATTTAATTGAGCATCAATTCTAAATTTATCATAATCTCCTTTTAGAAAAGAAATTGATTTTTTCTTACCAATGGGTTCATACCATTGAGTGGTAATTATGGTGTCATTTTTTATTCCAGAAACAGAAAAGGGGCCGTTTATTTTTCCAGCATTACTCACTTTTAGGAGTACACGATCAGGATTTAAAAGGTTGGATTGCATACCCGTTATTTTGTAATCAATTTTTTTGGTCGTATTCATGATGTCATCAAAAAACCAACTTAAATCTTTACCCGTTTCAGTTTCAAAAATGGCACGTAAATCTTTTGGCTGTGGATGTTTAAATTTCCATTTTTCAAAATATTGATGCATGCATTTGTCATAAGTTTCCTCCCCCAAATAGGCCATTAAATAATCGAATACAATTCCTGTTTTAGAATAAATTATCCCTCCATAATTAGCTGGAGTGAGTTCTGCAGCGTGAGTTGATATTGCTTGATCTTTATTTCGTTTTGCAGTGACTAAATAACCCAATTCATAAGAAGCTTTGTGCGTATATTGACCAATATCTATCAGCTTTAATATTTTCCTTTGAGCAGTGTCTGAATCTCCCATAAGGGTATGGTTCGGATGTTTTGTTTCAATATATCTGTTTTCATTCATGGTGTTTAAGCCTTCATCCATCCAGCCATGCGCTCGCTCGTTGGTGCCGAAAATTCCATAAAACCAATTGTGACCTACTTCATGCATAATTGTGGTTTCTAAAGTAAAAGCATCATAAGATTCACCGATAACAGTAACGTTAGGATACTCCATTCCTCCACCAGCACTAATACTTCCATCTACTGCCGTAACATGCTGGTAGGGGTAGTCTCCATTCCAAAGCGAATAGTAATAAGTGGCGTCATTTAAATAGTCAATACTTTTTTGCCAAAGTTCAGCCTCATTATTCGTAAACATTGCCCATGTGGTTACTGTTCTATTGGATTGAGGTAATTTCACCTCGCCTTTCAAAACATGGTAGCGTTTATCCGCAAACCAAGCAAAATCATGTACATTTTCTTGGTGATAATGTAAGGTTTTAGTGTTTGGAGACGAAATAGGAAAATCCATTCCATTCTTGAATCTATAGGCTGTATCTAAGCTATAATTGTCAACAAGTTGTTGAGTTTGAAGCGCTTTTTCAGTTAACCAGTTCATTTCTTTTTCTCCATTTACTAAATCTCCCGTAGCACCAACAACATAGTTTTTGGGTAAAGTAAGGTGAACATCAAATGTTCCATATTCACTATAAAACTCTCCCTGATCTAAGTAGGGCATAGGTTGCCATCCGTCATTGTCGTAAACTGCAGGTTTAGGAAACCATTGGGTAATCTGATAAGATTCTCCGATATGTCCTAAACGAGAAATACTTCCTGAAGGAATTTTAACGTTAAACGGAGTTGTTATTTCTACCGTTTCACCCGGTTTTAAAGGGCTCAATAAGTAAACCCTACAAATGTCCTCATGCGCTTCGGTAAACTGCCACACTAAACTTTCTTCACTAGTTTTAAAATTCAGGTCAAAAATGCCGCCTAAATCATTTTCATCAGCATAGTATAATGCCATATTGTGGTCTTCTAACTGTTGTTTACCTAAAGCAGAGGTAGCACTTTTGTAAGCGTTTGGCCAAAGGTGAAAGTAAATGGAGTGAAGTGTGTCTAAAGAATTATTGGTATACGTAATTTTTTCAAAAGCATTTAAAACATGCGCGTTGTCATCCAGCGTAACTTGGATGTCAAAGTTTACCGTTTGTTGAAAATAGTTCTTGTCCGATTGAGAAAATACGAAGCTAGTGAAAGATAGAAATGCAATTAAAAACGATTTTTTCATTTAAAAATAGTGGCTAGTTTATTTTCTAGAGCTTGACCCCTTAAGTTCTTCCCTATAATATTTCCTTCTTGATCAATAAGTAGTGTAAAAGGAATGCCTTTTAAACTAAATACAGAAACTACAGAAGAATTCCATCCTTGCAAATCACTTACATGATTTTCCCAGGTTAATCCATCAGCTTTTATGGCATTGATCCAATCTTGTTGAGGGTTTTGTTGTTGAGGAACCCCATCTAAAGAAACACTAAAAACATCAAAACCTTTATTTTTATACTTATGGTAAGCTTTGACCACATTCGGATTTTCCATTCTACAAGGTCTGCACCAAGAAGCCCAAAAGTCAATTAAAACCACTTTCCCTTTTAAGGAGGCCAATGAAATGGAATGACCTTCGGTATTCTTTAATTCAATAGTTGGAGCAGGCTGACCAATTCTTAACTTATCTAGACTTTCTATTTTTGTATGGAAATTGATTACCCATTTGTTTTCGGGTAGTTTTTGATGGAGTGCTTCATCAACCCTGAGGTAAATTTCATTAAACTTTTCGATATTGAGTTCTTGTACAGCTGCTAAACTGACTAAAGAACCCGTTTTTTTATTAATTAATCGAATGATTTTATTATTCATTCTAGTAATGGCTTCTGCTTTCGCTTTTTGCAACTCAAGCACTAGGTTTGGATCGTTAGCACTGTCCTGAAAAAAAAATTGAAGAGAATCTAAAAACAACTTATTTTCAGTGTAAATTAATTGGAATGTTTTTAATCGGTTAGATTCCTTAGACCCTTCAACGGTATAATCTTCCATAAGGTTGTTCCCGTCAGCAATAATACTTGGAGTATCCCCTTTTTCTAAAACAAGATTTAAGAAGGCTTGGTTATTTATTTTTAACCGGTAATAACCAGTTTTATCTATCGTAGAATTAAAAACAAAGCGTCCCTCTTCATCAACAATAGCCGTATCAATAACGTAAATTTTGTTGGGCGTTAAATAATCTAAAAACAATTCCGTACCAACATCTAGATGACTGATGTGTCCTGATAAACTTTTAAGTTTAGAGTTGTTTTCACAGGAAAATAAACAGATGGATAAACTGACAATGAGTACGCTTTTTAACATAGTTTTTCTTTTTTAGATAGAGGGATAAAGTTGATCCAACAATTCTTTAATAATTAGCGTCATTATTGGTTCGGCTTTTTTGGCAACTTCTTGCACTTCTTGGTGACTTATTTCTACTATTTTTCCTGCCACACCTAAATCGGTAATTATTGAAATAGCCATGCAGGGTATGTTCAGGTGTCGGGCAACAATAACTTCAGGAACCGTGCTCATGCCAACAGTATCTGCACCAATAATGCGCATGTATTTATATTCCGCAGGCGTTTCAAAAGTGGGCCCTGAAAGCACCGCATAAACACCTTGTTGAAGGTGAAGGTTTTTAGCAGCAGCAATCGCAAGCACCTTATTGATCAAGTCTTGATCATAAGGCTCGCTCATGTCTGGGAATCTTGGGCCTAATTCCTCCTCGTTTTTTCCACGTAACGGATTGTCGGGAAGTAGGTTAATGTGATCAGTGATGAGCATAAGGTCACCAATCTCAAAATTAGGATTGACTCCGCCACTCGCATTACTCAAAAATAAATGAGCAATTCCTAACGCTTTCATTACCCGAATTGGAAAAGTACACTCTTGTAAGGAGTAGCCTTCGTAATAATGAAATCTTCCTTGCATAGCCACAATAGGCACCTTGTTTATTTTCCCAAAAATAAGTTGTCCGTCATGACCATCAACTGTTGAAACCGGAAAATTTGGAATTTCAGCATAAGGGATAGAAAACGAGCTCTCAATTTGGGCGGATAGATTTCCTAATCCAGTACCCAATACAATACCTACAAGAGGTTGTATACTCGTTTTGTTTTCTAAAAAAACTTTAGTTTCTTTTAGGTACTGCAACATAGTCTAGTATTTTTTTATCGAATTGTTTTTTATCGCTTCCTAAGAAATTAATCTCGATAGGGATATAATAAATTCGAATACCTTGTAATTCATTTAATAGAGCAGGCAAAGATAGTCTCATTATATCTTTTTCCGTAGTGATTAAAATTTTATTTTTCCCTTTTAAAGTTGCGTAAGCTTTTTTTATTTGAGAAACATTCGCTGAATTAAAGTTGTGGTGATCAGCAAATTTAAGGTGTTCAACAATAGTGTACTTTTTTGACAACTCCTCATAAAGAGCTTCAGGTTTTGCAATTCCTGTCATTAAAATAATGTCTGTAGCTTTTTCATGAGAATTAAAAGTGATGGCACTTTTAGTAAATGGTTGAATGGCTCCGTAACTTACCGAAGAAAAATAAACAGGTTGAGCAGGTGTCGGATTAAGCTGGCTTAGCACTTTTTGTTTTTCCTCTTCAGAAAGTTCTTTTGGCGATTTTGTTACAATAATAAGGTCCGCTCTTTTGCTTCCTCTAGCAAACTCTCTAAGTCGCCCCGAAGGAATTACATAATCCGAACTGTATAAGTTGTTGTATTCGGTCAATAAAATTTGTAATCCTGGAGCAATAGCTCTGTGTTGAAAAGCATCATCTAATAAAATGACTTCGGGTTGAGTCAGCTGTTGCAATAATTTTTCGACCCCTCTAACTCTTTTTTCATCAACTGCAACTGTAATGTCCTTAAACTTTAGACAGTACTGAAGCGGTTCATCGCCAATATCTTCTATGGTAGCGTTTTTATTGGAGAGATAAAACCCTTTTGTTTTTCTTTTATAACCTCTACTTAAGGTCGCAATGTGACAATGAGGCACAAGTAAGCGAATTAAATATTCAATGTGGGGTGTTTTTCCAGTTCCTCCTAAAGCTAAATTTCCAACGGAAATAATTGGTAACTCAAAACCTTTCGCGCTCATGAGGTTCCAATCGTAGCATTTATTCCTTATAAATAAGATAGATCCATAGAGAATTGAAATGGGGGAGACTAAAATAGCGATTAAGTTTTTCATCATTAATTTTTGTAAAAGTAGAACAACTAACAATCCTAAAATAATTTTTTGTGTTAAAACAATATATAAAGATAAATAACGATATATAGAAGCCGATATTTTTTATTTTATTTTATTTAGTGTATATTTGTTAGCATATGTTATTACAACTTAAGAAATATAATGTTTTACTATTGTTAACTATCCTTATGTTAGTGGCAGTTTCTTGTCACAAGGGAGGGGAGCCTGAACCAGCAGTTGAAGTTCAAGCTTATTCTGTTGAAGAAACGATTACTCCTTTATTAAGGGATGGAGATGGAGATTTTGAGGAGGAAGATGAAGGGGATGACTCAGGTGGTGTAATATCAGTTGTAGGAGGTGATGATGGAGAAGATGATGATGGAGGTGGTGGATCTGTTGTGGGGGGTGATGATGGAGAAGATGATGATGGAGGTGGAGGAACTGCAGGGCCTAAAGCTGGAGCAGGAATGCCCGAAGGAAGTTCTGGAGCTTCTGATATTAAACAATAATTTATTTTACAAGACTTATTAGAAGCCCTCATTTGAGGGCTTTTTTTTTTACATATTGCTATTCTATACAAGCACATTTTTATGCAGAAATCTACCGTTAAAAAAATGACTAGAGATTTTGATAAAAACTATTTATACTTTTACTCCTAATAATTTGGTTTCCAAGTTTAATATTATATATCTTTACCCCTCTTTATTTGCACGATGAAAAAAATTTTTAAAATATGTTAAAAAAACTAGCTCTTTTAGCGTCTGTGTTTTTCACAGTCTCTCTTGCTATCGCTCAATCGGGTGGTACAGTTAAAGGTAAAATTATTGACAAGGAAAATAATGAACCTTTGCCATTTGCGAGTGTTGTCTTGAAAAAAGGCGGTTCTCAGATTGCTGGGGTAACTACAGACTTTGATGGGAAATTTTCTTTTCCAGCATTGACTCCAGGTAAATATGATTTAGAAGCAACTTATGTAGGTTATCAACCGATTAAAGTTGCTGGAGTTGTCGTTACTGCAGGAAAAATAACTTTCGTTCCAGACATTAAAGCTTCTTCAGGAGCTGAAAACTTAGATGAATTTGTTGTCATTGAATATGAAGTACCTCTGATTTCTAAAGATCAAACATCATCAGGTGGAACAGTAACCGCCGAAGATATTAAAAAGATGCCAGGTAGATCAGCAGCAGCAATTGCTGCAACAGTTGGTGGAGTTTACTCTCAAGATGATGGATCTACAGATTTAAATATGAGGGGTGCCCGAAGTGGAGGGACTGACATGTATATAGATGGTATTAAAGTACGAGGTTCTCAGAATCTGCCAAAATCTGCAATTGAGCAAGTTACGGTAATTACGGGGGGAGTACCTGCACAGTTTGGTGATTTAACTGGTGGTATCATTAGCATTACAACAAAAGGAGCTTCTAAAGATTGGTTTGGTGGTGTTGAATACCTTACTTCTGGTTTTAAAACAGGAGATAAAGTTGTTGGATTAGATAAGTTTGGTTTTAACTTATTAGGATTTAGTGTTTCTGGACCTTTGCTTACCAAGAAAGATTCTGCAGGAAATAAAAAGGATGCAATAGCGGGTTTCTTTTTATCTGGTGAATTTAAACATGAAGTGGATCCAAGACCATATGTTGGAGGCGATACAAAAGTGCTCGACGAGAAAATGTTAGCCTTAAATGAAACCCCTTACATTCAAAACTTAACAGAAATTGGAGGCGTAACCAATAATGCAGCTTTTTTGAGAGATTCTGATTTTGAGGAAACACCGTTTCGTTTAAATGTGGCTAGAAAATCAATGAACTTAGCTGGTAAAATTGACATTACCACTTCTAAAACAACCAATGTTACTGTTGGTGGGTCTTTTGATTATAGAGATCAAAGAGGTTACAGTAGTAGTGGATCTTTGCTGAACTCAGATAACAATGGTCAGTTTTTAAACAGCACTTGGAGAGTTTACGGAAGATTTACACAACGTTTTGCTAATTCTACAGATGTAGACAATCCTTCTTTAATTAAAGATGCATTCATTACAATGCAAGTAGATTACTCTCATGTAGGAAGAAAATCTCAAAGTGATAGACACCAAGATAACTTCTCCCATTATGGGTATGTAGGAAAGTTTACAAGTACAAGAAGTGTTGAATATGAATTAGATCAATTTAAACCAGTATTAGATGGAGTAGCACAAGATGATCAGTTTGGAAGCTTGTCTAATGAAGTGACTACCTTGTATTCATTTGAACCGGGCGATATAAACCCAGTATTAGCCAACTACACGTCTAATTATTACACTGCTTATGCAAATGATCCTGTTGATCATTGGGATAATATTTTGAATGTAGAATCGGGTCAAGGTTTACTCAATGGAAAAAGACCTAATGATATTTACCAATTATGGAATTCAATGGGCTCTCCTTATAATGATTATTCAAATACTGATCAAAATCAATTTAGAATCTCTGCTCAAGGTAGTGCAAGTATTAAAGACCATGAAATTAAAGTTGGATTTGAATATGAACAAAATGTAGACAGAAGTTATGTTGTAGACGATATTGCAGAATTATGGACTTATGGTAGAGGTTTGTTGAACACACAAAGAAATTCAAGGAATACAAATGTGGGTGAATATGATTCTATATTAGTAAATACAAGTCCTGTTGTTTATCAATATACATTTGATCAATTGTATACTTCTTCTGATCACAGTACTTTTGATAAAAATTTAAGAGCATCTTTAGGTATGGATGAACAAGGTTTAAATTGGATCGATTTTGATTCTTATGGACCTGATGTTTGGAACATTGGAATGTTTTCACCAGATGAATTAATCAATGGTGGAGGCTATGTGAGTACATACGGATACGATTATGAAGGAAATAAATTATCAGGAAACCCTAGTTTAAACGATTTCTTTAATAAAGTGGGTGATAATGGTGATAAATTAAGAGAAACCCCTGCATTTACTCCTATCTATACGGCAGGGTTTATTCAAGATAAATTTGCTTTTGATGATTTAGTATTTAACATTGGAGTACGTATAGATAGATATGATGCCAATCAATCCGTATTAAAAGATAAGTATTCTTTACTTCCGATTAAAACCGTTGGGGATGTTAAAACTCAAATTGAACAAGCTAACAATGTAGAGATACCATCAAATATTGGTGATGATTTCCAAATCTATGTAGCTGATGCTGCAGATCCAAACGCAGGATCTATTGTTGGGTTTAGAGATGGTGATACTTGGTATAATTCAACTGGAGAAGAAATTAGAAATCCTGCAGTATTACATGCCACTGGAATTCCACAACCATGGTTAGTAGATCCAAGTAAAAATAATGTATTTAGAGATTTAGATCAGGAATCTTTCGAAGATTATGAACCACAGGTTAATATTTCTCCTAGAATTGCATTTTCTTTTCCTATTTCAGATGAAGCATTATTTTTTGCACATTATGATGTGCTAACACAACGGCCTTCAGGTGATGTAAATAGATTAGATCTAATGAATTATTTAGCATTTTCTGGAGGTACAGATTTGTCTAATAGGCCTTATAACAATCCAAATCTTAGGGCTGAACAGACTATTGATTATGAATTAGGGTTTCAACAAAAGTTAGACAATTACTCTTCTTTAAAATTTGCAACTTTCTATAGAGAAAACAGAAATCAAGTTCAAGTTACACAAGTATTAGGTGCTTACCCAGGTAACTACCAAACGTATGAGAATAAAGATTTTGGTACGGTAAAAGGCTTAACAATTGCTTATGATTTAAGAACAAGAGGAAATATCTCTTTAAGAGCGAATTATACGCTTCAATTTGCTGATGGTACGGGTTCTGACATTTCAACTTCTCAGGGGTTAATTGCAGGTGGATTTGGAAATCTTAGAACACTTATCCCATTATCTTTTGATCAACGTCATAACATACAATTGTCTATGGATTATAGATATGGATCTAAAAAGAATTACAATGGTCCTGTATTATTTGGTAAAAACATAATGGAAAATACAGGGGTTAACCTTATTCTTAGAGCTGGTTCTGGTTCTCCTTATACGAAAAGAGCTAGAGTTAATGGAAGCCAAGTGTTTATCAACGAAGCATCATTAGGTGACCAAGCACAACAAGGGCAGTTAAATGCTTCAATCCTCCCATTTTCTACTACTGTTGATTTAAAAGTGGACAGAACATTTGATTTGAAGTTTGGTAAGGTTAAAGAAGGAGAGGATAGAAAAGAGGCCAGCCTAAATCTTTACATTCAAGTCTTAAATCTTATGAATGCTAAAAACATCTTAAGTGTTTATTCTTATACAGGAAATGCTGATGATGATGGGCTTTTATCTGCAGCTTATCATCAAGCACATATCGATGTTCAAGAGGATTCACAATCTTTTACTGATTTATATTCAGCTAAGGTTTCTAATGGAGCTAGATATGCATTACCAAGAAGAATAAGATTAGGAATTCAATTAAACTTTTAGAAAGGTTATTTAAGTTATAGATATATGAGAAATATTAATAAAATAATAGGTAAAGTTGTTTTAGTTGTTTTAGTAACACTAACTTCTTTAAACGGTTTTTCCAGAAGGAATACCACTGCTAATAAATCTGGAAATGAGACGCCAGTATTAGCTGCTGGTTGTGCCTCAGCTGTTGGGAAAGCTACATTAAAATTAAATAATGTTAGAACTAGAATAGAAGGTACTGGAGGTAGTATGTGGCAAGATAGAGCGAATTCTTTTGCTGATTATGAAGTTCCCAAAAGAAAAAATCTAGATGATCCCAAATATACTGCAATTTATGCAGGTGCCTTATGGATGGCAGGTCAAGATGTAAATGGTCAATTAAAAATTGCTGCTGTTACGTTTAGATCAGATGGAAATGATTTTTGGCCAGGACCTTTAAATACGACTACCGCTGAAGTTACTGCTGAAACTTGTACTTTGTATGACAGATATTACAGTGTTTCTAGAGCTCAAGTAGATGAATTCATTGCATGGTATGACTGTACTCAAGATGAAACTTGTGATCAAGCTAATTTATTTCCAGGTTATAATATTCCAGATCAAATTTTAGATTGGCCTGCTCATTGTAATGTTAATTTAGGTCAAGATGAATTCTTAGCTCCTTTTTTTGATAAAGACGGAGACAACTTCTATGACCCAAATGCGGGTGATTATCCTAAATATGATATATCGGGAACTGTTGATTGTAGAACAACAAGAGATGTACGTCTTTATGGAGATACAACTGTATGGTTTGTATTTAATGATAAAGGAAATGTTCATCAAGAGTCGAATGGACTTTCTATTGGAATGGAAATAAGAGGTCAAGCATTTGCTTTTACTACCAATGATGAAGTAAATGATATGACCTTTTACAACTATGAGATGATTAACAGGTCTACATTTACTTTAACAGAAACTTATTTTGGACAATGGATTGATCCTGATATAGGGAATGGTTCTGATGATTATGTAGGTTGTGATGCTTCAAGAGGTTTAGGTTACTGTTATAATGGTGATAACAATGATGAAAATTCTGATGGTCAAATTGGTTATGGAAGCACTCCTCCAGCTATTGGAATAGATTTCTTTGAAGGACCATTTGCTGATAATGATGGCAT
>JAWUVT010000062.1:0-15674 GCA_034112225.1 Flavobacteriales bacterium | reverse complement strand
TGTTTTGAAGGATGCGTACCTTGCGGTCTCAAATCGTCAAAAAAGAAGTTACATGGCACACTTAACCCAAGAACAAAGATACACAATCAGTTGTATGTTAAAACAAGGCTACAATAAATCTGAAATAGCAAGAGCTATTACTAAAGATAAATCTGTGGTTTTTAATGAAATTAAGCGAAACTCGGATAATAGAAGTGGTATTTATGATGACGATTTAGCCAATCGAAAGGCTGCTAAACGTCAAAAGGAAAAGGCAAAAAACATACGTTTCACTCGTTTTATTCAAGATGAAATAGAGCTATTATTAAGAGCTGATTACAGTCCCGAACAAGTTGTTGGTACACTCAAGAAACAAGAAAAAGAGACCGTTTCTGTAGAGCGAATCTATCAACATATTTGGGAAGACAAAAAGAACAAAGGAGATTTGCACACTCACCTTCGAAGACAAGGCCGAAAGTATCGAAAACGTGGATCAAGTAAGGATACTAGGGGAATTATAAAGAATAGAATCAGTATAGATCAGCGCCATAAAATTGTTGAAAAAAGAAGTCGTTTTGGTGATTTGGAGGTCGATTTAATAATAGGTAAAAACCATAATCAAGCTATTCTTACAGTAAATGATAGAGCATCTGGAATGCTTAAAATGAAAAAAGTAGCCTCTAAAGAAGCAACTGTTGTTACCAAAGCTATAAATGAAATACTAGAAGATTGGAAACCTTACTTACGCACTATTACTGCTGATAACGGAAAAGAGTTTGCTGGGCATGAACAAGTTGCCGAAAACTTAGAAATTGACTACTTTTTTGCCCACCCATATCACTCTTGGGAAAGAGGCTCTAATGAAAACTTAAATGGATTAATTAGACAGTATTTTACCAAAGGATCAGACTTTACTGAAATAACGAATAAACGGGTAAAGGAAATAGAAACTAAATTAAACAATAGACCCAGAAAAAGAGATAACTATGAAAATCCTATTTTTGTAATGAATCAATTATTATTTAACCAAAAAGTTGCATTAGTGAGTTGAATTTAGCAGCAACAGTTCAACACATAAATATGAAAGACATTAGGGCTTTTAAAATTTATAATTTGCCAACGTTAAAGGAACAAGAAAAAGTTGTAATTGGTATTGATAATATTTCAGCCGAAACCAAAAATTTAGAAGCCATTTATCAGCAAAAAATAGAGGAGTTGGAGGCGTTGAAAAAAACAGTTTTAAATAAAGCATTTAAAGGAGAATTGTAATGAAGCAAAAAAGAATTTACATACAACAATGGTTAGATTTTAAACCTTACCAAACCCAAACAAGCACCGATGCTTATTATCTAAAACTGAGTAATGAGGTAAAACACGCCATAACCACCAATACACTCTCATTGGTGCTGCAAAGGTATTTACAACCTCAAGAAATGGATATGTTGTCCTGTTTTTTAACGGCTTACTTTGAAGATCTTATTTCGGAAACCAACCTTTGGAATTCGTTTATCAAAAAACATAAAGAGTTGTACAACAAACAACTTCCTTTTTATTTTTTGGAGGAGTATTATGAAGAGGAAATAAACTTACAAGATGTTAGCTTTTTAATTTGGTATTTTATGAATACCATACAAGAGGATAAATTTATTGCTCCCTTCAACGATTTTATTATTGAAACTGCCGAAAAGGTAATGGCTGTTTTTGATGCCGCTTGGGATGATGCTCCAGAAAATGAACATTTAAAACAGTTTTACCAAATAGCAGAAAATGAAACCAATTTTTATGAGGCAAGAGCCATTAACGATATTGTATTGTTTCAGTCGTACTTATTTTATGCTGATACCAATCGCATGATCAAAGAAAAGGAACTCGAACTAATTGAAAACCCTCAGGCAAAAGAAAACATACAAATGTTTTTGAATGACAATAGAGATGATACTTTACATAAAGCTCACACTCGTTTACTGAGTTTAACAGGAAAGGAATGGGCGTCAGAAATAATTGGAAAACAGCATCCACTAAAAAAGGATTTCTTAACCATTTCTGAGCGTATAAGAGGTTATTTTTTCTACAAAGGTCAAGATGAGAACAACATTTTTATTGAACACATTGCTTCGAGTAAAAAGTTTAACTTAACCAAAAAATCGTTCGATAATGGAGATTCACTTCAAGAAATTGATACTATTTTATTTATGGGAATTGTGCAATGGAAAAACGAATGGTGGTTTTCGGGCATCTTTTTTCAGCAACCCTTTAATGCCAATTTAGTTTTAGATGAAAAGAATTCGCAACAAAGCAGAATGCAAGTTAATTTTTTAGATCATCAAACAAAAAACGTAGAAGAAGTATTAGCCCAGCAGTACAAAGCTTTTTTAGCGTTTAATAATGGGTTACCAATAATATTTATGCCATCAGAAAAAATAGATGATTTTACGAGAACCTATATGGAGTATTTCAATGCTTCTTTAAAACTATCAGTAAAAGAACAAAAACAAGCAAAACAACGAGCTAAAGATGACGGCTTTTTTGGCACAAAAGAGGAACCAATAAATTATGAAGAAGTATCAGAAACAGCTTTAGTTTTCTTTAATCAAAAAAGTGGTTTAGAAATAGCTTTAGCTACGAACAATGCTTTCCCATTAGCAAACAACCCTTATTTTGAAAAGGCAGAAAGTGAAGATCATATTTTACGGTTATTAATGGACGAAAGCATATCTGTAGAATTAGCAATGTATTGTATTGATAATTGTAAATCAAAACTTCCCTTTTTTAAAAATGGTGAGGGAAAATCGTACTTAAAAGACATTGATTTTTTATTGCGGTTTTGGAAAAAAGAGAACTATCATTCTAAGCCTGCAATAACTTTTACAGGTACAAAATAAGAAAATGTTTTTACCAATTAATCTGAAATGATAAAATTACAAAACCTATTAAAAGCTAATCTATGAATGAGAATAACAACATAGATCCTCAAAACAAATTAGTTGTATTTCAAGGAAGTGAAGTTTGTAGAGCTTGGCATAACAACGAGGGGTATTATTCTTTAGTAGATGTAGTTGCTGTTTTATCGGAAAGTAAAAACCCTACCGATTACCTTAAAAAGATTAGAAAACGAGATGAGGAGTTAAAATCCTAGATAGGGACAAATTGTCCCCAGGTAGCAATGGAAACTTTATCAGGTAAAAATAGAAAAACACTTGCAGGAAACACAAAAGACGCTTTCCGTTTAATTCAATCTATTCCATCTAAAAAGGCAGAACCATTTAAACAATGGTTAGCACACCCCCCTAACCCCTCTCAAGAGGGGAATTAAAGATACCGTACAAAAAAGTGTGTCTAAAATAACGAATCAATCATCTCAATAAATAAATTTGAAGTAGACTAACACTTTAAATAAAAAGAGAGATGATTGAATTAACAAAAGTACAATTACAAGCAAGTTTAAACAAATTACTGGATCAAGAAAATGGTTTAAGTTCTGTATTAGAGATGACCTTAAATGGGTTGATGCATTCAGAACGGGATACTTACTTAGAGAACCAGGGTAACCATAAAGGTAATGGCTACAGAAAAGCCTTTGCAGTAGGCATGGGCAAGCAAATAGAGCTTAAAATTCCAAGAGATAGACTTGGAATGTTTCAGCCCATGGTATTAGCCTTAATAAGAGACCAAAACCAACAATTAGAAGATTTATCCTTTGAGTTATATGGGAATGGATTAACCACCTCTCAGATAGGAAAAGTGATGCATAAGATATATGGTAAACACTATTCAAAAAGCGCTATATCTAATATAACAGCCACTTTTTCAGATCAGATGAATCAATGGCGAGAACGACCATTGGACTCGTATTATTTAGCTGTATACATAGATGCTATTCATTTAAAAGTTAGAAGAGGAACAGTCAGTTCCGAAGCCTTTTACGTGATAATGGGCGTTAAAACAGATTACACTAGAGAAGTAATAGCTATTGAAAATATTCCTTCAGAATCAGCCACTGGCTGGAAAGATGTATTAATGACGATACAGCAACGAGGGGTAAAGAAGATAGGCTTAATTATATCAGACAACTTAACAGGTTTAGATACAGTAATTCCACTGGTTTATAAAAACACCGAACATCAAAAATGTGTGGTTCATTTGAAAAGAAACATTCTTAATAAAGTAGCATCAAAACATAAAGAGGAAGTAGCAATAGATTTAAAAGAAGTATTCAACCTGGATTCAACTAATGATACAGTTATAGAAGCTTTTGATAGATTTATTAATTTTTCTAATAAGTGGAAAAAGAAGTATAAGCATATTGGGAATTTAGCGAACAATGAAATGAATGAACTCTATTTTTCTTATTTAAATTATCATCCAAAAATTAGGAGAATGATCTATACTACCAATTGGATAGAGCGTTTAAATAAAGAGTTTAAGAGAACTTTTAAAATTAGAAACGCTATGCCAAGTGTAGCATCAGCTTTAACCTTATTATCTAAGGTTGCTATGGATAAAGAAGATGGGTATATGAAATATCCAATTTATAATTTTAAATTTGATAAAAGACTAAATGAATTAATGTGAATTTTAAAAGATAATTTACAGCTTCATATTTAGGTGTCGAGATGATCCAGACACACTTTATTGTACACTACCAATATCGAAACCAATTAAAAGTGTTTTTGTTAGCTTATAAATGCAAGATTATTCCAATAATATTGGAATAATCTTGCATTTTAAAACCAATTTAGCGCTACTTAATAAGCGTAAACTACTAAAAAAATAGATTAGGTTTGATTCATTACTTTATTAGCAAACCCCTAAGTAAAAAGTCGCAATAGATTTAAAAGAAGTATTTAATCTAGCTACAACTAACAATCCAACTACAGCAGCTTTTAAAAGGTTAAGAATCCTTTGCTGCTATTTTGTTAACTGTTTTGAACAAAATCGAAGAATACTTTTTTATGCAATTCAAGATTCATATTCGGTGAAAGTGCTACACGGGCAATGTAATCTTTGTCGCCCTCTTTCGTTGTTCCTTGCGTAGAAGTAGCAGGAATGGTCCAATAACATCCATTTAACTGGCCATAACTCACACAATACTTACTTTCATTAGGGATTTTAGTAATCATTAAGTCGATTAACTTTAAATTCAATTCCCTTTTGTACGTTTCTCTTTCTTCATCCGTATTTCCCTTTGTAGGAAGGTCTAATGAAAAAACAGATGGGGTAAATCCTTGTTGAGCCAACTCTTCTGAAACAAAATTTATTTTTGCTTCGGGTAAAGTCTCTTGGATAAAGTTGACAAATTCACGCGTATTTTTATAAGCGGCATAAATTCTTTGATTCATAGAAGGCAGTTGTTGGGCCAATAGTTCATATTGTAGCGCAGTAGCCTCATTGTCACAAATATGGAGATGTGTTTCTATTTTTTCCATCAAGGCGTCTGCCTTTTTATTTCCTACGCAGTAGCCTGCAGTACATTTTCCACCACTAGGGAATTTGGATCCACTCGCAAATGAAATCGTTCTAACACTTGATAGTATTTCGTCTTCCCCTAAAAAGTGCACATTAGGACAAAAAGTTTGATCTAAGATAAAAACGGGGTCGATAGCAATTTCTCCCGTTGCGGTTGAACGAGGTTCACTTAATACCGCTCTTAATTGGTTCAAGTCTGGAACTTCAACTCTAGGGTTTGTTGGAATTTCTGCAATAATATAAGGGATGGCATCTTCTTTCGCAATTTGAGTTAAAACGATAGCGATACTTTGTACCATATCATTATCACCATCCACGGGTAAATCTACTACGTCAACATGATCAATACAAGCCGCAACACGCCTTGCTTGGTCATTTGTTCCTCCGTAACAATTTGGAGGCACTACAATCTTAATTGCTTTTCCAGGATGTTTTTCTTGCGCATCGTGTATTAATCCCATTAAAATGGCATACTGAATAGACAGTCCGCTAGAAGCAACAAGTGCGGGGGTGTAGGCTTCCGTAATTTCCTTAATAGAACTTAATACTGCTTTTTTGTTGTTTTCAATGTTACTTTTAGACGTATGAAAAGAAGACTTTTCTGATAACGCCTTTAAGGCAGTTAAAGAGTTATCCGGTGTCATGGCAATGGTCTCTCTTCTTCTTACATGCTGAATTTCTGAAACATAATCTTCATGGTGTTCGCCATTTACAATAAGGATGCTTCCTAGTTGGTCATGAACATTAAGGTGGAAGTCAAAATTTGAAGTGAGATCAAAGTGGCAGAAATCAGCTGGTTGTGAAATGAAAATAGTACTCCCGTTAAATGAAGGAATAGCTGATGCATCTTCAAGCTGTTTGATTTCAAATTTATACCCATAAATACTCCTTAGGATTTCAACATCAAAAAAATCTGATATTTCACCAGTATAAAGGATTTGGGTGTTTTTATTGGCTAATAAATTTTTTCTTAGGATTGCTAAAACAGGAATTGTCTTTGAAGAAAAGCTGATAACATTGCTAGGTGTTAGCGTGTTTAAATTCGCAATTGCCCATTCTAAAATACAAGAGATGGGATGACCTAGTCGAATATAGTCAAAAGCAGTAGGCAATTCATTGAGTGCTGATGCATCAGAAATGTTCTGATTAAATAAGGTTTCAAACTGTTCTAAGAATTGAGTTTTTGCTAGTCTCTCATCATAAATGTCTAAGCGATGGGTGGTTAGGTTGATCCAGCCTGTTGGCATATTTGGGATTACCGTTTTAATATAAGTTAGCATTTTATTCTCTTCCATAATTTTCACTTTTAGATAAATCGCAAGATACATTAAATCCATTTAGTTAAAAAGTGTAACCAGAGGTTTTGTTCAATTTTGATGAAACTGTTCACTCAAGCAATTTTACTGTTGAAATTAGGATTGACTATCTGAAAAAGGTTGATTATCAAATAGAAATTTATTGAGCAACATAAATTTACTCTTTCGGTTACCATTTTTTCTTTTTCAACACTTATTTTTTTTGTTTAGGAATATTTTAACACTTGATTTACGTCATCATTAACCTGTTTTTTTGTTGATATTATAGCTCATTTGTACCTGTTTAGTGAATTATATATTGATTTCAATTATTTTTCATTTTATAGTTTTGATTATTCCCGTTAAATACTTTTAATCCTAAATTATTTATATTAATCAATAATATTTAACTTAACTTGTTTTCATGAAATGGATGTTAGTCGATAAAAAATCGTGTTTAAATGTTTTTTTTTCAGTTTCTGTAGAAGAAAGAGGGGAGATAACTCTTACCTTTTACAAAAGAAATAAATAATTAAAAAACACAATTAAAATTAAAATAAAATGGCAGAAAAAGAACAATTACTAAGTATGTTAATGAATAAAATAGAGGGATCCTGAATGGAGGGAATGAACATATCTTGGGGTATGCTAGGCATTCCTTTTCAGCGAGAAGTCCAACAGTTTACTCTAAAAGGAATGAATGCCATTGATCGCATTAAGTTGTTTTGCTTTACCCAAAGTAAACAAATTCAAGCACTAATATTAAGGGATGGACATAAGGGCTTCATTTTTATTTCCTGTGGCAAGTACACAGCATAAAATTAGAAACGAGCTAACAACTCAATAAAAGCAGACTTTTGTGACCGTTTCCTAACGTTTAGCTCAAGGTAAGACTTACAATTTTTACGTATACTTATTTAAATAAAAGCTATGGTGTTTTTAAATTAGCTTATTTTTTGTCCTGATTAGATAAGGTATTTCGCATTTTTTTGACTTAAACTTAAGCTGAGGTAAACTCATCAATCAATTTTATTAACTATATACTATGGACTCCAAGAAGATGACTTCTTCATTACTTAAAAGCGAAATTATTTCTGATATAAAAATTATGTCACGTTTTGCGCTAATGAAAGGTAAAATAATTGAAATCAGTATCAATTCTTATGAAGAAAATATGAGTGTAGACGAGTTATTAGTTGTACACGCCTTCCTTTGTAGTACGATAAAGCCAGCAACCCCCAAGTCCATCATTTATTCAAATCAATTAAACACAGAAAATTTAAGTATTAATAAACAGGTAATTTCATTTTATAAAATCCCAATAATTAGAAAATTAATGATTTTATCTATTGTATTTATATTAATATTTATAGGTACAGGAATTACTTCAGATATTAATCAGGAAAGCATGAACGCATTAATTACTGATCAAAGTGGAGTCACAGCGTTAATTGGGTTGGTATTTATTTCTGCCTCTGCAGGTTTGGGAGTTATCTTTTCTATTTTTAAAAAAGTGATTGACTCTTTAAAAGATGGTAGCCTCTCGGAAGAAGACAATGTGTATTATTCGGTGTTAATCATTTTAGGAGTAATTGCTGGTATTGTACTAACTAAAGCATTTCATTTTGACTCTCGGGCTTTTTATGCTGGGGTACAGATCGATAATGTTTTTCTTGCCTTTTTAGGAGGTTTTTCAATTGAAACACTTCGATCAATATTAGATGGTATTTTGGGTAAAGTAAAATCAATATTTGTCAATGAATAATAGTGTTATAAAACAATATATATTCATTAGTATCTTTCCTTTTTTGTTTTCTTGTGCGAGTAAAACAATACGTGTTGTTCAGGTGAACGCTGAACAGAAATCAATCCCTAATATTATAGAAGAAACAATATGTTCATTAACAACTCTTCCTTCTTATTCTTCTGAGATGAAGTCAGGGGATGAATTTGTATTAATTATCTTTCCAGGATTTACTTTCTCTGCATTAGACAATCTGTCTTTTGTGAATTCATCTGGAAACGATTTAATAGGAAACTTAAAGGCAACAGACAATGCTTACAGATTTGCTAAGTTTGTGAATAAGATAATTATTCCAAGTCATTTGTATCATGAATCGGGAATGTTATTAGGAGATTATTTTTCTAGGGTTATTCAAGAACCCTCAGAAAATAATTTAACTCTTTATGATGTTGAGGATATGAATAGCTTTAAGTTAACAAGTCCAACTTATAACGATGATTTTTACTTTACGACAGTAAATTCATTTTCAAATAATTTAGATGATTCTTGGACTAAGTTTAATAAATCTGTAAATCAAATAGACAGTATTCAATCTGCTAAAAAAAAGCATGAAATACTATTTCCTGTATATAATTTTTCAGGATCTTTTGTTCGTTTGAATATAGAAAGACCATGGTTTAGGCCTTCAGTTCGACAGGGGATAGATGATACTGGTGCTAATGATTTAGCGATGATTAAAGGGCTAATATTGGCTAAAGATTTAAATATAGATGAATATTCAGCAAGCAATAAGATGGTACGTTTTTCAAAGAATGGTAAAATAGAGATAAAAAAAACAACTCCTACTTCTTCGATGCGCACCAACTCTACTTTAATTATAGGCTTTATCTGTAGATTACTTTAAAGAGAAAATAGGAGGTGAGCTATCTTTTTAACAATAAAAAACGGTTTGAGAGAGTTCCCAAACCGTTAGTGTACATTCTTCTGGAAGTTGTTTTTCTGTAGAAGGTTTTTTACGATTCATTTAAAAACGTTTATTGATTTTTGGATTAGGCGATCACCGTAATTAAGTCTTCTTTACTTTTTCTTACTTTTTTTAACTGCGATAGCCAGTCGTTTTCAGTATCTCTATAACCTAGGGATAGCATTACACAACTTTTTAACCCTCTTTCATTTAATCCTAATATTTTATCTAAAGCTGAGGGATCAAAACCTTCTAAAGGAGTACTGTCTACTTCTTGAAGTGCGGCAGCTGTTATTGCTTGAGAAAATGCAATGTAGGCTTGTTTAGCTGCATGGTTAAAGTTTTCCTCAGCAGCTTTTTGAGGGTAGCTCTTTAAGAGCATTTGACGATAGTTTTCCCAACCTTCATTTTCAAATCCTCTAACGGTGTTGGTTAAATCAAACATTTTATTAATTCGGTCGGCAGTATAAGTGTCCCAAGCAGCAAAAACTAATAAATGAGAACAGTCTGTGACTACGGATTGATTCCAAGCAATGGGTTTAATTTTTTCTTTGACTTCCTGATTGGTAATGACAAACACTTCAAAAGGTTGTAACCCACTTGAGGTTGGAGCAAGGGATATTGCCTCTAAAATGTTATCCATTTTTTCTTGAGGTACTTTTTTACCATTCATGGCTTTTGTAGCGTATCTCCAATTTAATTTATCTAATAATTCCATAAGTCATTGAATTTTATAATTTCTTTATTTTTAATTGAAGTTGTGTTTCTATTTCTTGATTACTCATCTCAATAGGAATCACTCCTAAATCAATAATAAAAAAAGCTAAAAGGTTATTGATCCTTTTTGTTGAATTTAATTTAAGCATGTTTAACGTGTTGGGCTGAATGCATGATAAGATTTGTTTTCTAATTAGCAGCAAAAATAGTTAGAGGCTTGCTAAAAAAAAATAACCTATGGTAAGAAAATTATTTTTTGGCGTTTTCAACTCTTATGCGACTCAAGCTTTCTTGGGTAATTCCTAAATAAGATGCAATGTGGTAATTTCGAGTGTACTTTTCTATATCCGGATATTGGACGAGAAACAAATTATACCTTTCTGCAGCTGTCAATTGCAATTGATTTAAAATTCTTTGGTGTAAACTCACTACATGTCGCTCTAAACTTTTTCTATGAAAAGGTTCAAGTTCGGGAAAAATGGAATAGATGTCATTCAATTTATGAGCATCAAATTCAACAACAGTTGCTTCTTTAAGACATTCTATGGTTAGCGTTGCTAATTCATTACTGTGGATAGCGATATAATCACTTATCCACCAATTTTTAATGGCAAACTGTAAGGTGTGTTCTTTTCCATTTTTATCGGTACAGTAAGATCTTAAACATCCTTCTTTTACAAAATAGTTTTTGTTTACGGTTTGTCCTTCTTGAATTAGAAGGGTTCCTTTGGCTACTTTTTTTTCTATGGAGATAGAAAAAAAATAGGTCTCAGCTTCTTGGCTAAGAGGAATGCTTTCTTTTATTTTTTTGATTAACTCTTCCAAATGATTAATAGTGATGCTTTAAAACAATCGAATGTCGAATTTTGAATAAATAGAGCCAGCGTTTAAAAAAGGAGAATAGAATAGATAAGAAGTTTCTCTTTTTCATGCTAACGATTTTTAACGCAACCAAATCCTATTGTTAATAGCGCTCATAATTTTTTTAGTTCCATCCATTAAATGAATACGTTACTTATTGGTATTTCAAGTGCAATGAATGTGAAGTTTGGTAAATCTCTCCTTTTTTTTTGCATTGGGATAAAATTAGTCTAAAAACTTCTGTAGAGTTGTTGTACAGATTTCTCCTAGCAATAAAATTGCCTTAGAATCTGGTGATGCGCCAGCCAACCCTTTTTTTACAGTTGCTCTTTTTCGTGCATCTCCCAATAATTGGTCAACCATAAAAAAAAGGGTGTTGCAAGAGTAATCCATATCCAATTTAGTTCCTTCAACAGTTGGAGAAAATACACTTCCTTTAAGCTATCCTTTGTTCAGGATTATTTTTTTCAGCTTCTTATGAAGAAGTAAAATATACCTGTAAAATAGGGGTAAGTTTCTTTATTCCTTGGAAATGAAACGGTCTTACATTCAGCGTAAAAATACTCTTCTAGCTATTTTTTTGAAAATCAACCATTTTAATTGCTGTTACAGCAGCTTCATCACCTTTGTTTCCGTGTTTTCCTCCAGAACGGTCAATAGCTTGCTGTTCGTTATTGTCGGTTAGCACACCAAAAATTACCGGTTTATTGTATTTCAGAGCTACATCTTTAATTCCAAGAGCCGTCCCTTGGCAAACAAAGTCGAAATGTTTGGTTTCTCCTTGGATCACACTTCCTAAGCAGATGACAGCATCCACCTTGTTTTTTTCTAACAGAATTTGAGCGGATAAAGGCAATTCAAATGCACCAGGAATAAACTGAACAGTAATGTTCTCTTCAATTGCTCCATGTTTTAAAAGGGTAGCGTAGGCTCCGTTTAAAAGTCCTTTGGTAATTTTTTCGTTCCACTCAGAAACAACAATTCCGAAAACCATTTTACTAGCATTCGGAACTTTACTAATGTCGTATTCTGATAAATTATTGTTTACTGTAGCCATGTTAATTTAATTAATTGATGGATCAATTTTTTAATGTAACAATAGTATTTTCTGTAAAGCAAATAAGATTAATTCATTGTTTCATTAGATCCTTAAACCATTTTAAAGTAAGAATTACTTTAAAGCTTCAACTCTTGCAATGTATTTGTCAATTGTTTGTGCTTCTTTAGAATCAGGGTAGTCCGTTTTAATAGTTTTGTAGTTCGCTTCAGCACCAGAAAAATCTTGAGCATCTTCACACGCGTTACCTGCTTTAAACAAATAAATTGGAGAAGTTAATTGGTTGTCTCCATTTTTAATTGCTTTTTCATAGTAATTAATTGCCGCATCAAGATCACCTAATTCCATGTAAGAATCTCCAATTGCACCTAAGGCAACAGAGCTAATCATTACATCACCAGCGCTAAAGCTTTTTAATTCATCAATAGCCAGTTCGTATTCTCCAATGTTTCTGTAGCAAATGCCAAGGTAGTAATGTGCTAAGTTAGCCGCTTTAGTACCGCTGTATTCTTCAGCGATATCAATAAAACCAAAGTTTAAACCATCCCCGTTGATGGCTAACAGTAAAGAATCTTGTTCAAAGTACTTCTCAGCCATAAACATTTCAGATTGAGCTTCCAACTCCATAGGAGCGATCACTATTTTTTTATACCCAAAATATCCACCAACACCAACAATAACAGCAAGTATGATTCCTGTTAACGCTTTTTTATTGTTTTCAATAAAAGTCTCTGTTCTACTGTAAACTTCTTGTACGTCTACAATTACATCTTCGTTTTCTTCTGTATGCTTACTCATTTCTTGATCGTTAATTATAAGTATGCAAAAATAGTTTTTTTTAGCTCGATTAACAATTTTAACGGTTAAATTTGTCGCATGTTTTTGAAGCAACTATCTATACTGAATTTTAAAAATTATGAGGAAGCTCAAATCGAGCTATCTGAAAAGATAAATTGCTTTTTAGGCAATAATGGTGAGGGAAAAACGAATTTGCTCGATGCCATTTATTACCTGTCTTTTTGTAAAAGTTATTTTAATCCTATCGATAGTCAAAACATAAAACATGAAGAACCTTTCTTTGTTATTGAAGGATATTATCAAAATAAGGACAAACAAGAGGTGATTTATTGCGGATTAAAACGAAATCAAAAAAAACAATTTAAAAGGAATAAAAAGAATTACGATAAACTCGCGGATCATATAGGAAGTATTCCTTTGGTAATTATTACTCCTTTAGATATTTTATTGGTGATTGAGGGAAGTGATGCTCGAAGAAAGTTTATAGATGGGATTATATCTCAATACGACAGGTCTTATTTAACCAATTTATTGGCTTACAATAAAGCATTAAACCATAGAAACTTACTGTTGAAATCCTTTTGGATTAACAGAAATTTTGATCAAGAAGCTTTAGCTATTTGGGATGATCAATTGGTGCAGTATGGAAATAGGATTTACCGATCACGAGAACAATTTATTGTTGACTTTACACCAATTTTCCAGCGGTACTATACAACAATAAGTAAAGATCAAGAAAAGGTAGAATTGGAATATCGTTCTCAGCTCCATGCTGGTGACTTTAGTGAGATTCTAAAAAAAAATGTAGCTAAAGATCGAGGAAATCATTACAGTAATATAGGGATACATAAAGATGATTTAACCTTTAATTTGGGTAGGTTGCCATTAAAAAAGTTTGGTTCTCAAGGACAGCAAAAAACTTATTTATTGGCATTAAAGCTCGCGCAGGCCGAGTTGATTCAAAACATCAGTAAGGAGAAGGTTATCATTTTATTAGATGATATTTACGACAAATTGGATGACCGAAGAATGGAGCAGCTTATGGGGATTGTTGGAGGAGGAGATTTTGGGCAAGTATTTATTACAGACACTCATTTAGATCGAATTCCAGCGATCTTAACTAATGAAAACATTAATTTTAAATCTTTTAAGATTGCTAAAGGAGAAGTTGAGAATGTCTGAAGATACACCATTAAAAAAAACAATAGATCAGTTGCTTCGTGCTTATGGCTATCAAGATCAATTAGATGAGATCGAAATCATTAAAGTTTATGAAGAATTAGTTGGACTGATGTTCGCCAATCATACTCAAAAGATAGCCGTTAAAAATAGAAGGCTTTATGTAAAATTGGATTCTGCGTCGTTAAAGCAAGAGTTAAACTATGTCAAGGAAGGCATTGTTCAAAAGCTAAATAGGAAGATAGGAAGAAACTTAATTGATAAAATAGTACTGAGATGAGCACAGTAAAAAAAATACAACAACAAGTTGGTCGTTTCTGGTTGAATAAACTAGAAAAAAGAGTAAAGCGAAATGTGAAAGCATTTAGTATAGAAAAAGCCTCAACAATTGGAGTGATTTATAATGCGACCAATAGAGATACCGCTGAAACGGTTAAGAAATTTATTCAACATTTAAAAGAGGAACGTAAAGAGGTATTGTCTCTTGGGTTTATTGATTCTAAAGATTCTTCAGCGCTAGTTCAGTCTCATCTTCATTACACTTATTTTGACAAAAGAGATTTGTCGAAGTCGTTTATTCCTAAAGGGAATGTGGTAGAAAATTTCATGAATAAACCATTTAGCATATTAATTGATTTAAACACAGACGATTGTTTTCCTATAGAGTATATCTCTACATTATCTGTAGCAAAGTTTAAGGTGGGTACAAAAGGGAAGTATCACGATAAAATTTGTGATTTAGTGATTGATATCAAAGAGAATAAGAAACTAAACTTCTTTATTATTCAGCTCAAGCATTATCTTAAAATGATTAAAAATTAATTTAATTTTCAGCAATAGCTAAATAGAAGGAGTCTTCAATTCTGAGGGCTTTGAAAAAGTAGCCTAAGATAAAAAATGTTGATGAGAAAGCTAAAGAAACCTTAACCAGTCTTCAACCTGCAGTTAGCAAAATAAAAGCAACACGTAAAGAGTCTAAATTCTACGAGAAACCCTTAATACCATTCCGATAAAAAAATAGAGCTCATGCAACGTTACATTTCTCACGATGTGTTTTTTTTTATTACAACATTCAATATAATATGGCTCTACTCATTAAATCCTAAACTTCTTCTTAAAAATTAAACCAGTCTATTCACTTCCATTTTTTTTGATAAGAAAACCCCAAATCGCTTTTCAAGAAACTCTATACTTTAAAGACAAAGCTAAACTTCGCGGTAAAATAGAAGCAAAATAAGTGAATTAAAAAATGTCCATGTTTTTAATAGTGCAACATCATATGTTCTTAAAAGTATGCAAATGCTAGGTGTGCTAACAATTTTCACAATTCATCTTAAAAAAATCATTAAACTAGCTTAAGAAAAGGGAATTTAACGTAAAAAATTGCGGGGACCCTTGTCCAGGAGGGGGTGACCTATTTTTTTTAAGTAAAATCCGAAAATAATAAAACAAAAAGCGATTAAGTTAAATGGATTTAACTTAATCGCGCTTGGTTTTAATTTTTGAAAAAGGCTTGTTTTTTTTCAGAGCCTTCTCAATTCGATTTTTTTTCAGTATTAAATTTGTGCAGCAGCTACCTGTTTGTCCTTTCCAATAATAAACCCTAAATGAATT
>JAWUVT010000061.1:0-38565 GCA_034112225.1 Flavobacteriales bacterium | reverse complement strand
GATTCCTATTAAGGTAAAATCATAATCTTCTTCTATCGTTAAAACCATTTTTGACATATGAAGGTAAAGTTAGAAAGAACAATTTTAAAAGGAAGACTATTTGAGCTTAATTTATCAGCAGAAAAGGCGAAGCTTTGATTTTTTTTTAATTCAAATTATATTAATTTAGCTTATTATGAAAAAGTTGCTGTGGTGTTGTTTGTTATTTATAAACGGAGGGGTGTTCGCTCAGTGTCCTGTTAGTGTAAGTATTACACCATCTTTAATTAACCCTATATGTAAATATACTGCGGTAACACTAACAGCATCTCCAACAAATGGGGGGAATAGTCCTTTGTTTTTCTGGGTGTTAGCTGGGGATACAATTGCGGGAGACTCTACATTTACAACGGCAATTAATTATGCAAGGATTGAGGTTGTTTTAATCTCCTCCAATGGTTGTCCACAAGATACCGTTTCAGCGAGTTATGAAATTGTAAATACAGCAATTAATACTGAATATTTAGTGGTTATTGAAGAGTGCAACCAAAGCACGGCAGATGTAATCATTGAGCGTATTTTCGGAAATCCTTCGAATGAGCCTTATGCGTATAACTTATTTGATGGAGAGCGCGATTTAAATGAACAAGAAACTTACTCCGATTTAGCCACAGGAACTGCTTTTCCATTGGTGATTACTGATGGCCTGGGCTGCACGGATACAACATGGATAAATACTCAGGTGAAAGTGTGTCCTGAACCAAACCCAACAGACGTAATTACACCCAACGGGGATGGGGAGAATGATATGTGGCAAATCAAGAACATTGAGAATTACCCAGAAAATGAAGTTTATATCTACGACAGGTGGGGACAGCGGGTTTATCACAAGAAGGACTATGATAATTTAGACGGGTGGATGGCTAAATATGTTGGGGTAAATTTACCCGTATCCACCTATTATTATGTAATTAAAGTGCCGCTTGAAAAAAGTGATGATCTAGTTTATAAAGGAGCGATTTCAGTATTTAGATAGATGAAAAAGTGTTTATTCCTATATTTTCTAGTGTTGTCATTTGTGCTAAAAGCACAACAATCGGAGCAGTATTCTCAATACTCATTTAATAATTTCGGTTACAATCCCGCTTTTTTAGGCACCATACAGTGTGTTGATTTTAGACTGGGGAGCAGGGCGCAATGGCTTGGTTTTGAAGGGGCTCCAGTCTCTAGCTTCATCAGTATGCAATACGCTTTAAAAAAGAAGCATAATAATAAGAGTGGAAAACATGCAGTAGGGCTTTATGTGAATCAAGATGAGGTGCATTTAACCACAAGAACAACTGTAAAGTTAGCTTATGCATACACTACGAGATTGTCCTCAAAATATACCTTGAGTACAGGAGTGTTTGTTGGAGTCCAACAATATAAAACAGGTTTTAAAGGTGAAATGACTACTAATGATCCAGTTTTAGCTTCTGTAGAGGGTTCTGTACTGAGATATCCAGATATTATGCCTGGAGTATTGTTGTATAGTAAGTCTGTTTATTGGAGTTTTTCAATTAATCAATTGTTTTTTAAAAGTATCAATTTGGGTCAAGATCAAAAACAAGTGAATCAATATTATTTTGGGGCTGGCCAAAAGTCGCTACATGGTGATTGGACCATTTTTAAGTCGTTTTTATTGAGGTGGAATGTAATGGCGCCACCTTCCCTTGATTTAAATATGGCTTGGCTCTATAGAGAGTCTGTATCTTTTGGTTTGGGATATAGAGTTGGAGAGTCAGCAATAGCAAACGTTAAGTTTAATCTTGGAGGCCTAAAAATAGGCTATGCATTTGATTACCCATTAAATAAATTGATTGGTAATTATGGACACGAAATTATGATAGGGTTTAGCAATTGTAGTGCTGGTGGTGCTGGCTCTGGATCGCGAGTTAAGCCTTATGTTTGTCCCGCGTATAATTAAATTGATTGTAGTTGAGATACCATGTCTTCACCATAACTAATGAATGGAGCCCCTCTCACTAACCCAGGAAACCCCATTATTGAAAAAGGAAGGGTATTGATCTCCTCATCAAGATTGACTATTTTGAGGTTCATTTTTTAGTTTTGAAATGGACAAGACTTCTTCGCTGCAAGAAGAGTTACTACTTATAAATAATGGATGTAGGCACTACTACTACTCAGTTATTTTAAATTGTCAATGTCTCTAATTAAGAATTGATTTCGTTCTAAATGGAGTTGGTTTTTATCTTTTAACTCGTTCAGTGTTGTGGTAACCGTTTGTCTAGAGGTAGCCGTTAAATTGGCCATATCCATATGGGTTAAATGATGTTTAACAAGTATCTCTTTGCCAATTTCTATTCCGGTTTCACGTCCTAAATCAACAATAAAATCAACAATTCTTGTTCTAGCATCCTTAAAAACTAAGGATTCAAATCTTCGCTCAATTTGTTGCAACTTAAAGCCAATTAATTTAGTCACCTTAATTCCAATCATGGGGTTGGCTTCAATCATCTCTTCCATGTCTTGTATCCCTAAAGAACAAACCACAATATTATTATCTAAAGCAATCGCAAAATCTTTTCGTTTTTCTTGGCCAACCAAACTTAATTCTCCAAAAACTTCTCCCGGGTTTAGAATGGCTTTGATAATTTCTTTTCCATTGTTCGAATAGTTTCCAATTTTTACACGGCCTTTCTTTAAGAAAAAGATAGAGGATGAAGGGTCTTCAGGAAAGTAGATGTAATCATTCTTATTCATCATGCTGTGCTTCACTTTGGTGCTCATCTTCACTTTTTCATAAGCCGAAAGGGTTTTGAAAAGGTTAAAGTTTTCTAAGTGCCAAAGTTTAGTTTCCGTTGCCATTGTCATTCATGTTGAATTTGCTAAGGTAGTCAATCATTACAAATTAAGGGGGACAGTCACCTTTTAATATCTTACTTATGACGTTATCTTCTATGTTTGTTGGTGGAATTTTTTCTTCGTTGGGGAAGCAATTTGGCTAAAAGATCTTTTCGGTCAGAGTTGATTAACACATCTTTTATCCATTTGTGATTTTCTTTCTTATACCAAAAGAAAAAACGATTTTGATCTTGTTTTTCCTTTTGTGATTTTGGAGTAAACACAGGTTTTAAAGTGTAGGGATGATAACCTGAATAATAAATGATGGTGGCAACTGTCATTGGAGTTGGAGTAAAATCATTTACCTGCTCCAATTGAAAACCCATATCTTTTGTTTCCGTAGCTAAATTTGCCATATCTTCTAACTTACAGGCAGGGTGACTGGAAATAAAATAAGGGATTAATTTTTGGTTGAGGTTGAATTTTTTATTGGCTTTATCAAATGCTTTCTTGAACAAATGAAAATTCTTAAAAGAAGGCTTTCTCATCACTTTTAAAACCGCATCAGAAGTATGTTCTGGAGCCACTTTTAAACGTCCAGAAACATGGTGTTTAACCACTTGTTCGGTATATTCTTCTAAATCTTTAGGGTCTGCAGTTTTATTAAATTCTGGCACCAACATATCATAACGAATACCGCTTCCAACAAAAGCTTTTTTTACCTTAGGATGGTTGGTTGCAGCCTTATAAATTTCGGTTAATGGCTTATGAGTCGTATCTAAGTTGTGGCAAATCGTTGGAGAAATGCAGGAAGGACTTACGCACTTATCACAAATGGATTGAACCTTTCCTTTCATCTTATACATGTTGCCAGAAGGGCCTCCTAAATCACTAATGTAACCTTTAAAATCTTCCATATTAGCCACCTTATCAACTTCCTTTAAAATAGAGGCTTCAGAACGGCTAGCAATAAATTTCCCTTGATGAGCTGAAATGGTGCAAAAACTACACCCTCCAAAACACCCACGGTGCATGTTTATAGAAAATTTAATCATCTCAAAAGCAGGGATAGGCCCTCTTTTTTTGTATTTCGGGTGAGGCAATCTCGTGTAAGGCAAATCAAAAGAAGCATCTATTTCCTTCTCTGTCATGGTTTGGTAGGGAGGATTAATTACCAAGGTTTTATTGCCAACTTCCTGTGTTAAACGATCAGCATGTAATTTGTTGGACTCTTGCTCAACAAATTTAAAATTACTAGCAAAGGTTTTTTTATCCTTCAAGCAAGCCTTGTGTGAGGCTAATTGTTTGTCTTTCCAATTTTTATTTTTAGGAATGTTAAGCGTGCTATCTTGTAAAAATGCCGTTTGTTTAATCGTATTTAAAGAGCTAAAAGGCAGGCCTTTACCCAGTAAAGTAATGATTTCTCGTAAAGGTTGCTCACCCATGCCGTAAATCAATAAATCGGCCTTAGAAGTTTCTAAAATACTAGGTTTTAACTGATCAGACCAATAATCGTAGTGGGTAACTCTTCTTAACGAAGCTTCGATTCCTCCAATCACAACGGGTGTTTCTGGAAATAGATCTTTTAAGATGTTCGTATAAACAGTAGTTGCATAATCTGGTCTAAAGCCGGCTAAACCTCCAGGGCTATAAGCATCATCAGATCGCAATCTTTTGTTGGCAGTATAATGGTTGATCATAGGGTCCATGCAACCTGCTGTAACCCCAAAAAATAACCGAGGTACTCCCAGTTTTTTAAAGTCTCTTAAATCATCCTTCCAGTTTGGTTGAGGAACAATCGCTATCCTTAAGCCCATGCTTTCTACAATCCTTCCAATAACTGCACCGCCAAATGCAGGATGATCAACATAGGCATCTCCACTAAAAAGAATAATATCTAAATCATCCCAACCTCTTGCTTCAACTTCTTTTTTAGTCGTTGGTAACCAGTCTGTCAACCTCTGTGTAGCTTTCTCCATTGATACAAAAGTACACAAAGATAAACGGCTTGTTTGTTTGTTTGGCGGTAAGTTCATTCCCAACAATTTGATTCATAAGTGTCCAGTGCTTCGTCCCCTCCATTTATAGGCTCTCACTTAGACTAGAATAAAAACGGGTTAAATGTCATTTTCAAGGTATTGTTTCTGTCTTATTTATTACTTCAGTAAAGGTTTCATAGGCGACGATAGCGTAATTGTTTCTCGATACACTAATTTCTAAAACGGGTTGATCATTCACCTCTTCTTCAATCCGATCAATAGGTTCAATTGAATTTATTGGGATTGCCATAGAATACCAAGGTTTTAAACCAGAGGTTGAAGATGTAATATGAAATTTACTTCTTTAAGTGCAACTAATTTTGCGCCTTTTTTTTGCACTTCAACTTTTAGGGAATCTTCTTTAGATTGGATAGAAATGGCTTTTTTTGTAAATGGGATAAATGAGTACTATTGAAGGCTGAATTTCTATTTCCCCTCCTTTACAGGTGTTCATTATGATGTTTAAACGAGATTTTTGTCATTCCCTTTATTCGTCAATAGAAGTACTTCCTTTTTCTATACCTGTTCTTTTAGGCACAAGCTGATAAATGGACACTGGAAATTGATGGGATTAGAGCTTTACCATTAGAGCTTCTGATTATAGGGGGGGTATGGATGTGCCTATGGTTTTCTGATCGTTCAATCGCTTAACAGCTAAATTCAGCGCAAATTTTTAGAGCATGCAGTCCTTTAGCAGTTGAAAAAAATAGAGAGGCCTCTTTTATGGGGCTTTAAAATTTAACTTTTAGTTGTACCTCAGAATTAAAAGCGGAACTGTAGCCCATTCCACTCCACTTTTATCCCCCTTAAATGCTCACCATTTAATTGAGTTTATTATTGTTTAGGAAACAAAAAAGCCATTAAATTTTAATGGCTTAATAGGACTTATAAAAGTGTTTATTTGTTGACTAAGAACTTTCTGTTAGCATTGTTTACTTGCGTTTAATGAAAAGCAAATAAACTCTGTTTCAAAAGGTTACTCTTAGCGTTGCATTCTGTTTGTCTTAATGACATCTTGGTTGTCTAGTTGTATCCATCATCATTGTTTTAGTAAATATTAATGTAAATATAAGTCAACTTTACGCTTATTTCAAATTTAATACCCCTACATCGGCACTACATCGACAAAATAAAGACTTCCGTCGAAATTATATACTGATTATTGCTGAAATTCAGATTATTATTTCGAGCTTGTTGACTTCTGGAAACAGTTTTAAATTGTGTTAAGGAATTGGTACAGGTCTTTACCTTCTTCAAGTGCTAGTTTTTTGCGTAAACGATAACGGTTCATTTCTACCGATTTAGGAGAAATATTTTTAATAGAAGCAATATCTTTAATGGTAAGACCTAATCTAATGAGCCCACACAGATGAATTTCGTTGGACGTTAGCTTGTTAAATTGAGTACTTACTTTTTCAAAAAAAGCATGGTTTACTTTTTTAATGTTTTGTTGAAATCGCTCGAAGTCATCATTGGTTTTAAGATGATGGTGTGTTTTAAAGATAAGTTCTTGCAGAAGGGTTTCTCTAGCTGCTATAGATGTTGTCTTTTTGAGCTGATTTAATTGGAAACCTATTTCTTGAGTAAATTCATTTTTTCTTGCAATGTCTAATGCAAAATCTGTGAGGTCTTTATTTATTTTATAAAGCTCATCTTCTAGTCTTTTTACTTCTTTCTCTTGAAGGTCTAATTTTGTTTTTAGCCTGTATTTTGTTTTGCCATTTTTTATTCGTGCAACAACTAAAAATGAACTAATGATTAGCAGAAGGAATAGGCACACAGCGATAACTATTTTTAACTGGGTTATTTTTTTTAGAGCTTCAAGTGGATCAATGGTTGCCTCTTGTATTTGCATTTTGTTTTCTTGCAGCTCATTTTGCGCAATAATAGGGGGCTTGGAAATTTCCTTTTTGATTTCCGATCCAATGCGATTAGCTGTAATGAAGCACAAAGCTTTTAATGTTGAGTAATCCCTGCTTTTTTCTGTAAAATGACCAGAAGAGTTGTTGAATAGCTCCAAGTTATCTATTTTTATCACTGCTGAAGCAAAATGAAAATTGGATATTCCTAAAATTCCAATGGTTAGTAAATGGAGGTGTGCTTTCATTTTTTTTAGATAAATATACATAAGTAATCGCTTAGTCAGTAATAATCGTCGATAAATATTAATTATTAAGAACAGCGTATTGTTTTATACACTGCTTTTATCATGCAGTGATTGTCTCTTTGTTTTTTACTAACTTGCCCTCTTAATTTAACTTCTATACTATGAGAGTACAACTCACCTTAATTTTAGCGATTGCTGTTCAATCGGTTTTTGCAAAACTAGATTCTTCAGTGGTCTTAAAAGACACGGTTTCTTTTGAAAAAATTGTTCAGTGGGATGCCAATCCTGTAGAAAGCCAAGGGCAAACAGGTACATGTTGGAGTTTTTCTGCCTCCTCTTTTTTAGAATCAGAATTAATAAGAATGAAAAAAGGGAGCCATAATCTCTCTGAAATATTTGTAGCCAGACAAGTTTATATGCGCAAAGCAGAAAACTTTGTGGGTAGACATGGTAAGGCTCAATTTGGAGAAGGAAGTTTAGGGCATGATTTGTTAAATGCTATTGACAGAGATGGAATAGTTCCTGAAGAGCTGTTTAAAGGACTGCAGTTAAATTCTGATAAACATGACCATGCTGAATTGTCCACTATTTTAGAAGCATTTTTAAAGGCGGTTGTTCAGCAAAAAGGAGGGAAGCTAACCCCCGTTTGGAAGGAGGCTTACAGCAGCTTACTAGATGTTTATTTAGGAGAATATCCTACTAATTTCAGCTACAACGGGAAAGAATATACCCCTAAAAGTTTTGCAAAAGAGTTGGGAATAGTCAAGGCTAATTATGTTACCATTTGTTCGTATACCCACCAGCCATTTTACAATAATTTTGTGTTGGATATTCCTGACAATTGGGACAATGGCTTCTTTAGTAATGTACCTTTGGAGGAGTTGATCTCAACAGCAAAAAAAGCACTTAGAGAGGGGTATACAATAGAGTGGGATGCGGATGTTAGTAACAAAGGGTTTAATTCCAAAAAAGGGATGGCAATTACTTTTTTAGAAGATGAAAAGCCTGACTTTATCTCCATTTCAGATGAATTGGAGGTTACCCAAGAAAACAGACAAGAATTTTACGAGAATCATACCGTTACAGATGATCATTTAATGCACATTGTTGGCTTAGCTAAAGGGAGTGATGGGAATGAGTATTTTATCGTTAAAAATTCGTGGGGAGATGAAAAAGGAATGGAGAATTTTAAAGGCCATGTATTGGTCTCAGCATCTTATTTTAAAATGAATACCATTTCTATCCTGCTTCATAAAGACGCTTTAGTGAAACCATTACAAAAAAAATTAGGGTGGTAAATCCCTTATGAATATTGGCGATCCCCCTTTATTCGCTACCACTTTTTCTTGTTCTGGTAGAAGTAACCACCTAACATACCGACAATTGCGATGTAATGAAAGCGAAATGCATGCACAAAACTTTGGCTCACACGTAAAAGTTAGGGAGTAAAAGAGAGGTTACAGTTTAGAGAGAGAAGAGGGCAGCAGAAAAAAGGATAAGGCAAAAGGCAAAAAAGGAAGCGCAAAAAGGAAAGAGCTAGACATCAACTTGAGGGATCCAAACCTTATCAAATAACCGGAAAGGGGGCAAAGGTTTTCGTAAAGGACTTTTTTCTAAGCTCGAACACTTATCCATTTCTTATCGCAAAAGGCTCTTGTATTTTACGCTCCAAAATCGATTCCATTTCGCTTATTTCGTGCAGATGATCTCGTCCCTTAGTTATTCGAGTTTTAGTGTGTATTGGATTCGTAATTAGAAATTGAACCCTCTTGTAAGGGATGGTTAATTGAAGGCTTTACGAGAACCCTTTGCTGCCGTTCTGATAAAAAACAACAAGCACGAAACGTCCGATTGCTATCTTTATGCTGTTTTTATGGTAGGATTCGTGCTGCTCTTTTTCTGCTCCCTAACTTTTGAACTTGATCCAAAACTTTCACCGAAGTTTCAAATCCCAACACAATCTAAACATTTGCGATGCTAACGAAAACAGATAGGCAGATGGATAGGATTAGAATTTAGGTAAAGAGTTGAATTGCTTTCGCAGAACAGGGTTAGTCTTTAGTAGAACCGTTTCTTATGGAGGGATCAAGAATCCACTTAAGGTAAATAAAAGGAAACGGCTACATTATAACGAAAGGCATCATCGGGAAGTTCAGCTAGGCCAGCTACTTTTTGATTGTTTTTTTTTGGCGAAAATTATTTTCATTGCTCTAACTATTAGTTGTTCAGTTGTTGAGTTGTGCGGTGGGTATAGGGTAGGCAGAATTCCAAAACATGAAGCAGGAGCTAATCAGTAGGGTCATTTTTAATTTAGGCATTCATTTCCCAAAATGAAATATCGGGCTCATTTTGGGAGGCAATTGGTGTGTCAATTGATTTTAGGGCTTACCATTTAAGAAACGAAAGTTTCATTTTGGGACTTTTCTCAAAATGAAACTTTAGAGGGAAAATATGCGTACATTAGTCTCATCAAAGAGATATTATGAGAGGATTTAAAATATTTATAGCAGAAGATGACGTTTGGTATAGTGAAATACTGAGGTATCATTTAGAACTAAATCCGGAATATGAAGTGAAGACATTCGATTCTGGGAAAAAGTTAATTAGAGCATTACATGAGAAGCCAGATGTGATCACGTTAGATTATTCTCTGCCAGATACCAATGGAAAAGAATTGTTATCTTTTTTAAGAAAAGAGTCTCCAGACACTCAGGTAGTTATTGTTTCTGGTCAAGAAGACATTACTACTGCGGTTCAATTGTTAAAAGATGGGGCTTATGACTACTTGGTAAAAGATGAGGATACGAAAGATAGGATTTGGCAAACGATATTGCATATTAGAGAAAATGCAAACCTTAAAAATGAGATTGATCAGTTAAAAAGTGAGGTTCAAAAGAAGTATGATTTTTCAAAATCAATTAAAGGAAATAGTCCAGGAATAAAGAAAGTGTTTGGATTAATAGAAAAAGCGATCACCAACAACATTACGGTGTCTATTACTGGAGAAACTGGAACAGGTAAAGAGGTTATTTCCAAGGCAATTCATTACAATTCTGAAAGAAAAAAAGAGCCATTTGTTGCTATAAATGTAACGGCGATTCCTTCTGGATTAATAGAAAGCGAGTTGTTTGGTCATGAGCGTGGAGCTTTTACAGGAGCCCAAACACGAAGAAAAGGGAAGTTTGAAGAAGCTGGTAAAGGAACTATATTTTTAGATGAAATTGGCGAAATGGATGCGAGCATGCAAAGCAAGCTTTTAAGAGTTTTGCAAGAGAGAGAAGTGGTTAGAATCGGAGGCAGTGAAGTCGTGAAATTAAGGTGCAGAGTTGTTGTGGCTACGCATAGAGATTTGTTAGCGGAAGTAAAAAATGGAAACTTTAGGCAAGATTTATACTACCGTTTATTGGGGTTACCCATTGAGTTGCCGCCTTTAAGAGCTAGAAAAGAGGATGTGTTAATTTTAGCCAAACACTTTATTGAAGTGTTTGCTAACGAAAATGGAGTAATGCCTAAAAAACTTTCTGAAAAGGCGAATCAAAAATTGTTAGGCTATAGTTTTCCTGGAAACATTAGAGAATTAAAAGCAATGATTGAATTGGCTTCGGTTTTAGCTGATGGAGACCAGATTGAATCTGGAGATATTAATTTCCCATCTTCAGATCCATTAGCCGATTTAACCTTGGAAGAAAAGTCGTTGAAACAATATAATAATGTGATCATCAACCATTTTTTAAATAAATACAACAATAATGTGGTGGATGCTGCTAAAGCATTAGACATTGGAAAGTCTACAATCTATAGAATGTTAAAAGAACAAGAAAACTAAAAAGTATGAAAGGAATAGTGTTTACTGAGTTTTTAGAGTTAGTTGAAGATAAATTTGGATTAGAAATAGTCACTCAAATTATTGAAGGGTGTGAACTAGATACAGCTGGTGTTTACACCTCTGTGGGTATCTACAGCCATAAAGATATGTTCAAAATGGTAGCAAAATTATCCGAATTAAAGCATATTCCTGTTTCAGAATTACTAGAGATGTATGGCCAGTATTTTTTTGACGTATTGAGTACAACTTATCCTCAGTTTATGGATCAACCGAATTCCTTTACGTTTTTACAATCCATTGACAATTACATTCATCCAGAAGTGTTAAAATTATATCCAGAAGCTGAGCTGCCTTCGTTTGATGCTAAAATTAGTGGGGAAAATGAAATGACATTATTGTATCAATCTTCTAGAAAGATGTCAGATTTTGCAGTTGGTTTAATTAAGGGAGCCACTAATTATTTTAAGGAAGAGGTAATCATTGAAAAAGTGAGTGTAGAAAAGGAGGGAGAAAAGGTGCTAATTAATATCAAAAAAATTGGATAAAGACAACGAAATATTAAATTTAAAAAAGGCACTTGAAAGACAAAAGTTGGCGAGAAAGCAAGCAGAATCTTTTATGGAATCTAAAAGTTTAGAACTTTATGAGAGTAATGCTCAGCTTTTAAATTTAAATGAATCGTTAGAAGAAGAAGTAAGGAGGCGAACCAAAAAAATTGAAGAGAAAGAGAAACAATTTAAAGCTTTAGTTGAAAATGCAACGGATATTATTTTTACGATTGATCTAAACGGTTTTTTTACTTATGTAAACCCTGTAGCACAAAAAATAGCAGGATATGAGGAGGAGGAACTCTTATTAATGAAATTTAGCAATTTGGTTATTGAAAGTCATAGAGAAGAGGTCATCTTCCATTATTTGAATCAAATCAATCAATTGGATGAAATTTCGAATTTAGATTTTCCAATTTCCAATAAGAATGGAGAAGTGATTTGGATTAACCAAAAAGCGCGATTAATTCAAGATGATAATGGCCCTAAAGAATTTGTTGTAATTTCTAGAGACATTACGGAGAACAAAGCTATAAATGAATCCGTTAAGCAAAGTGAAGAAAAATACAGAGGGGTGATCGAAAACCTGAAATTAGGGATTCTAGAAGTAGATACTGAGGATAAGATTATTAAAGCTTATCCCCGGTTTTGTTCGCTTTCAGGTTATTCTGAAGAGGAATTGGTTGGGAAATCTCCAGCTGAATTGTTTTTGGATGAATCCTCTAAAGAAATAATGAAACGAGAAAGTCAAGAACGGTTTAATGGTGTTTCTAGCGTATATGAAGTCCCATTGATAAAAAAGGATGGAGAAATTGCTTGGGTAATCATTAGTGGTGCGCCTTTTTATAATAGTGAAGGAGTTCTTGAGGGATCTATAGGGGTTCACTTAGACATTAGTGAAAGAAAAGAAATGGAATCAGCGTTAAGAGAAGCGAAACTAAAGGCGGAGGAATTGAATAAAATAAAGGAAATGTTTTTGGCCAATATGAGTCATGAAATTAGAACCCCAATGAACGCTATTGTTGGAATGTCAGAATTATTGGAACACACGGGTTTGGATAATACTCAATCTAAATATTTATCTGCGATCAGCTCTTCCTCTAAAAACTTATTGATTTTAATTAATGATTTATTGGATTTCTCTAAGATAGAATCAGGAAACCTTTCGCTAGAAATGGAGAGCTTTAATTTGAAAAAATTAATTCTGAAAACGACTGAAATAGTAAGCTTAAAAGCAGATGAAAATGGCGTTGACCTTATTTCTAGATTTGACGAAAACTTACCTACGTATTTAAAAGGAGATTCTACAAGACTAGGCCAAGTGTTGTTAAACTTATTGAGCAATGCCGTTAAATTTACTACGAATGGATTGGTATGGATCAATGTAAATTCAATAAAAAAGGAGAACAATAAGCAAGTTATTCAATTTACGGTTAAAGATCAAGGGATAGGTATTTCACCCAATGAAATAACTGCCATATTTAACGATTTCTCACAAGCAAAGGCTTCGACAACAAGGTTGTACGGAGGTACTGGTTTGGGCTTGTCTATTAGTCAAAAAATAGTAAGACTCATGGATGGGGAATTAGAAGTTAAGAGTGAATTCGGTAAAGGCTCTGAGTTCTTTTTTACCATTGCATTTGATGAAGTTGGTGAAGAGACTTCAGAAGAAGAATTTCATGATAATTATAAAATAAAAGTAGATTTTAATCAAGCCAAAATATTATTGGTGGAGGATAATCCAGTAAACAGCTTAATGGCAACTACAATTATAGAAAAATGGAATTGTAATGTATATTTAGCAGAAAATGGATTGGAGGCTATTGATATGTTAAAGTCAACCTCTTATCAGCTGATATTGATGGACATGACCATGCCAAAAATGGGAGGGATAGAAGCTTCTCAGATTATTAGAAATGAATTAAAAATTGAAACACCAATTGTGGCATTAACGGCAAATGCAATTAATGGAGATAGTCAAAAGTGTTTCGATGCAGGAATGAACGATTATTTGTCTAAACCCTACCATCAAATCGATTTAAATAGGGTCCTTGCAAAATGGATCGAAGACCAAGAAAAGGCCAAGACTAAGACCAAGACTGATACGCTCTATAACCTCTCCAAGCTAGAAGAAATGGGAGATCCTAAGTTTTTGAAGAAAATGATTGCTCTATTTTTAGTCGAAACGGATAAGGCGATAGTGGAAATTCAGAAAGCGATAGTAGCGGATGATTTTAAGGGCATTAAAGCAACAGCACATAGAATTAAACCCTCTATCAATTATCTGTGTACTCCAAGATTATTTGAGGCTGTTAAAGCAATAGAGCTTTGGGAAGGACAAGACCTTGAGCTGATCGCTAAAACGAATTTCTTTCTAGAAGAAATGCAGTTGGCCTTAGCGCAAATGAAACTCCTTTAATCGAAAAGAATTCCTCAAGACTTTGCTCGCCAGTTCCCCTTTATTATTTTTCCCAAAATAGGAAAATCCTTCTCTTTTCAGAACACCCTCTAAAATTTAAAAACAGTAATCATCTGCATTTCAATAGCTTATGCTTTTGGAACGCTTTAGGCTAATGTAGGTTTGAATTAAAACGTACACTATGAAAAAGAAAAAAGTATTCCTCATCAGTTTCAATCAGTTGACAACTGACTTTTGGAAGCAACACCTCAATTTTGAAAATGCTCAATTAATGCATTGGAAAGATCCAGAGCAAGGGATAGATAACCTAGATACGATATGGCCAGATGTGGTAATTGTTGACGGTTATTTTGCGAAGGAATCTTATGGGGCTTGTTTAAGAAAGGTGCTAAAGTTAAAATCGATTAAGAAAATATTCTGTTTAACTCCACTTCCTAAAGCTTACGATAAAGCAGTCTTTATCGATGAGCGCCTGTCCATTTCTAAATTAGATAAAGAAGTGATTCAGGCGATTAACACAGAAATTAAACCTACAAAATATCAAAATAAAATAAAATTAACCGCTTAAAAACAGACCACTATGAAAAATTTACCGAAAATATTTATTGTAGAAGATGACGTTTTCTATGCCAGCCTTTTAAAAAATGAAATTGTAAAAAACAGACTAGGAGAAGTTGAGTCATTCTCTTCTGGAGAGTCCTTTATGGAGAATCTATTTAAAATGCCAGATATTGTATTGTTAGATTATAACTTAGGATCTATGCAAGGTGTTGATCTTCTTAAGCAGATCAAATCGATCAATCCTAACATCCAGGTGATACTTTTATCTGCTCAAGAAAAAATGCACATCGCCATTACTTCCTTAAAGTATGGAGCGTATGATTATGTAGAGAAAAATGATTTTGCTTTTGACCGAATAAAAGCACTCATCAAAAGAATTTCAAAATTCAACCAAATAGTAGACGAACAACATCAATTTAAAATTTCAAAAATTGTTTTTACAGGCCTGATATCGAGTATCGTTCTCGTGGCTATTTACATGCAATTTTTTCCATAAGCAGAACCCCTTTCAAAATAGAAGACCAGAAACTATGAAACAGCTTAGACCGACCATTTTATTCCTTGCAACTGCATTGATGCTTAGCTCGTGTGCGTATCAAAATATTTTTGAAAACGAGCAAACCAATCGTATTCAAGATTTATTAACCATTGACGCCACTTATCAGCACATAATTAGTGTTGATGATAAAATAAGCATCAGTGTTTGGAACCATGACAACATGAGTGTTGGATCTTTATTCGGGATTTATAGCTCTAATGAAGTGTATGGTAAATGGGTAATGGTGGATGTAGCAGGCTATATTATGGTGCCTAAAATTGGAAAAGTAAGAGTAGCTGGCTTAACTTGTATAGCGGCAGCAGATAAGCTAGCTTTAATCTACTCGAAGATTTTAGTAGCGCCTAATTTGGTTGTAAAAGTATTGAACAGCGAAGTTACTATATTGGGGGAAGTACGAAGCCCAGGAAGGTATATTCTTGAAAAACAAGAAAATACCCTCACAGAAATTATTGGAAGCAGCCAAGGGTTTAATTTCTATGCAGATAAAAAAAAGATTCAGCTCATCAGAAATAACAAAAGTTATCAAATTGACTTTACCAAGTTGTTGAATAATAATTATCAAATTATCGTTCAATCCGGAGACGTGATCAATGTACCTTCTCGAAAAGGGAAATTACTTGATAAAAGAGCTTCCACCATCATTCCTTTCTCTAGTGTAATAACTGCTTTTGCAATCATTTTTTCAATCGTCTCAAGATAATATGGCTTCTATTCAAAATATAAAAAAACAGTTACTGCCATTAATTAAAGGTTCTCCTTTCATTGTTGTTGTATTTCTGTTGTCTATTTTTTTCGCCAAAAAGATTATACAATACACACCAACTACTTATTTATCGATTGCAAAAATTAAATTAGACAATCAGAAGTATGGTTTCTCAAATAGCGCTTTGTATAAAGATTTTGATGTCTTTTCAGCGGAAGAAAGAATAGAAACTGAAGCAGAAATATTAGGATCTCATTTGTTAATTAAAAAAGCATTAAAAAAACTAAATTTTTCAACGGTAATTAAACGAGTAGGAAACCTCAAAGAAGCTTTATTATACAAAAACAGTCCTTTTGACATCCATCATCAATTGATCACTGACGAATTTCTGGATCAACCTTTCAGGTTGGTAATTACAGACAGTTTGCTTACGCTAACTTATGAAAAGTCTGGAAAAAAGAGGACAATGAAAGGTAAAATGGATGAGCCTTTTCAATTGAATGGAAATGAAATTACCTTTATTAAAAACGACTCACTAGTCCAATTAAAAAATCTTGAATTATATGGAACCTATTCCTTTATCATTTATTCTGAAGAAGGATTAATTAATAAAACCAAAGCACAATTGGATGTAAAAGCAATCGATAAAGAAATGTCTATTTTAAGAGTGGTCTTTAAGGATGAGGTTCCCCAAAAATCTGCTGACTTTAACAATGCATTATGCGAAGCCTATATTGAAGATTACATTGGTATGAAATCTTATGCAGCAAATAAAACCGTAGAATTTGTTGATTTAAAGTTAAAAGAAGTAGGGATTGATTTAGAACTTGCTGAAAGTGCTTTAGAGGATTATAAAATGAAGAACAATGTGGTAAACACCAGGCAGGAAACAGAAACAGGGTTAAGACAATTGTCTGGGCTAGAGATGGATTTGATAAATGCCCAAATCAATGAACAGGCGATCATTGAGTTAGAGGCGTATATAAAAAATGGAGAATATTTTGTTGCCACTGCCCTGCAGGTTGGTTTTGTGGATTTATTATTAACTGAATTAATAAAAAGATTAAAAATGTTGAGTGATGATAAACAAGATTTATTAATAAAATATGAGGAGGAAAGTGATGAGGTGAAGGCGGTAGATTATAAAATAGAGGAAATTAAAAAATATGTTGGAGAAGCCATAGAATCTAACAAAAGAGAGGCCACTACGAAACGAAAAAAGCTAGAAGCAGAATTTGCGATCGTATCAAGAAGGTTTGAAAAAATTCCCTCAAGAGAGAAGAATTTACAAGTATTAAAAAGAGAATTTATGTTGCAAGAATCCGTGTATAATTTTTTATCTCAAAAAAGGATAGAAGCTTTTATTGCCTCTACTTCAACAACGTCTTTCCATAGAATTATTGAACCCGCATATCCCCCCAAAAAGCCAGCGTCACCCAATAAAACCTTAATCACTTTTGTTTGTGGTTTATTAGGATTAATTCTAGGGATAACCTTTGTGTACTTAAGACAATTTGCAAGAGCCAAAATAATGGATAAGTCAGATTTAGAAAGAAGTTCTCAGGTACCAATAGCAGGTATTATTAGAAATGTAAAGGATGAAATGGATGGGGAGTATCTTACCTTATCTAAATCCTTGTTGTTAAAAAACATATTGCACCTTCATCAAATTGTAGTGGTGTCTTCCTCTTTATCTAGAGAAGGGAAAACGGTTAGTGTAGAAAAATTAGCCAGCGCTTTAATGTCGCTAGGACATAAAGTGTGCTTGGTTGATGTTGATCTTATGAATTATGACTTAACAACTTCAAGAACAAAAGTAAAGGACTTTAAAAATTCAACGACAGCAGATTATGATGAAAATGGATTGGTATTAACCACGCAGCATAATGGGGGCCTTTTAGAGGAAGATTTTTCATTTTTCCAACTTAAATTAGAAGAGTTAAAAGCAAATTTTGACTTTGTAATTATAGATACTTCACCAACTGCAATTTCAATTAATCCAGTTCAAATAATGAAGTTGGCAGACCTTACCCTTTACGCCATTCGAGCAAATTTTACGCCCATAAGTTATGTCAGTAATGCAGATTTGTTGGTAGAAGAGTATCAGCTAAGTAACCTTCATTTTCTGTTAACAAATGCCCATAAAGCAAGTAATTATAATGGGAATCTTCTTGGCTCTCGTTTTACAAAGAAAGCAAAAGCAATAGGAATTGTAAATAGAATGAAGCAGTACATCAATTATTACTTTTAAATCAATGTGGAAGAAGATTTTAAATAGCACCATCAAGAACGCACACCAACTATTGGTTCTGCTAGATCAGGCGGTAGTGAGTGGGGTTAACTTTTTGGTTGCCATATTGTTGGCAAGGTTTTTAGGCGTTGAAAATTTCGGAATCTTTGCTTTTAGTTGGATGTTAGTGCTGTTTGTAAGTAGCATTCAACTGGCATTTATAATCGCTCCATTATTTACACTTTTTGCAAAACATCAAAACCCAGCGAATTATTTAAAAGGAGCGCACACGATTCAATGGGGCTTTTCTATCCTCACATTTACCATCTGCTTTGCAGTCGTTAAAGGCGTTTTTATTTACAATCCAGCATTAGAAATTAAAGGGGTGCTGTTTAGTTTACCATTAGTAGCCGCGTTGTTTGTGTGGCAAGATTTTTACAGAAGAGTCAACTTCACCCTTAAAAATCCATTCAGAAGTTTAATTTCGGATGGCATTGCTTATGGGTTACAACCCTTAGTCATTTTAGGGTTAAACTCTTTCAATATCCTTTCTATTCACCACACCTTTTTAGCCATAAGTGCGCTGTTTGCCGGAGCTATTCTTTTTAACGCCCCTAAATTACAACTGACATTAGAAGTATTAAATCTTAAAAACACCATTGCTGAGAATTGGTCGTTCTCTAAGTATTTGGTGGGGACTGCCCTTCTGCAATGGGTTTCTGGCAACTTTTTTATCATCGTTGCAGGAGGGCTTCTTGGTCCCATAGCTATTGGGGCAATAAGAATCGCACAAAACATAGTGGGGGTATTGCATGTGCTGTTTTCTGCGCTAGAAAATATTATTCCAATAAAAGGAGCAGAGATTTTAGCCGCGCACGGAAGTAAAAAAGCGGTAGCATATTTTAAGTCCATGTTTTTTAAAGGAGGCCTACTCACCCTAATCATTTTAGGACTAATTGCATTGACAAGAAGTCAGATAATTACGCTGTTTTATGGGGATGAATACCTCCAATATACCAATGTTCTTTTCGGCTTCACAGGACTTTATGTGCTTGTTTTTATCGGTACAATTATGGGGTTTGTGATCCGAACATTTGAAATGAATCAAGTTTTTTTTTGGAGCTATATTGTCACTACCATTTTCAGCTTACTATGTGCCAAAGCAATGGTTTCCCAAATGGGGATTTACGGAGTTATCGTAGGACTCATCATTACGCAACTCATCAACATCAGTTTTTATGTAGTAAAACTTAAGACCTTATGGAAATAGTACACATTATACTCGGAAAAGCAAACCCTAACAGAATGAATGGGGTGAATAAAGTGGTCAATAGTTTAGCTACTTATCAGACGAAGAAGGGCACAAAAGTAAGTGTGTGGGGAATTACCAAGAATCCAATACCTGATTATCCTAAAAGAAATTATGAAACCGTCTTGTTTCAAGAAACTTCCAAACTGTTTTTACCTCAAGGCATTAAAAAAGCCATCCACAAGAAAGACCATACAACCGTATTTCATTTTCATGGAGGCTTTATCCTTCAGTTTGTACTCATCGCTAAACTCATCTTAAAAAAAGGGGGACAGTATGTATTTACAGCCCATGGAAGCTACAATGCCATTGCAATGGAACGAAGCAGTTGGAAAAAGAAACTCTACATCAGCTTGTTTGAAAAAACGTTGGTAGAAAATGCAAAAGCAATCCACTTTATTGGGGAAAGTGAAATTATTGGCGCAAAAAAACTGTTTCAATTGAAGAACTATCAACTCGTTCCAAATGGTCAAAATGTAGAAGAAGTTACAATTCCTACCCATTCCAAAAATGAGAATCCGTTTCCCATTTTTGGATTTTGTGGACGGTTAGATGTCAAGACCAAAGGCTTAGATTTTTTAGTGAAAGGATTTGCTCAATACCTTGCTGCCAATGGAGATAAAGGGGAGTTGTGGTTGATTGGAGATGGTGCGGGAAGAGCTGTGCTAGAAGGGATGGCACAAAATTTAGACATCGTTAATCAAGTTAAATTTTTAGGAAGCCTTTACGGCAAAGAAAAAATAGAAAAAATGAACCAATTGGATTATTTCATGTTAACCTCTCGAAACGAAGGCCTTCCTGGTGTTGTGTTGGAAGCATCAGTTTTGGGAGTGCCCTGTATCGTTAGTACAGCAACAAACATGGGAAATTACATCACTCACCATGAAGCAGGAATTACCTTAAGTGAAAACAATCCCGCTACAATTGCTCAAGCCATGCAAAAAGCGACCAGCTGGAAAAGCAATGGAGAAATTAAACGAATAAGCGAAAATGCAAAGCAAATGATCCAAAACCAATTCAATTGGAAAACAATAGTTCAAAATTTAGAACCACTTTATGCCTAACAAATTACCAGCGATAATAAGAAACATCAGTACAATATTGGTCGTTATTTTATGCATTAAAATAGCCGGTTATTTCTGTGTAGTAGAAGATAGAACGATCAATCAAATATTTAAAATTATTGCAAGAGTAGGGATGACAGGATTGCTCATTGTAATCCAATTTCGATTGATTCGGGTGGGGTGTCTCCCTTTATTTAAGTACGAAAATGTTTTGGCCCCAGTCTTTTATTTGATTTATCTCTTTATTGCTGTTGCTTCATTTTCTTGGTCCACCGACCCTGCATATTCCTTATTGCAATGGTTAATGACCTTTGAAAGCTTGGTCTTTGTATTTGTTTTCATGCGTGTTGTCAGTATGATTAACACTTATTTCCCTAAGTACAAAATTGATTTAATCAAAACCTTCACGTTAGCAATATTTCCTATTATGGTCATTTTTATAGTGGGATCTTTTGTTGATCCCGGTTTGTTTTATAGAGGCATGCGCGGAGGAGAAGAACAGCGTTTGGGTGGTTATTATATGAATCCGAATGAATTGGGAATGCTTTCTAGTATTGGTGCAGCAATGACTTACCTCTATTTTCAGAAAGTAAAGCATAAGCTATTTCCAGCCCTAATAATGATTGCTGCAATAGTGGTGTTGGTATTAACTGCATCTCGATCTTCAGCAATTGGTTTTTTACTAATAATGGGCATTCTGATTTTACAATCGGACAATAAAAAACTCAAAATAAGCATGTTTATAGGGGTTGCTCTTGCTGTTCCTGTGTTTCTAAAATTTGTAATTTTTAAAGATGGTGGTGGTGTAGAAGAAGTGTTGAGTATGACAGGGCGTATTCCTTTTTGGACCGCCTTATTAAATGAAGGGATAGTAAAAGAGCCCTTTTTTGGTTACGGATTTATGCGAATTAATTATACCGATTATTTTGAAAGTTTAAATACTTATGCAGCAAAAATGACCCACAATACGTTTATGCAAGTGTTAATGAATTTAGGGTTTGTAGGATTTTTTATTGCCTTTTGGCAATTGGTTTTAACGGTAAGAAACTTTTTTAAAGAAAGGGAAAAAAGTCTTTATGGGAACTTCTTTATTGCCTTATTTATACCAGCATTTATTAACTCCTTAACAGAGTTTGGAATTTTTGGAGAAACGAATTATGGGATTCTTTTTTATCAGTTTCTGATTTTATTATTTGTGATCGAGATCCGTGAAAATCGATCAAAAAAAGAATCCCTATTGTTTAACTTGTTTCAAAAAAGGTGGCAACTCGCTCCCCAATTAACTGAACCAGAGCTGCAGCTATTGATCAAGTAAGTCACCAATACGACACGGAGGATAGAGAAAAGCCCAATGTCGAATGAATGAGGCTTTAAGAAATGCGTGGAATGGAGCATTTAAGCAATAAGAAATAAAAAGAAGTGCTTTAAAGAATATAGACCATGCAAAAATTAAAATTTAAGCTACAAGCAATCCTATTAAATGTGATAGGATGGGGAATTAGAACGCTCTATAACAATAAAATTCCTTACCAAACTTTAGTCATCAATACCAATTCTTCTTTGGTGAACAACAATACCGTGGCGTTGATCTATTTTGGGAAATATGAAAAAGATGAGCTCGAATTTGTACGGAAGTATTTGCCAAAAGACTTGCCCATTGTTGAGTTGGGAACAAGCTTAGGTTTTGTGGCTTTAAATGCCGTAAAACAAACCACCAATAAAATTATTTGCTTAGAGGCCAATAAAAAGTTAATCCCCCTCATCAAAGAAACATTTGCGTTGAATTTAATCGCTCCAGATCATTATCAAATTTTAAATGGTGCACTCTCCAATAAAAAGGAAGCCTTATACTTTTCTGACAGAGGAAGTAATGAATTGGGGAAGTTAGTCGCCTATTCTGAACATGTTGTCCAAGCCATACCCCTTGAAGAGCTCACTCAACTCATTCCAGAAGAAGAGTATGTGCTGATATCGGATATAGAGGGCGCAGAAATTAATTTTTTACAAGGAGATTCAGTCGCGCTAAAGCGATGTAAAATGATGATTATTGAATTGCATGACACCGAATTTGAAGGACAAAAATATTCGATCAACCAACTGGTAGAACTGATTCTTGCCAAACCTTTTGAATTGCTAGAGCAGAGTAACAATACTTATGTTTTTACGAATCAAATGAACAACTAAGAGTGCCTAAGTAGGCACCTAAAGTGCTCAATAAAAAGGGGTTTTAAGTCAATGCCAGTTTAGACAAGAGGATACTGGTTGAGGTCATAAAACACCCTCATTCACCTCCAAGATTGAAGCTCTTGTTGTTTGTTAAACAAGTGCTGGTTTCTATTTTTTCTTCAACCCCTCTTCCCAGAACCTCCCCAATACCTCCCAAAATGGGAAAAATAGACACTTCCCACCCTTTTCTTTTTTATGATTAATTGGCTTAAAATCAGCGATTTAATTTATTGAGTGTACAAAAGGCATAGCTTTAGTAGCCTCATTTGAAAAAAAAACCGCCATGAAAAAATATATACGATACACAATAATAGCGATTGAGCTGTTGTTATTCTCAACCCTCAGTTTTAGTCAAACACTTAAATTAGGAGTACTCTCCTCTTTTGAAGCTTATGCGATCACTGGATCAGTAACCAATGCCGGAGCCCTTCTTACAGGAGATGTTGGTGTAAATGCGGGCCTAATAAGCGGGTGTGTATCGCCAGCATTTATTGGTAATGTTTACAATGAAGACAGTGTAACTGAACAGTGTAGCTTCGATCTGTTTCGGATGTACATTCACCTGAACGATCTTTTTGTTACCTACCCTTCAACTCATGCGCCAACTTTTGGAGCTGGAGAAACGATTACTCCTGGAGTTTATTCTAGCGTTGGAGCTGGATCTGTAGGAGGGGCCCTTACACTTGATGGAGGAGGAGATCCTGATGCGTATTTTATAATTAAATCCAATGGAGCAATGACCATAGGCGCAGCTGCAACGGTTACTTTGGTTAATGGAGCTAGATCCTGTAATGTTTTTTGGATTGCTGAAGGCGCGATTTCTGTTGCCGCAGGTGCAATTGTAAAAGGGACTTTATTGGCACATATAGGTGCTGTTGGTTTAGGAGCAGATGTTAACCTTGAAGGACGAATGTTTTCCTTTAATGGGGCAATAACCACTGGTGCGGGGACTGTGGCAATTGCACCGGCTTGTGTGAGTACCATTCCAATATTTTGTGAAGCGGAATGTAGCCCTGCTCCTGCTGTGGATGTTTTGGGAGTTCTTTCCACCTTTGCCCTTTATACTAGCTTTGGTGCTGTAGCAAATACTTCTACCTCTGGAATTGATGGAAATATTGGTTCGGGAGGAGGAGATATAAGTGGTTATGGAGCTTCAGTTGTTGTTGGGTCTTTTCATGCTGCAGATGCTTTGGCTATACAGGCAGAAATAGATATCGATAACGCTTATACTGCGCTGATGGCGCTATCCAATACGGTAACGATACATGCGCCAGCTTTTGGCTCTGGAGAAACCGTAGATCCTGGGGTTTATTACATAGGAGCGGCAGGATCTTTAGCAGGCACAATAACGTTGGATGGTCAAAATAATCCCGATGCAATATTTGTTTTTAAGTTTGCTGGAGCATTTACAGTAGCAGCTGCATCAAAAATAATCTTAGCCAATGGAGCACACCGTTGTAATATTTTTTGGATTGGTGGAGCCGGAGTTGCCACGGGAGCCATTAGTATAGGCGCTACGGCGGTATTAAAGGGAACATTCCTATCTCATGGAGGAGCATGTAGCAGTGGTACAGGCGTATTCCTGGAGGGACGTCAGCTTTCTACAGCCGGAGCAGTTAATACGTATTCAGGGATAGTTTATAATAACCCAACTTGCGTTACTTCTATCTCTTTATCAGATTCATCCCAATTTAGACAGAACACATTGGCAGGACTCTCTAACGAAGCCTCTAATTCTTGGGGAATTGCTTGGGGAGATTATGACAATGATGGGTTTGATGACCTATACGTTGCAGAATATGAAATGAATAGTGGAAGCTTCTTGTATCATAACAATGGAGACGGAAGCTTTACCAAAGAAACTTCAGGTGTAATCACTACTGATGGAGGGAGTTCTATTGCAGGTACTTGGGGAGATTATAATAATGATGGACATTTAGATTTATTTGTAGCCAACAATACCGGAGCGAAGAATGCGCTTTACAAAAATACAGGTGGAGGAAACTTTGTTAAAATTATTTTAGGAGACATTGCGGACTACAGTGGGTATTGTCATGGTGCAAGTTGGGTAGATTACAATAACGATGGCTATTTAGATTTATTCGTTACCGATTACATGTCAACAAGGTTTAACCTGTTGTACAAGAACAATGGAGATGAAACATTTACTGCCGTTACCAATTCATCATTAGTACAAGAAGCCAAACATTCCATTGGTGCTACATGGGCAGATTACGATAATGATGGAGACATGGATGTTTTTGTGCCTGCAACAAGTGGAGGGAGTAACTCTTTATATCGTAACGATGGAGCAGATGTATTTACGAAAATGACAACTGTTGGGATTGCTCAAGACAATGCCAATTCGGTAGGTTCTAGCTGGGGAGATTTTGATAATGACAACGATTTAGATTTGTTTGTGGCCAATACAAGTGGACAAAACAACTTCTTATATGAGAACAATGGAGACGGAACATTTACCCCAATTAACGATGGAATTATAGTCAATGATGGAGGGCATTCGAGTAGTAGTAGCTGGATAGATTTTGACAATGATGGAGATGTTGATTTGTATGTTTGTAATGATCAGGAAGATCAAAACGTGATGTACATTAACAACGGAGATGGAACATTTTCTAAGTCAGAAAGTCCATTATCAGAAGACTTAGGAAACTCTTACTCGCAAGCATGGAGTGATTTTGATAACGATGGAGATTTAGATGTATTGGTAGGAAACCACTCGAACGAAACGAACGTTTTTTTTGAAAATAGCACCGGAAACACGAACAACTGGTTGTGTTTAAATCTTACTGGAGTAAACTCCAACAGAAGTGCAATAGGAGCTCGAATTAGTGTAAAAGCAACCATTGACGGCGTAAGTGGATGGCAAATGAAAGAAATTTCTGCACAGACTGGTGGAGGAGCAGGCAGTCAAAACTCATTAAAAACACTCTTTGGTTTAGGAGATGCAACCACTGTTGATTCTATAATTGTTGAATGGCCCTCAGGTTATCGACAGGAGTTATCCAATCAGAATGTCAATGCTTGTATCGATTTAGTTGAAGGAAACGGAATTCAAGTTTGTGGAGTCATTTTTAATGACCTCAATCAAAACTGTGTTCAAGAAGCTGGAGAAGAAGGGATACCCGGAGTAATCGTAAATGTTGAACCTGGTAACCGAAACATTACGACAGCTGCTAATGGAAGCTATCAATTCTTTTTAGAAGCAGGAAGCTATGCGATTACCCAACAAAATTCTGTTAAATGGACAGCGAATTGTAATGCAGAGGGATATGACTTATCGATTACAGCAGGTCAAACTTATTGCGGAAATAGTTTTGGAAATACCACCATTTGTCTCGATCCAGACCTAAATGTTACTTTAGGAACCACCGCTTTAAGAAAAGGGTTTCAAAATAGTTATGTGGTAGCCTATGGAAACAGTGGAGCTCTAGATGCTTATAACGTTGATTTAACCATTGAATTCCATGAAGATATTATTATCTTAAGTGCATCAACTCCTTGGAAGAGTTTTGTTAAAGATGAGGCCACAACAACTTACACTTGGACAATAGATACCGTAAAAGCAATGAATTACTATGACATTAGTATTGTCGATTCAGTAAGTGTAGCATCAACCATAGGAAAAGAATTAACCGTTGTTGCGCTCATTACCGATAATGGAAGTGATTGTGATCTTACCAACAATTCGGTAATAGATATCAATCCAGTTGTTGGAGCTGTAGATCCAAATGACATCACCGTTTATCCCGTTGGAGACGGTTACCAGGGGTTTATTGAAAAAACACAAGAGTTGAGGTATAAAATTCGTTTTCAAAATGTAGGGACTTACTTTGCCCAAAATGTGAAGGTTTACAATACGCTTCCAGAGGAGTTAGACATCAATACCATGAACAATATTTTATCAAGTCATGAGTACGTATTAAAACGAGATGGACAAGCCGTTCAGTTTATATTCACCAACATTTACTTGCCAGATAGTAGTGAGAACCTAGAAGGGAGTAATGGTTTTGTGGAATTTAAAATTAGCCCAAAAGCAAACATTAAAAATGGTGAAATTATTCCAAATGAGGCAGCTATTGTTTTCGATTTTGAGGAACCATTGGCCACAAACAGCGTTCGAAATACTGTGAAATTTAGTAAAGAGGGAGTTCAAAATAAACTCTTGATACATCCAAACCCCGTTGTAGATTTTACAAACATAGTACTCGAATTAGGGAGAGAGAAATACTTAAACTATGAGCGGATTAATACGCTAGCAATATACGACATTGTAGGCAAACGAGTTCAAGCGATAGCTTATCGCATCGGAGAACAAAGTATTTCCTTAGACTGTCGCTTATTGAGGAAAGGGACTTATCTCTTAAAAGTTATTAACCAAGACGGAGAGCCGTTTAATGGTAAATTAATGAAAGAATAACCCCTTCCAAAATGGGAAAAGCCATTTCATAAAGAGAAAATTGAGTTCTTTTTTTAAAGAGCAGAAACGCATAACTACTTGTATTTATGTTCTTTACGCTTGAGCTTGTTGGGTTGGCACATTATTGCATGGGTAAGAGGTAAATCTAAAGACTACAGTTATGAAAAATTCCATTCGATTAAGCGATCTACTTCTTTTGTCAAAACTATATGCAGCTAAAAATGCAGTACTATTTATTTTTGATCCGTTTGAACGATTAATCCTCGATGCGGATTTCCCATTAAATACAATGCCTGAAAATTCTTTTAAAATACTGGTGAATTTAGCCGGTGAAATTCTGTGTTACAAGGGAGTACAATTGGCGGACTTTGATATCGTGCTAGATTTTGGAAAAAGTAACATGCCCTCAGTATTTAAAAAAAAGCAGCTGAATTATATGAACAACCCAGATCAGAGTATGAGATGGGTATACTCCAATAAAAATAAGCAAGCTTCATTTTTAAGCTTTTATAATACAGGAACCACAAGAGCAAAGGTAATCGCGAGTGCGATAAAGTTGGCTTTTAAATTGGGGTTAAAAACGATGGTTCGTTCAGGCAGTTTTACGATTTATCATCAACAAGAATTGCACCTTACACCATTGGTTAGTGAGATTGAGCATTCAGATTACTCCATTTTTATGGGTACAGCAGGCCCCAATCGTACCGTTTTAATTGAATTGAATAAAGGGAAAGAATCTTCGCACTTTATAAAGATACCTGCCAACGAACAAAGCGCATTAACGATCGCTAAAGAAGAAGAAAATATCGGTTTATTCAAGCATAAAAAATTTGAAACATTTAACGTTCCTACACTGGTAAAAAACAGATTCAGAGCGGTTTTAATTCTTGAAAATATAAAGCCTAAAAATGGGAAGAGATCTAATCAGTTACTGCAACCACATTTTAGAGCGTTAAGCGAAATGGCAGCTAAAACTACTCAGTTTTATCATTTGAAAAGTACGAGTTATTGGGAAGGAATTGTCACCAGTTTATCTCAACTAAAAAAAGAAGGGAAATATGTTGCTGTTGTTAGTCAGTTGGAGCAATTAAAAGCAGAACTGTCTACGACCAAGAGTGTTTATACCTCTTTGGCTCATGGCGATTTTACTCCGTGGAATATTTATGTAGGCGATGAAAAAATACACGTTTATGACTTGGAGCAAAGCCGTAATCAAGTTCCCTTGTTAAACGATCTTTTTCACTTTCATTTTCAATCGGGAATACTCTCTACAAGAATAACGGCAACTAAAATTATAGAAAACATCAAAGAGGCGTGTGCAAATGCACAAATGGCTAAAATCATTAAAACCTTTAACATCGATATGGATGTTTATTTTAAATTGTATCTCTTAAAGGCTGCCGCAATTAATTTAGCCGCTTACCAACAGCAAAAAACATTAAGCCTTCAGCACCAATGGTTGCTTAATGCTTATCAAGAAATGTTGGAAGAGATTTGTGTAACTAAAAGCGAAGAAACACAAAGAAGCCTATTTATTGAAGCATTTAATACGCAACTAAGAAAGACGGCCCATGCCTACTTAAAGTTTACCGAGGGAAGTCTAGCACACTTAAAACTAAGTTCAGATTTAGACATTTTAGTAGTAAAAGAAGACCTTTCTGAAATGCTGATTTTTTGTAAAAAACAGCAGAATGTAGCTCGAGTTAAAGTGTATACAAAATCCTTTATGACAACGGTTGAGCTTTATTTCAAAGATAACTCATTCCTAAGCCTCGATTTAATCCATCAATTTAAACGCAAAGCAATACAAATGTTGGATGCCAAACCATTATTGATTTCAGCGATGCCTAATGCCAGTGGAGTAATGGTGCCAAGTGTAAAATTCGATTTTGAATATTGTTTTTTATTCTACAGCCTAAATGGAGCATCAATTCCCCAAAAGTATCAAGAGCACTATAGTCTTCAAAATCAAAAACAAAACAATAGCGTGTTCAATTACCTGAATAAAAAGTACCAATTGAATCTGAATAATTATGAAGAATTGTTTGATTTCAACCCTTTTGTTAAATTGAAAATTCGATTAAAATTAGAAAGCGCTGTTTTTAACCTTAAAGGCCATTCACTTAAAAACAACATCAATTATCTAATAGATACAGCAAGAGACCTGATTTACCGTAGAGGATTGGTCATTACATTTAGTGGGGTAGATGGCGCGGGAAAAACAACCATTATTGGAAAAGTAAAAACACGATTAGAGTCCAAATACCGAAAAGAGGTGGTGTTACTAAGGCATCGACCAGGAATCTTACCCATCTTAAGTGCGATGAAACATGGTAAAGAAACTGCCGAACACATTGCTTCAGTAACCCTGCCTAGAAAAGGAAAAAACAAAAGTATGCTGTCTAGCTTAGCTCGTTTTGCGTACTATTTTACAGATTATATGATCGGACAAGTTTACGTGTACTTTAAGTATGTATTGAGAGGGAAAGTAGTGCTGTACGATCGTTATTATTTCGATTTCATTAACGATGCCAAGCGTTCTAATATCCAACTCAACAAAAGTTTTTTAAAAGCCTTATACCGATTTGTATTTAAGCCAAAATTGAACTTCTTTTTGTATGCGGATGCTGAAACGATTTTAGCCCGAAAACAAGAAATGATTGCTCCAGAAATTGAGCAGTTAACCATTCTTTACAAAAACTTGTTTGGACAAATGAGTAAACAATATAAAAGCAGTCATTACACCATTATAGAGAACAAGCAGTTAGAAGTAACTCTTCATACCATTATGACCACCTATGCAAAGTTAGCGTAACCTTAAGCTCAGTAATCTTAACTCCAGAAACCATGAAAAAGACCCTTTTAATAACAGCTTATGCCGTAAACCCATACAAAGGTTCTGAAGACGGAACAGGGTGGAATATCTCAAGAGAAATTGCGAAAGCGTATCCAACAATCATCATCACCAGAAAAAATAACCGTCCAGAAATTGAACGATATATGAAAGAACATCAAGACCCAATTCATCAAAACATGGCGTTTAAATACCATGATTTACCCAATTGGGCAATGTTTTGGAAAAAGAAAATTGGACCAAGAGGTTATGTCCTTTACTTCTATTTGTGGCAATTGTTTATGCCATTGTTTATCTTAAGAAACAAATTGGAGTTTGATTTATGCCATGCGTTAAATTTTCATAGCGATAGCATTCCCCATTTTTTATGGGTGTTTGGAAAACCAACCATTTGGGGCCCAATTGGCCATCATCCAAAAATGCCCACAGCCTACATTAAACAGTATGGACGTAAAGTGGTGAACACAGATAAAAAATATGCATTGGTAAAATGGATGATGAGAAATTTGGACCCTTTTTTCTATCTCGCCAAATGGAAAACAGATCAAATTATTGGGATCAACTCCTCTGTTCAAGACACCCTTAGATTGGATGATTTTAAAGTCGCAATTATACCTGCTGTAGCTTCAGAAATTCCGACGGTAAAAATGAAAAAGAACGGTGTATTTAATGTGTTGTCTGTTGGTCGTTTTGCACCCATGAAAGGATTCGACATCTCCATTTTAGCATTCGCAAACTTTGTAAATACTTTACCGGAAAAGGAAAGAGCTCATGTTAAGTTAACCCTAGTGGGTGCAGGAGAGTGTGAAGAATACTTTAAGGAATTAATAGCGCAGCATCAACTTGTAGAACAAGTAAACATTATTTTATGGGTAGATAAACGAGAAATGGATGCGATTTATAATGCCGCAGATGTGTTTTTGTTTCCTTCTCATGAGGGGGCAGGAATGGTAATTCCAGAAGCGATGAGCTATGGTCTACCAATAATCTGTTTTGACAATGTTGGACCCGGAGAATTATTGAAGGACGCAGGAATAAAGATTCCTTACACCAATTACAACAAAAGTGTCAATCAATTCGCTAGCGCTTTAGTTGACTTACATCAAAGTGAAGCGAGGAGAAACGAATTGGCTAAAAAGGCCATTGCTACTTTTAAATCTGCATATACTTGGGAAACAAAAGGGATTACAATAAAGGCACTGATCAACGAACTGTTCATTCCAAAAACCAGTATTGCCGTTTTTCACCCCAGTGCAGAGTTGTATGGCGCAGATCGAATTTTGGTAAACGCTTTAAAAGCAATTCCTACAGCAATACATAAAAAAGTATACTTGTTTAGAGGAGGTCCCTTAACAAACCTAATAGAAACCGAGGTAGAAAATGCGGAGGTGATTATTAAAACAGATATGCCCGTTATTTACCGTAAAATATTTACCCCTTTTGGCATCGTAAAGTTTGTGAGTCAATGGATCCATTTTTTGTTTTTTTTAAGAAAGGAGCATAAAAAAAATCAGTTTACCTCTGGGTATGTAAATACCTTATCGTGTTCATTTCTATTGCCTTTATTAGCCATACTCCGGATCAATCGCTTTGTGCATGTCCACGAAATCATTGATCAGCCTAAAATGATAGGCGCATTAACCGCATGGATCGCTCAATTGTTTTCCACTAAAATAGTATGTGTATCCAATGCCGTGTTATTAGGTTTAAAAAGATATGTAAAAAACATTGAGGAAAAAGGAGTTGTCATTCATAACGGAATCAGTGCGATTGAAGTCAATAAAAAAAAGAAATCAGATACCATCAATTTTTATCTGTTTGGAAGAATTAAACCCGAAAAAGGACAATGGTTTTTGATTGAAGCATTGGCAACCATAGCCAAAGAAAAGTTGAACAACACCCAATTTATATTAATGGGAGGAGTTGTAGACGGACAAGAAAATGTTTTAGCTGAATTGCAAGAAAAAATTAACAATTATGGATTGGCAACTAATGTTGAAATAAGAGATTTTGTTCCAAATATAGCCGAGGCAATGAGTGATGCAGATGTTTGTTTAATTCCATCCTTAATGAAAGATCCATTTCCCACAACGGTATTGGAGGCGATGTCGGCTGCAAAGCCGGTAATTACCACGAATCATGGAGGTGCTAAAGAAGCGGTTCTAGATCAAGAAACTGGATTTTTGGTCCATCCAAATAATGTTGAAGAATTGGCCAGCGCTATTGTCAGCTTAATAGACCGTAAAAAAGAGCTCCCTCAATTAGGAGCTAGAGCTAAAGTTCGCTATCAACGTTTATTCACCACGAAACATTTTAATAAAAAGTGGATGAAGTTTAATGTTGTTCACCAACTCATTTAATTCCCAAATAGAGAATTTTTGTTTTTTTTTGAAAATTAACCAACTTTAATCGGAAGGCTAAGTAGCAGTATTTCAGCAACTTGTTGTGTTTGGCTTAACTTTTACAATATACCAATCAAAGATTTTTAATTATGAAAAAAATAGCCATTATAGGAACTGTTGGAATCCCTTCAAGATATGGAGGTTTTGAAACACTCGCACACCATTTAACGGATCAGTTGAAAGATGAATTTCAGTTTACGGTTTATTGCAGTAAAAAAGCCTATCAAAAATATGAACGGCCAACTCATTTTAATAAAGCGAAACTAATCTACTTACCTTTTGATGCCAATGGTGTTCAAAGTATTATTTATGACATTGTCTCTATCTTTCACGCACTATTTTTTGCGGATACACTTTTGATTTTAGGCGTTTCAGGGGGGATGGTCATCCCATTTGTTCGACTATTTACCAATAAAAAAATTATTATAAACATTGATGGACTAGAGTGGAGAAGAAACAAGTGGAATGGATTTGCCAAGTGGTTTCTTAAAGTTTCAGAAAAAATAGCCGTTAAATTTTCACATGCCGACATTACAGATAATGAAGCGATAAAAAGATATACTTCCATTAACTATAAAACATTAAGCCATTTAATAGAATATGGAGGTGACCATACGATTGCATTCGGCTCAAAAAAACCATACCTAAAAAAATATCCATTTCTAGAGAAGTCTTATGCTTTTAAAGTAGCTAGGATAGAGCCAGAAAATAATATTCATATGGCATTAGCCGCTTTTGCTAGAACCAATCAGATGCTCGTTGTTGTTGGAAATTGGCAAAAAAGTGACTATGGTATTGAATTAAAAGCCAACTATCAAAAAATTAAAAATATCATTTTACTCGATCCAATTTATGAGCAAGAAGAATTAGATGTGCTCAGAAGAAATTGCTTGGTTTATATTCATGGACACAGTGCTGGAGGAACCAACCCATCACTAGTAGAAGCCATGTGTTTAAATTTGCCCATAGTATCGTTTGATGTAAGTTACAATAGAGCAACTACAGAAAATGAGGCCAACTATTTTAAAAATGAAGAAGAGTTAGTTCAACTCATTCACCTGCTTGATGTAGACCGTTTAAATGAAAATGCCTTAAAAATGGGGCGTATTGCCACTAAAAGGTATCAATGGCGTGTGGTTGCGAATAAATACAAAGCCCTGATTTACACTTTTGATTATAACTATAAGAAACAGCATGTAAAAGCAAAGATATCTTTCTTAAGTAAAAATTATTTACGGAAAAGAGGACTGGCTCATCTAAGTACTCCTATCCATTACTATCAAAAAGACTAACTTATGACCACTTTATTTCAAATCGCAATTCCAGCATTATTGGCGCTAAGCATCTCCTTAATTAGTATTCCTATCATCATAAAATGGGTAAATAAAAGAGGCTTTTTAGCCTTGCCTAATCATAGAACTTCTCATGTTTTGCCAACACCCTCTATGGGCGGAATAGGAATTTACTTGGGTTTATTTGCCGTATTGCCTTTTGTCAGCTTTCAGCTAGAAATCGTTGCGATATTGCTTTGTGTTTCCATTTTGTTTCTCTCTGGATTTTGGGACGATAGGTATGATATGAATTCATTTGTTAAGTTGGCAATTCAATTAGGGTGTGCCACTATATTATACGGGGCAGGATTTAAAATTGACAACTTCCATGGCATTATGGGCATCCATGAACTTCCTTTAATGTGGAGCAGCAGCATCACCATTGTGTTTATTGTTGGGGTGACTAATGCATTTAACTTAATTGATGGTATTGATGGATTAGCTGGAGGGATTTCCTTGATCAATTCATTCTTCTTTGGAATTATATTTTTAATGAACAAGCAGTTGGATTATGCCATTATCGCTTTTGCCATCGCTGGATCGGTGTTCGGGTTTTTAAGGTATAATTTTTATTCAGCAAAAATATTTATGGGAGATACAGGCTCCTTGTTTTTAGGCTTAATGATGAGTGTTTTTATGATGAAAACATTTCAAACCAATATCAGTACAGAATTAAGTATTTCAACATCAATCGTCTTAATCTTCTTGCCCCTTTTTGATACCATACGCTTATTTGGACAACGCATACTAAAACATAAAAGTCCCTTTTTGGCAGACCATAATCATATCCATCATTTGGTGTTAAGGGTGATGCCCAACCATCTGTATGCAACGCTAACCATATTGTTTCTTCACGGAGGCTTATTAGGATTAACGCTTTGGGGAGGTTACATCTATAGCCATTTAGTATTAACGATACTTATTGGTCTACTAACAGCAATTGCTAGTTTGTTTTTGATGGGAATCATCGCATGGAGAATCTGGAAGAAACTTCAAAAGGGAAAAAAATCAATCAAGGGAATGCTTAGGAAAAATAAACTTCTTGAAAGTATTTTATGAGAAACAAAAAAATATTTTAAAATAAAAAAGCGCCTAAAAAATATACAATTATGAAGAATAAAAAAACAATATTTGTTGTAGAAGATAGCCTAATAGTCTCCGAAATAATTGCATTACAAGTAAAAATGAAACTTAATTGTCGGGTAATTATTTTTAACAATGGAGACAATATATTTTATAAAATAAATAAATATTTGCCAGATTTAATAATCCTCGATTATAACTTCAATGACGCTGAATTGAGATTTAAAAATGGCTTAGAGGTGCTTGTTGAATTAAGGAAAAATTCAAATGTGCCTGTACTCGTTTTTTCGGGGCAGCGCGATAAAGAAAAAGCGATTGAAATCATACAAAAAGGAGCCAATGATTACATCAGTAAAGATGACGATGATTTTATGGTCAACCTATTGACTTCGATAAAGAATGTTTTTAAAATGAAGGAATCAAAAAAAAATATAGTAAGACTTAAAGAAAAGTTGAAGAAGGTTGTTTTTCTCGCTTTGTTTGTTTCCGCTCTAACGCTTACTTTTTTAGTGTTGAATGCATAAGAATAGGAACACGACTATAAAATAACAGGAATCAGTTGTCAGCGTATTCGTTACTTTTTTTTGGGACAAGGATTTCTTTTGCTGTGATTTGGCCGTATTGATGCGCGGCATATCTGTAGGACATTGATAGCCAGAGGATGCAGTTGAAAAAAGGCATCGAAATGGGACCTGTTTTGGGCGAATTACTAGGAAGAATTTACCAACCAATACTTTTAATAGATATATTTGCTTGAAACTAATGCGAGTAATTTTAACATGAAGATTTTAATAGTAGAAGACGATCAAGAGTTGCTGAGAACGATGTTAAAGTACTTTGATTCTTTTGGGTATCTATGCGAAAAAGCAAGAACTGTTGCTCGCGCTAAATCGCAATTACTAGAACACACCTACGACTGTGTAGTCTTAGACCTGAACCTGCCAGATGGTAATGGCTTAGAAATCTTCCAAACATTAAAGCAAACCCCCCAAAAGACGGGGGTATTAATTCTTTCAGCGAAAGATTCATTAGCAGACAAGTTAGATGGACTAGAATTGGGCGCAGATGATTATTTGACGAAACCATTTCACCTTGCAGAATTGAATGCAAGAGTAAAATCGATTGTGAGAAGAAACCAATTTAAAGGAAACGATATCGTTGAATTCAATGAAATAAAAATCGATACCACTGCCAATGAAGTCTTGGTAAACGATGAAATGATTAAGCTGACAAAGAAGGAATATGAGTTGTTATTGTTTTTGATGTCCAATAGCAATAGAATTGTGACGAAACAGTCTTTGTCTGATCACATCTGGGGCGACTTTATTGAACTGTATGATTCCTATGATTATATCTACTCCCACCTTAAGAACCTCAGAAAAAAGATTTTAGAAAAAGGAGGAAAGGATTACATCAAAACGGTTTATGGAATTGGCTATAAATTTTCAGCAAACGATGAATTGAAAAAAGGAAAATGAGACTATTAGACAAAACAATCCTCGTTCTTTTATTTTCAGCACTTTTTATTACAGGCTTATCTTCTGTCATTCAATATTATTGGGTAAAAACTAAAATAGAGAATCGAGTAGATAGAAAATTACTAAGAGAAAAAAAACTCATCAAAGAACAGCTCAAAGGGATACACCCACAAGACGGATTTAATTATAGTACCGAAAGAGCAAGTGTCAAGTTCTCCATCAATAACAACACCATTCAGACAGACAGTTTGTTTTATGATAAGGTGTTGGATAAAGATGGTGAAAAGACAAATTACAGAATTTTACTCACCTGGGTGAGTGTTGAAGAACAAGATTTTAGGGTTGAAATAAGAAAGGAAGTTGAAGAAACGAATACTTTCATTCAAAGTATTTTTTTAACCTTCCTACTTACTCTTTTTTCTGTTTTTCTGTTTTTTTTGATTTTAAAGTATTTCCTCTTAAAAAACACGTGGGCTCCTTTTTTTGAAACCTTAGCTCTTTTAAAAAATAGTGATTTTCAAAGTCATCCCATTCGATTTAACCACAACATTCAAATTAAGGAGTTTAAAGATTTAAATGCTGAATTAAATATCCTTGCAGAGAAGGTTTATACAGAATTTCAATCCCAGAAAACATTTACCGAAAACATTAACCATGAATTAATGACCCCCCTTTCCATCATCAAGGGGAAATTAGAATTGATCATTCAGTCGGAGAACCTAGATGAACAAGATTTAAAGTTAGTCTCTGATATCTTTATCACGATAGATCGTTTAACCAAATTAAATAAATCATTAGTGCTCCTTTCAAAAATTGACAATCATCAGTTTGAAGAAAAAGTAGCCGTGAACTTACCAGAGTTGATTGCGGATATTGTTAATTTATTTGAAGATCAAATAAGAGCTAAAAACCTTAAAATAAGAAAGCAATTTGAGTCCGAAACAACTAGAGAAATGAATGAAATGCTCGCCTATGTGCTATTTTCAAACCTGATCAAAAATGCTATTTTTCACAATTTAGATGATGGCGGGTTTATCCACATCATCTTAACCGATAAAAAATGTGAAATAATAAATTCAGGAAAAAACAGTGGCCTCAATCCTAAAAATATTTTTGATCGGTTTGTCAAAGAAAGCACCTCTGAAGATTCAATTGGACTGGGACTGTCTATTGTTTCTAAAATTTGTGAGTTGAACACTATTGAAATTCAATACGAACAGACAGATGCTGCCCACACCATCCGTTTAGTGCTCTAAAATTTCAATTCTTCGGTACAATAAAAAAGTCTTCTTTTCCTACAGATTTCCTACAGAATTAGAACAGAATTTCTACAGAATTAAATTCCGAGGTTTGTTTTAGAATTTAATTTAAACAGACATGGGCCTCAATTCCGTTATTCCAAAAATCATCAAAGAAGAGATTCGATTTCTCCATTTTCCAGAGGAAGATGTACTCTTTTCTATGGAAGATAAACAGACAAGAAATCAAAATTTAAAGCATGCAATTTCTCTTGGGAATCTGGAGCATGAAAAAATAAAAATAATATTTCAAGACATAGGAGGCGTTAAAGAGGCAGAAACCACAATTTGGGGAATTACAGATCGAGACGTCATTCTAAAACAAGGAACAATAATACCGATTCATCGAATTGTACAAATTAATTTATTCTAATCGTAAAGCTTTGCACTATGGAAAAGAAAGTTCTAACAACATACAGAAAACTACCTCGTGAGGTAAAGAACGCACTAAAGGAGGAGTACCCTCTTGGGTTTGAAAATATTTTAACAACAATAAAAATGATTTCAAATGGAGAATCCGTCAGCGCATTAATTTATAAATATAATGATACGCAGTATTTGATTAAATATACAAGAAAGAAAAATATAGACCCACTGGACAATTCTAAAGAGACAGAAATTGAAGACAATGATGTCGTTGAAGATTTAAATATTTTTTAAAGGAAGGGCTAAACAACGATAAATAATGGCGACACCACTAAATACAAAAGACTTCCAGCTGAAAAATCAATGCGTTAAGGTTCAAACCCCACTCCAAAATTCACTCATACTTCTGTTTAGATGGAGGTGGTTGCGCGAACAAAAAAGAGGAACATCAATCTTCCTTTATTCTCTATGTTAATGGATGATTTCTAGCGTTCAAGAGTTTTTCTGAATTAGATGAAGTTTTTGAAAAAGAGAATTAGACCTTGCTTAAGGAAAACCTTTGCACCCTTTGCGGTGAATTGGGATCAAACAATATATTAGGGGAAGACCTAATTAAGCAAATAGTTGAGTCCACCTAAATAGGAAGAATTTCACATCCATAAGGCCTCTAAATTGTGCTCTGAACTCTTTAATTTTACATCATCTTGCTAAAATTAATAAACAGCTGTTATCAATTCATTCCACTAGCCACTAGCCATTAGTAATTATTCATTATCCATTACCAAGCGACGTATAAGCATAGCAGTCGCTCGGTTCTGCCGAGTGACAACTATTTTATAGCCTCTGGCTAAAATGAATAGATAGCTGTTATCAATTCATTCCATTAGTTATTAGCCAA